>NZ_CP146287.1:1637500-1937500 GCF_037041345.1 Abiotrophia defectiva ATCC 49176 | reverse complement strand
CCAAGGCCTATGGTTCCCTGTCAGTGGCCATTCAATTGGATATGGAGAGCGAGATTGCCTTCATTGTGCCTAAGAATGTCTTTATCCCTAAGCCAAATGTGGATTCTGCCGTGCTCAAGTTGACTCGCCGGCCAGCGCCCTTGGTCCAAGTCAACGATAAGGAAGCCTTTCAAGCCTTTGTCCAAGCGGGCTTCAAGCAACGCCGCAAGACCTTATGGAACAACCTCAAGTCGGCCTATGTGCCGGGCCTGCTCAGCGAAGAGGGCTTGCGTCAGGTCTTCGACCAGGCGGGCATTGAGCCTAACCGCCGAGCTGAGAGCCTCAGCCTTACGGATTTCGCTGACTTAGAGGCTGCCTTTGAGGCGCATAAGGCTAAAAATTAGCAAAAGGCGAACGTTGTCAGCTTTTTCAGGATAAGTTGCCGACCTTTCCTAGGTTAGTCTACCTAACTGTGTTATAATAGTAGGAAAGAGGTGAGGCTTATGCCAAAAGAAATTGCCGAGATTAAATCCCTCATGGATCAAAATATTGGCGAAAAAGTAATTATCACCGTCCAACTCGGTCGTAACAAGAAGCGTACGCGCCGAGGCGTCCTGAAAGAAACCTATCGTTCTGTCTTTGTTGTTGATTTAGAGCAAGAGGCCAACACCCTAGCGTGTGTCTCCTATAGCTACTGCGATGTTCTGACCAAGGCCATCGACGTAGATTTTGCGGAATAGCCATTATTATTTTTAGCCAAGTGCTCCTGAGAGGTCCTTGGCTATTTTTGTGTCCAAAAGGCCAAAAAACCGGCCGAAACATCACCTAAAAGGTGAAATGGCATCGGCCAGGCAACAGAGAAATCGTCATCATCCGACATGAAAACGAAAACATACAAAAAGGCCAAAAAAACTTAAGAAAAGCCTTGATTTACAAGTATTCCTACGCTATAATAATGATTGTGCCTTAATGGGTACCAGTGTGCCCATCGCAGGACATGCCCCCTCTTAGAGGTGGGAAAGACAGCTATGAAGCGAGAGGTTGCGACACACCCGGACGCTTTGCCACGGGCGGGTGAGGTTGGAAATTCTTGTGGAGCAAGTCATTTTATCAAAATTGACGAAGGAGGAAATCTAAATGGCAAACAAAAAAATTCGGATTCGCTTGAAGGCTTACGAGCATCGTGCATTGGATTTAGCAGCAAGCAAAATCGTAGAATCAGCACAAAGAACAGGAGCGAAGACAGCGGGGCCAATCCCACTGCCAACTGAGCGTTCTTTATATACCGTGATTCGTGCGACTCACAAATACAAAGACTCTCGCGAACAATTCGAAATGCGTACACACAAACGTTTAATCGATATCTTAGAACCAACTAACAAAACAGTTGATGCTTTGATGAAATTAGACTTACCTAGTGGTGTAGACGTAGAAATCAAATTATAATTTTAGAAAAATGGAGGTGTACTCATGACCAAAGGAATCTTAGGTAAAAAAGTTGGGATGACTCAATTCTTCACTGAGAACGGTGAATTGGTACCTGTAACTGTTATCGAAGCTACTCCAAACGTGGTATTACAAGTTAAAACCATGGAAAACGATGGCTACGAAGCGGTTCAATTAGGTTTCCAAGACTTGCGTGAAGTATTGTCAAACAAACCTGCTAAAGGTCATGTAGCAAAAGCAAATGCTACTCCTAAGCGCTTCATTCGCGAGTTCCGCGAAGTTGAGCTTGGAGAATATCAAGTAGGACAAGAAATCACAGTGGAAACTTTCGCAGCTGGCGACATCGTCGATGTGACGGGTACATCCAAGGGTAAAGGATTCCAAGGTGCGATCAAGCGTCATGGCCAATCACGTGGTCCAATGGCTCACGGTTCTCGTTACCACCGTCGTCCAGGTTCGATGGGTGGGGCTTCGTTCCCATCACGCGTCTTCAAGGGTAAAGGCCTTCCAGGTCAAACCGGTGGCGAACGCGTAACCATCCAAAACTTGGAAGTTGTAGCGGTTGACGTAGAAAACAACGTAATCTTGATCAAGGGTAATGTCCCAGGTGCCAAGAAATCACTCGTTGAAATCAAACAAGCAATTAAAACAGTTAAATAATTCGAGGAAGGAGGAACGAGTAAATGACAAAAGTAAGTTTATTTAAACAAGACGGTTCACAAATCGGCGAAATCGAATTGAATGCAGCTGTATTTGGGGTTGAACCTAACGAAGACGTAATCTTCGACGCAGTAATCATGCAACGTGCATCTTTACGTCAAGGGACTCATGCGGTGAAGAACCGTTCCGCAGTACGCGGTGGTGGCCGTAAGCCATGGAGACAAAAAGGGACTGGCCGTGCACGTCAAGGTTCTATCCGTTCACCACAATGGGTTGGTGGTGGTACCGTATTTGGTCCAACACCTCGTTCATACAGTTATAAATTACCAAAGAAAGTACGCCGCTTAGCGTTACAATCTGTATTATCTCAGAAAGTATTAGAAGGCAAGTTAGTAGTTGTTGATGAACTCAGCTTTGCAGCTCCATCAACTAAGGAATTCAAGTCAGTATTGAACAACCTTAAAGTAGATGCGAAAACTCTCTTAGTATTAGAAGGGACTAACGCCAACGCTTACTTCTCAGCACGTAACTTAGCTAACGTGAAAGTGATCGACGAAGGCAACGTGAACGTATTAGACGTTGTAAACTACGACACACTTGTCATCACTAAAGCAGCACTTTCAACCGTAGAGGAGGCTTTAGCATAATGCAATTATCAGAAGTAGTATTACGCCCAGTCATCACTGAACAATCAGTTGCTGGTTTAGACGAGAAAAAATACACGTTCGAAGTAGACCGTCGTGCTAACAAAACTCACATCAAACAAGCGGTTGAAGCAATGTTTGAAGGGGTTAAAGTTAAGAAAGTTAACACGATCAACGTTGACGGTAAAGCAAAACGCATGGGCCGTTACGCTGGTTTCACTCGTAAGTACAAGAAAGCAGTCGTAACCTTGACTGCTGAATCAAAAGACATCGAATTATTCGCTAACGAAGCTGAATAATCACCTAGAAAATGAGTAAGTAGGAGGGAATAAGAGTGGCGATTAAAAAGTACAAACCAACCTCTAACGGTCGTCGTAACATGACTGGTTATGATTTCAGCGAAATCACTGCATCAAAACCAGAGAAGACATTGTTATCTTCACAAAAACAAAAAGCCGGCCGTAACAACCAAGGTAAAATCACTGTTCGTCATCAAGGTGGCGGTAACAAACGCGCTTACCGTATCATCGATTTCAAACGTAACAAAGACAACGTAGTAGGGACTATCGCAACCATCGAGTACGATCCAAACCGTACCGCTAACATCGCGTTGGTACACTACGAAGACGGGATCAAGACTTACATCTTGGCACCAAAAGGCTTGAAAGTAGGCCAAAAAATTGAATCTGGTGAACATGCCGACATCCAAATCGGGAACGCATTGCCATTAGCAAACATCCCTGAAGGTACTGTAATCCACAACATCGAATTAAAACCAGGCAAAGGCGGTCAATTAATCCGTTCTGCTGGTACTAGCGCTCAAGTATTGGGTCACGAAGGTAAATACACTTTAGTTCGTTTGAACTCTGGTGAAGTTCGTATGATCTTATCAACTTGCCGTGCAACTATCGGGGTTGTTGGTAACGAACAACACGAATTAGTAAACATCGGTAAAGCCGGTCGTGCACGTTGGATGAGCAAACGTCCTGAAGTTCGTGGTTCCGTAATGAACCCTAACGATCACCCACACGGTGGTGGTGAAGGTCGTGCGCCAATCGGGCGTAAATCTCCGATGTCTCCATGGGGTAAACCAACACTTGGTAAGAAAACCCGCTCTAAGAAAGCTAAATCTAGCAAGTTAATCATCCGCGGCCGTAAAAAATAATAGGCGCCGGTAACAAATAATCGAAGGGAGGCTTCATTGTGAGTCGTAGTTTGAAAAAAGGACCTTTCTGTGATGCGCACTTAATGAAAAAAGTGGAAGAGCAAGCAGAAAGCACAAAGAAACAAGTTATTAAAACCTGGTCACGTCGTTCAACCATCTTCCCTAACTTCATTGGTTTAACCATTGCCGTTTATGATGGCCGCAAGCACGTGCCTGTATATGTTCAAGAAGATATGGTAGGTCACAAATTAGGTGAATTCGTACCAACTCGTACTTATAAAGGTCACGCAGCTGACGACAAGAAATCTAAGAAACGCTAATTTATAGGAGGAAAACAAGATGTCTAACCAAGTTACATCTGCAAAAGCAGTTGCAAGAACAGTTCGCATTGCGCCTCGTAAAGTTCGCTTAGTCTTAGATCTTATCCGAGGTAAAAAAGTTGGCGAAGCAATTGCCATCTTAAAATTCACACCTAAAGCAGGTGCCCCAATCGTTGAGAAAGTGCTGATGTCTGCTATCGCTAACGCGGACCACAACTACGATCTTGACTTGGAAAACTTATACGTGAGTGAAGCATTCGCTAACGAAGGCCCAACCATGAAACGGTTCCGCCCACGTGCGAAAGGTTCAGCTTCACCAATCAACAAACGTACAAGCCACATCACTGTTGTGGTATCTGAGAAAGAGGAGGCTTAATCAATGGGTCAAAAAGTACATCCAATTGGTATGCGTGTCGGCGTCATCCGCGACTGGGACGCTAAATGGTATGCAGACAAGAACTTTGCTGAATACTTACACGAAGATTTAGCTATCCGCAAATTCTTATACAAGAAATTAAAAGAAGCATCAGTTTCTAACATCCAAATCGAACGTGCTGCTAACCGTGTGATTGTATCTGTTCACACTGCTAAGCCAGGTATGGTCATCGGTAAAGGTGGTTCCGAAATCGATGCAGTCCGTGCGGAATTAAGCAAATTAACCGGCAAGAAAGTCTTTATCAACGTTGTAGAAATCAAAGAACCAAGCTTAGACGCTAAATTGGTTGCTGAAGATATCGCACGTCAATTAGAAAACCGTGTGGCTTTCCGCCGTGCTCAAAAGCAAGCTATCCAACGTACTATGAAAGCTGGCGCTCAAGGGATCAAAACCATGGTATCAGGCCGTTTGAACGGTGCAGATATTGCGCGTAGCGAAGCATACTCTGAAGGTACTGTGCCACTCCATACCTTACGTAGCGACATCGACTACGCATGGGAAGAAGCGGACACTACTTACGGTAAGTTAGGAGTTAAAGTTTGGATCTGCCGTGGCCAAGTATTGCCACAAAAGAAAAACTCTGAGAAAGGAGGGAACTAATCAATGTTAGTACCAAAACGTGTAAAACACCGTCGTGAATTCCGTGGTAAAATGCGCGGAGAAGCTAAAGGTGGTAAACAAGTTGATTTCGGTGAATACGGCTTACGAGCTACTGAATCTCACTGGATCACAAACCGTCAAATCGAAGCAGCCCGTATTGCGATGACTCGTTATATGAAACGTGGTGGGAAAGTATGGATTAAAATCTTCCCTCACAAATCATATACTGCAAAAGCTATCGGGGTTCGTATGGGTTCTGGTAAAGGGGCACCTGAAGGTTGGGTAGCACCAGTTAAGCGTGGCAAGATTATGTTTGAAGTAGCGGGTGTATCTGAAGAAATCGCACGTGAAGCATTACGTTTAGCATCGCATAAACTACCAGTTAAGACCAAGTTCGTAAAACGTGAAGAATATGGTGGTGAATCGAATGAAAACTAATGAATTTAAAGCGTTAATCAAAGGGTTATCCACTGCTGAGTTGCTTGAACGTGAAGCTGAGTTGAAGAAAGAACTCTTCAACCTTCGATTCCAATTAGCAACAGGACAATTAGAAGATACAGCACGTTTACGCACTGTACGTAAATCTATCGCACGTATCAAAACTGCTTTACGCGAGCAAGAATTGTCTAAATAAACCAGCAAAGGAGGCTAACATCAATGACGACAGAACGCAACCAACGTAAAGTTTACCAAGGTCGTGTCGTGAGCGACAAAATGGACAAAACCATCACGGTTTTAGTCGAAACTCGTAAGACTCACCCTAAATACGGTAAACGCGTTAAATATTCTAAGAAATATAAAGCACATGATGAAGAAAACCGTGCAAAAGAAGGCGACATCGTGCGCATTATGGAAACTCGTCCATTATCAGCTACGAAACGCTTCCGTTTATTAGAGATTGTTGAAGAAGCAGTCATTATCTAATTAACCAAGTATATCTCGGAAGGAGGACATCGAAATGATTCAAACAGAAAGTCGATTAAAAGTTGCTGACAACTCTGGCGCACGTGAAGTGTTAACAATCCGTGTATTAGGTGGTTCAAACCGCAAAACTGCTAACATCGGGGATGTTATCGTTGCAACGGTTAAACAAGCAACGCCAGGTGGAGTTGTTAAAAAAGGTGACGTCGTAAAAGCAGTAATCGTACGTTCTAAATCAGGAGCTCGCCGTAAAGATGGTTCTTATATCAAGTTTGACGAAAATGCTTGCGTCATCATCCGTGACGATAAGAGCCCTCGTGGTACGCGTATCTTTGGACCAGTTGCACGTGAATTGCGTGATAACAACTACATGAAGATTGTTTCATTAGCTCCAGAAGTTTTATAAGAAATATTAACGAAGGAGGAAACTATTCATGCGTATCAAAACAGGCGATACAGTTAAAGTAATTGCAGGTAAAGATAAAGGTAAAACAGGGACTGTTTTACGTACTTTACCAAAAGAAGACCGCGTAGTCGTAGAAGGCTTGAACATTGCCAAGAAGCACGTTAAACCTTCTCAAGCAGGTCAAGGCGGGATCGAAGAATTCCCAGCACCAATCCACGTGTCTAACGTTAAACTCGTTGATCCTAAATCAGGGGAAGCAACACGTGTGGGTTATCGTTTCGAAGACGGCAAGAAAGTCCGTTTCGCGAAGAAATCTAACGAAACCATCTAATCAATAGCGAGAGGAGGATTAACACTACATGGAAAATCGTTTAAAAGCTAAATACTCAAACGAAGTAACTAAAAAATTGATCGAACAATTCAACTACACTTCTGTAATGCAAGTACCTAAAGTTGAAAAGATCGTCATCAACATGGGTGTGGGTGACGCAGTAGCTAACGCTAAGAACTTAGAAAAAGCTGTTGACGAACTCACTTTATTATCTGGTCAAAAGCCAGTGATTACCAAAGCTAAGAAATCCATCGCGGGCTTCCGTCTCCGTGAAGGTATGCCAATCGGGTGTAAAGTGACCCTACGTGGTGCGCGTATGTACGACTTCTTAGACAAGTTAGTCACTGTATCTTTACCACGTGTTCGTGACTTCCACGGTGTCAGCAACAAAGCCTTCGATGGCC
This sequence comes from Abiotrophia defectiva ATCC 49176, assembly GCF_037041345.1. NCBI lineage: Bacteria > Bacillati > Bacillota > Bacilli > Lactobacillales > Aerococcaceae > Abiotrophia > Abiotrophia defectiva. Next base: position 1,930,188 of record NZ_CP146287.1, on the reverse strand, counting down.
GCGGGAACTACACCTTAGGGATCAAAGAACAACTTATCTTCCCTGAAGTGAACTATGATAACGTTGATAAAGTCCGCGGGATGGACATCGTTATTGTCACAACTGCGAAATCTGACGAAGAGGCACATGCTTTACTTAAAGAATTAGGCATGCCTTTCCAAAAATAAGACAAGGAGGCGAATGAACATTGGCTAAAAAATCAATGATTGCAAAAAACAAGCGGTCACCTAAATTCAAAGTTCAAGAGTATACGCGCTGCGAGCGTTGCGGACGTCCACACTCCGTATATCGTAAATTCAAACTTTGCCGTATTTGCTTCCGCGAACTTGCTTACAAAGGACAAATCCCTGGCGTGAAGAAAGCCAGCTGGTAATCCATACTGAACAAAGAGGAGGTAAATACAACATGGTTATGACAGATCCAATTGCTGATTTCTTAACTCGTATCCGTAACGCGAACAGCGTAGGACACAAGACTGTATCAGCACCATCTTCAAAAATCAAAGTAGCGATTGCTGAAATCTTGAAACAAGAAGGTTTCATCAAAAACTATGAAGTCGCAGAAGACGACAAACAAGGTGAAATCACCATCTTCTTGAAGTACGGCCGTAACAACGAAAAAGTTATCACTGGCATCAAGCGTATTTCAAAACCTGGTTTGCGTATCTACACCAAATCAGAAGACCTACCTAAGGTATTAAACGGCTTAGGGATCGCCATCATCTCAACTTCTAACGGTGTTGTGACTGACAAACAAGCTCGTCAAGCTGGTGTCGGTGGCGAAGTATTAGCTTACGTTTGGTAATCTAATTTATTCATATTCAAGATAACTAGAAATAAGAAAGAGGAGGTGCAGCCCTGTGAGTCGTATCGGTAAAAAACCAGTCGTGATTCCAGCAGGCGTAACCGTCGAAGTAAAAGGTCATACAGTGACTGTAAAAGGCCCTAAAGGTACTTTGACACGTGAATTCCACCCAAACATTGCGTTGGAAGTTCAAGAGAATGAAGTAGTCTTCACTCGTCCAAATGATTCAAAAGAAAACCGTTCATTACACGGGACTATGCGTTCTGTCTTCAGCAACATGGTTGAAGGTGTAGCGAATGGCTTCAAGAAAGAATTAGACCTTATCGGGGTCGGTTACCGTGCTCAAAAACAAGGTAACAAATTAGTGTTGAACGTGGGTCTTTCTCACCCAGTTGAATTCGAACCACTTGAAGGTGCTGACTTTGAAGTTCCTTCAAACACTAAAATTATCGTAGAAGGTTACGATAAAGAGAAAGTCGGCGCATTAGCAGCCAACATCCGTGGCGTACGTCCACCAGAACCATATAAAGGTAAAGGGATTCGTTACACTGACGAATATGTACGTCGTAAAGAAGGTAAGACTGGTAAGTAATAGACCGGTCCTGATCTTCTCCTATAACTTAAACTTAAAGAGGTGAAAATTGTGATTACAAAACCAGATAAAAACAAAGTACGTCGTAAAAGACATGCTCGCGTAAGAAACAAAATCTCTGGTACTGCTGAGTGCCCACGCTTGAACGTGTTCCGTTCCAACACGCACATCTACGCTCAATTAATTGATGACGTAGCGGGTGTGACGCTTGCAAGTGCCTCTAGTAATGACAAATCAGTAACAGGGACCAAAGTTGAACAAGCTTCAGCTGTAGGTAAATTAGTTGCTGAACGTGCGGTAGCAAAAGGCTTCAAGAAAGTTGTCTTCGACCGCGGTGGGTACCTATATCACGGTCGTGTGAAAGCTTTGGCTGAAGCAGCTCGTGAAAACGGCCTAGAATTTTAATAGAAGGAGGACACTAGTTCATGGTTCACATCAATCCAAATACCTTGGAAAACATCGAAGAACGCGTTGTGACGATTAACCGTGTTACCAAAGTTGTTAAGGGTGGACGTCGTCTACGTTTCTCAGCTTTAGTAGTTGTCGGTGACAAGAACGGTCACGTTGGCTTTGGTACTGGTAAAGCTCAAGAAGTTCCAGAAGCAATCCGTAAAGCTATCGAAGATGCGAAGAAAAACTTAATCGAAGTACCATTGACCGGAACCACAATTCCTCACGAAGCAATTGGCGAATTCTGTGGTGGTCGTGTCTTAATCAAACCAGCACCAGCCGGTTCTGGGGTTGCAGCAGGTGGTCCTGTTCGTGCCGTAATGGAATTAGCAGGGGTAGCTGACGTAACAAGTAAGTCTCTTGGTTCTAACACACCAATCAACATGGTGCGTGCGACTGTAGAAGGCTTGAAACAATTGAAAGTAGCTGAAGAAGTTGCTGCTTTACGTGGCAAATCAGTCGAAGAAATTTTAGGCTAAGGAGGACAATCAAATGGCGAACTTACAAATCCAATTGAAACGCAGCTTGATCGGTCGTCCTAAAAATCAAATCCAAACTGCTAAGGCGTTAGGTTTAACTAAGACTTACAAGACCGTTGTTAAACCAGACAACGAAGCAGTTCGTGGGATGATCAATACGATCAGTCACTTAGTTGAAGTAAAAGAAGCATAAAAATTAGAGACTAATACAAGGAGGTGCCACAGGAATGAAACTTCATACATTAAAACCTGCTGAAGGTTCACGTCAAGAACGTAACCGTGTCGGTCGTGGTCAAGGTTCCGGTAACGGTAAAACTGCTGGTCGCGGTCAAAAAGGTCAAAAAGCCCGTTCTGGCGGTGGCGTACGTTTAGGTTTCGAAGGTGGACAAACTCAATTGTTCCGTCGTTTACCAAAACGTGGATTCAACAACATCAACCGTAAAGAATATGCAGTCGTTAACTTGGAAGCTCTCAACCGCTTCGAAGACGGTACGACAGTTACACCAGCTCTCTTAGTTGAAGCAGGTGTCGTTAAGAAAGAATTATCAGGAGTAAAAATCTTAGGTAATGGTCAACTTGAAAGAAAATTAACTGTTCAAGCAGCCAAATTCTCTAAAGGTGCAGAGCAAGCAATTACTGCAGCTGGTGGATCAATCGAGGTGATCTAATGTTTACCTTTATTAAAAATGCATTTGCGGATAAAGATACGCGTCGTCGCATCTTTTTCACGCTCTTCGTTTTTGCGGTATTCCGATTAGGCTCACATATTCCTGTACCTGGGGTTCGGGTTTCAGCGATTAACACTTTCGCTGAGAGCGGCCTCTTAGGCTTATTAAACACTTTCGGTGGCGGTGCCTTGAAGCGCTTCTCGCTCTTCGCCATGGGGGTTTCTCCATACATTACCGCCTCAATCATCATTCAGTTATTACAAATGGACATCGTGCCTAAGTTTACTGAATGGGCTAAGCAAGGGGAAGTTGGGCGTCGTAAGCTCAACCAATGGACCACTTATGTTGCCATTGCCCTTGGTTTAGTACAATCTTACGGTATCGCCCTCGGTTTTAACCGGATGGCGCGTCTGGGCTTGATTGCCAACCCAACGACAATGCGTTACCTGACGATTGCCCTTATCTTAACAGCTGGTTCCATGTTCTTGGTCTGGTTGGGTGAGATGATTACCCGAAGCGGTGTCGGTAACGGCTTGTCCATGATTATCATGGCCGGGATTGTTGCGGAAGTGCCTAAGGAATTGATGGGTTATCTCCAACGCCATCTGGTAAATGGTGGAGATCATGCTATGACCAACATGCTGTCATTGGCAGCCATTATCTTGGTCATCGTCATCTTAATTGTGATTATCGTTTTAATGGAACGGGCTCAATTGCGTATCCCAATCCATTATTCTAAGAAAGCGTCAGGGGCGCGCTACTCAGCTCACCTCCCGCTTAAAATTAACTCAGCTGGGGTTATTCCAGTAATTTTCGCTAGCTCGTTCATTACAACACCTCAGATGATATTCTCGTTTGTGACAGTCGATCGGACTAACCCATGGATGGACTTTCTGGTACAACTCTTCGACTACCAAACACTCTACGGTGTAATCTTCTACACTGTCCTATTAATTGCGTTTACTTATTTCTATTCATTGATTCAAGTGAATCCAGAGAAAGTTGCCGAGAACTTGCAGAAGTCGAGCGGGTACATTCCAAGCGTACGTCCTGGGAAAGATACCGAAACTTACTTAACCAAAGTTATCAACCGCTTGAGCGGAGTAGGCGCACTTTACTTGACTTTGATTGCGGTATTACCGATTGTGGCAGGGTTCTTCTGGAACTTAACGTCACGTATCTCACTCAGCGGGACTAGCTTGCTGATTGTGGTCGGGGTTGCCATTGAGACTGCTAAGCAGGTCGAAGGGCGCGTTATCAAACGCCGTTATCAAGGATTCATTCAATAATCATGTGTCAAATAGAAGTAAAGGGAAGATACAAGATGAATATTTTATTAATGGGTTTGCCTGGTGCCGGTAAAGGGACACAGAGTGAACATCTAGTAAAAGATTATCAAATCGTACATATTGCAACTGGGGACATTTTCCGTGCTGCGATTCAGAACGAAACCCCACTTGGGCTCCAAGCTAAGGCTTACACTGACAACGGGAACCTGGTTCCTGACGAAGTGACCAATGCCATTGTACGTGAACGTTTAGCCCAAGACGACGTGAAAGCCCAAGGCTTCATGTTGGATGGCTACCCACGTACAAGCGCACAAGCTCAGGCGCTTGATCAAAACTTGGTGGAGTTAGATTCTCCAATCCATGCCGTTATCTATATCGATGTAGATCCAGAAGTCCTCAAGGATCGCTTGAGTGGCCGAATCATCTGCCGCAACTGTGGGGCAACCTACCACAAACTCTACAACCCACCGAAGGTTGAAGGGGTTTGTGACAACTGTGGTGCCAGTGATTTCTATCAACGTGAAGATGACAAGCCTGAGAAAGTTGCATATCGTATCAATCTCCAAATGGAATCAATTCGACCAATACTGGATTATTATGAGGAACGTGGGCTTCTTCACCGAGTGGATGGTCAACAAGCCATCGACAAGGTCTACGAAGATATCCGCCAGATTTTGTCCTCAGTGGCACAATAGCCTAACAGTAAGTTGGTAAGAGGAGGAAGTATGAATGGCTAAAGATGATGTAATTGAAGTTGAAGGTACAGTCATTGAAACTTTACCAAATGCAATGTTTAAGGTTGAATTAGAGAATGGGCATGAAATACTGGCTCACGTTTCAGGTAAAATCCGGATGAACTACATCCGCATCTTACCAGGAGATAAGGTAACGATTGAATTATCTCCTTACGATTTGACACGTGGTCGTATTACCTACCGCTTTAAGTAAACCGTTCCGTTTCGAATTTAAGGAGGGAATTAGTTAAGATGAAAGTTAGAGCATCTGTAAAGCCAATTTGCGAAAAATGTAAAATCATTCGTCGCAACGGCAATGTGATGGTAATTTGCGAAAATCCAAAACATAAACAACGTCAAGGTTAATAAGAAGGAGGTGCCAGATAAATGGCTCGTATTGCTGGAGTAGATATTCCGCGTGAAAAACGTGTAGTAATCTCATTAACATACATCTACGGTATTGGTTTGAAAACTGCACAACAAGTATTAAAACAAGCAAACGTTTCTGAAGACACTCGCGTTAAGGACTTATCAAACGATGAGCTCGACCGTATCCGTGAAATCATTGACGGCCTCAAAGTTGAAGGGGACTTACGTCGTGAAATTAGCTTGAACATCAAGCGTCTCCAAGAAATCGGTTCTTACCGTGGCTTACGTCACCGTCGTGGCTTGCCAGTTCGTGGTCAAAACACCAAGAACAACGCTCGTACACGTAAAGGACCTAAGAAAATGGTCACTGGTAAAAAATAATACTCGAATATAGAATGAAGGAGGTATAAACTTCATGGCAAAGAAAAAACAAGTTGCACGTCGTCGCCGTCGTGTTAGAAAAAATGTCGAGAAAGGTGTAGCACACATTCGCTCTACATTCAACAACACTATTGTTATGATCACTGACGTGAATGGTAATGCTATTTCATGGTCATCCGCAGGTTCATTAGGTTTCCGTGGTTCTAAGAAATCTACCCCATTCGCTGCACAAATGGCTTCAGAAGTGGCTGCTAAAGGTGCTATGGATCACGGGATGAAGACTGTTGAAGTAACAGTAAAAGGCCCAGGTTCAGGTCGTGAGTCAGCAATTCGTTCATTGCAAGCTACAGGTTTAGAAGTAACCGCCATCCGCGACGTTACCCCTATTCCTCACAACGGTTGCCGTCCTCCAAAACGTCGCCGCGTATAATCTAGATGACTCAAGCAACTGTGAAGCGCGTTATTACCAAGACTAACGTTTTGAAAGGGGAATATAATCGATGATCGAAATTGAAAAGCCAGAAATTAAAACGATTGAAGTCAGTGACGATGCCAAGTTTGGTAAAATTGTCGTTGAACCACTTGAACGTGGATATGGAACAACCCTTGGAAATTCATTACGTCGTATTTTATTATCTTCATTACCTGGTTCCGCTGTTACTAGCATCCAGATTGATGGAGTACTGCATGAATTTGCTACAGTTGAAGGTGTCGTGGAAGATGTTCCAACGATCATCTTGAACTTGAAGAAATTAGCATTGAAACTTCACACTCAAGAGTCAAAAGTAATTGAATTAAACGTCACCGGTCCAAAAGTTGTGACCGCAGCTGATATTATGCATGATAACGATGTGCAAATCCTCAACCCTGAGCTCTACATTTGCACCCTGGCTGATGGCGCTGAATTGAAGATGCGTCTAAACGTAGCCAACGGTCGTGGTTATGTCCGGAGCGAACACAACAAACGGGAAGATATGCCAATCGGCGTCTTACCAATCGATTCGATTTATACCCCAATTAAGAAGGTAAACTATCAAGTCGAAAACACCCGTATCGGGCAAAAGAACGTTTATGATAAATTAACTTTAGATATTTGGACCGACGGTTCAATTAGTCCTGAAAAATCATTAAGTTTAGCCGCTAAAATCTTAACGGAGCACTTAAATATCTTCGTTAACCTCAACGATGAAGCGCGTCAAACTGAAATTATGGTTGAGAAGGAAGAAGCTGAAAAAGAGAAAATGTTAATCATGACGATTGAAGAGTTAGACTTATCCGTTCGTTCATACAACTGTTTGAAACGCGCGGGCATCAACACGATTCAAGAGTTGACTAACAAATCAGAAGCAGAAATGATTAAAGTACGTAACCTTGGCCGTAAATCATTAGAGGAAGTCAAACAAAAATTGGCTAACCTTGAGTTGAGCTTACGCCAAGACGACTAGTATAGGATATTTCATATTCAAAGCAAAGGAGGAAACTGAATAATGGCATACCGCAAATTAGGACGTAAGAGCGCACAACGTAACGCATTATTGCGTGACTTAACTACTGATGTGATCGTATACGGCCGTATCGAAACCACAGAAACTCGTGCCAAAGAAGTACGTAAATTCGTTGATCAAATGATTACCTTAGGTAAAAAAGGTGACTTAGCATCACGCCGTCGTGCTGCAGCATTCTTGCGTAACGAGATTGCTAGCGCAACCGTTGAAGGGGATCAAGTCGTTGTTGAACGTGTCTTGACTCGTTTGTTCGGTGAGTACGCTGAGCGCTACGCTGACCGCCAAGGTGGCTACACCCGTGTCTTGAAGACCGGCCCACGTCGTGGTGATGGCGCCCCAATGGCAATCATCGAATTAGTATAATAGAGTGAGAATTCGCTTTATGATGAGGAGTGTGACGATTCTGTAGCCTTGCTAACCAACTACAGGGTCTAGCTCTATAGCACGATTGGGGGAGCCCTGCTTCCCCAATCGCTAGCTATCATCGTAAAAGTGATTTTTTTTTGGTCTTATACTCAAATTCTTGAAAGTGACGCCCCCAGGTGGTAGAGTAAGGGGGTGAGTTGCTTTCATAGCTAAGGCTAGGCAGGAAACTGGCTTTAGCTATGAAAGTAGCAAGGAGGCCCCAGAGGCAGAGAGGATGAAACAGACATGGCAGCAAGCGTTGTAAAACTATCGCATATCGATTTTCGTTACTATGGTAGCGAGGTCAATTCCCTGACCGATGTCTCCCTAGAAATCAAGGAAGGCGAATGGGTGGCTATTATTGGGCCAAACGGCTCAGGCAAGTCGACCCTAGCCAAAATTATGAATGGCCTCCTCGTGCCTGCGGCAGGCCAGGTAACCATTAAGGATTTAACCATTGACGAAGAGACCGTTTGGGAGGCTCGTCGCTCAGTTGGCATGGTCTTCCAGAACCCAGACAACCAATTTGTTGGTTCGACGGTAGAAGATGATGTGGCCTTTGGCTTGGAGAATAATGGAGTGCCACGTCAGGAGATGATTAGCCGGATTGAAGAGGCGCTGGCTGAAGTTCGGATGTCAGAATTTAAGGACAAGGAGCCTGCCCGCCTATCAGGGGGCCAGAAGCAACGGGTAGCCCTGGCTAGCATCTTGGCTTTGCGACCTGACATTATTATCTTGGATGAAGCGACTTCTATGTTGGACCCTAACGGTCGTCAAGAAGTGATTGCCGCCATCCGTAAGATTAAGGAACGCTTCAACCTGACGGTTATTTCCATTACCCATGATTTGGACGAAGCCAGCTTGGCTGACCGTATCCTCATGATGCAGGGCGGCCGCCTAGTTCAAGACAAGAAACCAGAAGAAATCTTCCTAATGGGTGAACATTTAGTGGAACAGGGCTTGGATGTGCCTTTTTCACAGAAACTCAAGGACGCCCTAGCTGCCCGCGGACTGGATGTGCCGGATAACTATCTCGATGAGGAGGCCTTATTGACATGGATCACACCATTGTATTCGACCAAGTAAGTTACCATTACAATGCCAATACGCCTTTTGAGGTAGCGGCCCTCTTCGACGTTAATTTAACCATTCCAGCCCACCAAGTGACTGCCGTCATCGGCCACACGGGTTCAGGCAAGTCGACTCTGATTCAACACCTTAATGTTTTGATTAAGCCAACCAAGGGCTCAGTACGTCTAGGGGATGTCTTGGTTACATCTACGGCTAAGTTACCTTCCCTCAAGCCCTTGCGTAAGCAGGTCGGTGTCGTCTTCCAATTCCCGGAAGCCCAGCTCTTTGAAGAGACGGTCCTCAAGGATGTCATGTTTGGACCTTTGAATTTTGGTGTCTCGGAAGAGGACGCGCTCGCCATTGCTAAGGAAAAATTATCCCTGGTCGGCATCAGTCCGGACCTCTATGAGCGCTCGCCTTTCGATCTCAGTGGCGGCCAAATGCGACGGGTGGCCATTGCCGGCGTTCTGGCCTTAGAACCGCAAGTGTTGGTCTTAGACGAGCCAACTGCCGGCCTAGACCCACTGGGTCAAGCCCAAATGCTGGACATGTTCATGCGCCTCCAAAAAGAGGATAAGTTGACCCTAGTCTTAATCAGTCACCAAATGGATGACGTTGCCCGTTATGCCGACCATGTCATTGTCATGGAAGGGGGCACGGTGGCTAAGACAGGGACGCCTGAACAGGTCTTCAGCCAGACGGATTGGTTGCGCCAACGGCGCTTAGATGTGCCACGCTCCATGCAGTTTCTGGAGAAATTACAGGAGCGCTTAGGGGACCAGGCCCTAGCTATCGACCAGGCGCCCCTGACCGTTGAAGCCTTAGCCGACTTGCTCATGGCCCATCTTCCAGCTAAGGAGGGGACCGGCCATGTTGGATAAAATGTTACTGGGACGCTATATCAATATGGATTCCTGGGTCCATCGACTGGATCCACGGACCAAGTTGCTAGCTTCTTTCTACTTTATTTTTGCGGTCTTCTTAGCCGATTCCTGGTTGGGTTACGCCATTTTGGCGCTCTTTACCCTCTTGGCTATTAAGTTGACCGGTCTTTCCTTTAAGTTCTTTATTAATGGGGTCAAGCCCATGATTTGGCTGATTCTCTTTACCGTGGTCTTTCAGATTCTCTTCACTAATGGGGGCCATGTCTTCTGGCAGTGGGGACCCTTTGTCCTCTCGACTGGTGGTTTGGAGAGTGGGGCCTTTATCTTCATGCGTCTGGTCCTCATTATTATGATGTCCACTATTCTAACCTTAACGACAGCGCCCCTGGAGCTAACGGACGGGATTGAACATCTCTTGCGGCCCCTGACTCGCTTTGGCTTCCCTGCCCACGAGTTGGCCCTTATGCTGGCTATCGCCTTGCGCTATGTGCCAACCCTCATGGATGAAGCCCAGAAAATCATGAACGCCCAACGCTCGCGTGGGGTAGAGTTCGATCAAGGTAGCCTCATGCAGAGAATGAAGGCTGTCGTGCCGATTTTGGTGCCCCTTTTCATCTCTGCCTTCAACCGGGCCGAAGAAATGGCAACCGCCATGGAAGCGCGGGGCTATCGCGGAGCAGAAGGCCGTACCAAGTATCGCCAGTTGGCCTACAGCCCAGCTGATAGACAAGTGCGTTGGGCCTTGCTAGTCCTGACCTTAGCCTTGTTAGCTAGCCGTTTCTGGCCAGTGGGGTGAGGCCATGCCACGTTATGCCATTCAACTCGCTTATGACGGTAGTCGCTTTGTCGGCTACCAAGTTCAGCCCAATGGCCCTTCTATTCAGGCCAATCTAGACGCGGCTCTAATCAAAATGGCCAAGTGCCCAGAAGGCGTGACCATTCCCACAGTGGCGTCAGGCCGGACTGATTCGGGTGTCCATGCCTTGGGCCAAGTAGTACATTTTGATTATCCTGCCCCTATGCCTCAACAAGCCATGCAAAGAGCGCTCAATGCCCTCTTGGACCCGTCGATTAAGGTAGTGGCAGTGGCTCGGGTGGCCGATGATTTCCATGCCCGCTACCATGCCATCGGTAAGGAGTACCGTTATCGGGTAGATATAGGTGCCTATGCCAATCCTTTCAAACGTCTCTACAGTCTCCACCATCCTTATCGCTATGACTTAGATCGAATCAATCAAGCCTTGGAGGCAGTGGTGGGAACCCACGACTTCACTAGCTTCTGTTCGACCAAGACCGATAAGGAAGACAAGGTGCGGACCGTTCATATGGCCCGAGTTTGGGAAGATAAGGACCAGCAGGAACTGGTCTTCCAGTTCCAGGGGACCGGGTTCCTCTATAATATGATTCGAATTCTGGTCGGGACTAGCCTGCAAATCGGGGATGGGCTGCGTCCTGTCAATGAACTTGAGCGTTTAATCCAGGTTCAGAACCGCAAGGAAGCAGGGCCAACGGCACCGCCACAGGGACTCTATCTCCATCAGGTTTTCTATGAGCCATCGCCATTTAATAAATAAGTAATCAAGCCCTCTTGCTAGGCAAGAGAGCTTGATTTTTGCTATTAAAAAATCATTGACATTTATTCAGAGTTCCCTTAAAATTAACTCATGTGATTTTAATTTTACTAAGGGGGATACTTATGAAACAAGTACTCAAGAAATCTTTGTTAGCCGGCGCTGCCTTTTTGGCCTTGGCTGCAAGCTTACCAACACCTTTGCCGGCACACGCTCAAGGTAAAGAAGTCAACACTGTTGTTTCCTCAGAAATGGCAAGCATCGACCCAGCTAAAGCGTCTGATGCGCCAAGCGGGAACATCATCCATAACGTCTTCGAAGGTTTGACCCGTGAATCGCAAGACTTCAAGAGCCAAGTGCCTGGTGTGGCCGAATCTTGGCAAGTCAGCGAAGATGGCAAGACCTATACTTTCAAATTACGTTCAGACGCTAAATGGTCTAACGGCGACCCTGTTACTGCAGGTGACTTTGAATATGCCTGGAAACGTGTCATCAATCCTGAAACAGGGGCTGACTACGCAGGGCTCTTCTTCGTCATTGAAGGGGCACAAGCCTACAACGAAGGCAAAGGGAGCGCAGACCAAGTTGGGGTCAAAGCAATCGACGACACTACCTTAGAAGTGAAGTTGGTCAACCCAACTGCTTACTTCTTAAGCTTAACTTCTTTCTATGCATTTGCACCTGTTAACAAGAAGGTGGTAGAAGCTAACGCTGACTGGGCTGACGACTTAAGCGACAAGTATGTCACTAACGGGGCCTTCAAGTTAGCTGAGTGGAACCACAACGCGGACCTAGCCTTAGAAAAGAATGACCAATACTGGGATAAGGACAATGTCAAGGTTGACCGTGTCAACGCGCAAATCGTGGAGTCTGATGCAACGGTTACTAAGATGTTCCAATCTGGTGAGATTGACTTCGTCAGCGCACCATTCGGGACCTTGTCTTTAGATTCTTTTGAAGGCTTCAAGAAACAAGGGATTCTTAAAGTTACACCACAGTCAGCTATCTACGTCTACAAACTCAACACTAAAGACCCTGTAATGTCTAATGTCAATATCCGTAAGGCTTTGGCTTTAGCTATTGACCGTCAAGGTTTGGTAACTAACATTACCAAGGCTGAACAAAAACCTGCTAAGGGGATTGTGCCAGCTTCAGTTACTGGCTTCGAAGCAGATGCTAACTACTTCAAGGATGCCGACTATGAAGGCGCCAAAGAATACTTGGCTAAAGGTTTACAAGAATTAGGCCTTAAGGACCCAAGTGAATTGACCGTTAAGATTTCTATGAACACCAGTGAAGCTCACGCAGCTATCGCTCAATACATCCAAGAAGGTTGGTCTAAGAACTTAGGGATCAAGGTAGAATTGGACAACTCTGAGTTCCAAGTTTACTTAGATCGTCTCAAGACCGGTGACTTCCAAGTGGCGCGTTTAGGTTGGTCTGGTGACTTCAACGATGCCTTAACCTTCTTAGATCAATACCGTAGCGCTGATGCAGGTAACAACTACACTGGTTGGGAAAATGCAGACTACGCTAAGTACCTGGAAGAAGCAGCCAAAGAAACTGACGCTAACAAACGTTTAGAAATTCTGAAGAAGGCTGAAAAAGTCTTAATGGACGAAATGCCAGTTATTCCAATCTATGACTACACTCAAGTAAGTGTTAAGAAAGACAACATCAAGGGCCTAGCAACATCACCTCTTGGTAAGATTGACTTGAAATACTTAGAAGTAGAATAGTCTTCCATGAATTAGGGCTGATTCCTAGTATCCCCTTGCTTAGCAAGGGGATATTTTTGTGTCATGAAAACGCTCATTGTCGGAAAAAATATTGACAAGTGGTGAATTTAAGATTAAAATTAATTCATGTGTTTTTAATCTTTCGGGTGATTTTTTGGTCAGCTATGGGCGAAAAAGCTGACAGAGAGTCATCCTCACGCTTAGTAAGTCAAATCTTAAGCCGTGATTTTAATGAGAGAATAGAAGTAGCAAATAAGAGGTCGGGTTTATACTGATCCCCCGCCCTTAAATTATTAGAGGAGGAGTAGACATGCGCAAATATATCTTCAAGCGCCTAATTTATATGGTCATTGCCTTATTCTGTATTATCACTTTGACCTTCTTCCTGATGCGAATTGCACCAGGGAACCCATTTGCCAGCGAGAAGGCCTTGCCGGCTAACATTCAAGCCCAGCTCAACAAGCAGTATGGCCTGAGCAACCCTTGGTATATCCAGTTCAGAGATTACCTAGTGGGCATTCTCAAGTTCGACTTCGGTTATTCCATGAAGTACCGGGGCCGTTCAACCAACGATATCATCTTTTCTAGTTTCCCAGTATCCTTAGCCCTAGGGATGCAAGCCTTGGTCATCGCCGTTGGTTTGGGGACGACTTTAGGGGTTATTTCCGCCACCTACCATAACAAGGTGCGCGACTATGCCGCGACTGTAGTGGCGGTGCTAGGGATTTCTGTGCCTTCCTTTATCTTGGCAGGGCTCATCCAATACCTCTTCGCCGTACAATTAGGCTGGTTCCCAGTGTCTGGTTGGAAAGGATTCAACTACACCATTCTGCCATCCTTGGCTCTCGGCTTAGGTTTCATGGGGAATATTGCCAAATTAACCCGGTCTAGTATGTTGGAACAGAATACCTCCGAGTATGTCAAGCTAGCCAAGGCCAAAGGCCTCAGCAAGTGGAAGATTGTCTTCAAGCACACCTTGCGTAATGCCCTCTTGCCAGTTGTGTCCTACTTAGGGCCACTCTTGGCTGGGGTTGTCACAGGTTCCTTCATTGTCGAAAACATCTTCGCCATTCCAGGTTTGGGTGGCCAGTTCGTTAAGTCCATTACCAACCGTGACTACACCGTCATTATGGGGACCACAGTCTTTTATTCCATCTTACTCTTATTTGCAGTCTTAGTGGTGGATATTGTCTATATGTGGATTGATCCACGCATTAAGTTAGAAGGAGGCGAGTCAGCGTGAGCCAAGTAGAATATACAGCCCAAGATTTTGAGTTGGTCGGGATCAAAGAAGACCAGACTGACGTCTTAAGCCAGAAGACCACTTCCTTCTGGGGCCAAGTCTTCCATACCTTTGCCCGTAACAAGTTGGCCCTCTTCAGCGTGGCTTTGCTAGCGGTCATTGCCCTCTTGGCCATTTTTGTCCCTATGTTCTGGCCGATTAGCTTTAGTGATCAAACAGGCTCTTATAATACGGCGCCTAATGCCACCTATCTCTTCGGGACCGACAACCTGGGACGGGATGTCTTCGTCCGTGTCTGGGTGGGTGCTCGCATCTCCCTCTTCATCGGCTTGATTGCGGCGGTCATTGACCTAGTAATCGGCGTCCTCTGGGGTGCAACAGCTGGCGTCTTAGGTGGACGTGTGGACGATGTCATGATGCGGATTGCCGACGTCTTAACCGCGCTACCTTATCTTTTGGTCGTGGTCCTGGTCATGGTGGTCCTAGACAAGGGCTTATTACCGATGATTGTAGCTCTATCCTTGACTGGATGGGTACGTATGGCCCGGATTGTGCGGGGGGAAGTGCTATCTATTAAGAACCAGGAGTATGTCTTAGCTTCTCGGACTTTGGGGGCTAGCACCTGGCACTTAATCCGTCGCCACTTGATTCCAAATGCCTTGGGTGGCATCATCGTCACCATGACCTTATCAATCCCGGGGGCAATCTTTACCGAGTCCTTCCTAAGCTATCTTGGTTTGGGGGTTACCCAACCTATGGCCAGCTGGGGGACCATGGCCTCCGAAGGGAACGAAGCCTTGGCAACAGCCCCATGGCGTCTTATCTTCCCAGCCTTGCTCATCTCCATTACCATCTTCGCCTTCAATACCATTGGCGATGGCTTGCGGGATGCCTTGGATCCAAAATTAAGAAAGTAGGGAGATCTCATGACTGAACCATTGTTAGAAGTAAAGAATCTCCGCATTAATTTCAAGACTTATGCTGGCCTAGTACAGGCAGTACGGGGTGTCGACTTCACCTTAGCCAAGGGCGAGACCCTGGCTATTGTAGGGGAGTCTGGCTCAGGTAAGAGTGTAACCTCTAATGCCTTGATGCGCCTTATTCCGCAGCCTGCTGGTCGTTATGAAGATGGCCAAATCCTCTTCGAGGGCAAGGACCTGCTCAAATTATCTGAACGGGAAATGGAAAGTATCCGCGGTAATGAAATCGCCATGATTTTCCAAGACCCTATGACGGCCCTTAACCCTACCATGCGAGTAGGAAAGCAAATCATGGAAGTTATTCTGACCCACAAGAAAGGGGTCAGCAAGGAAGCTGCTAAGCAACGGGCAATTGAGCTCCTAGCAGAAGTAGGGATTCCAGATCCAGAACGTCGCTTTAAGCAGTATCCTCACGAGTTTTCTGGTGGGATGCGGCAACGGGTGGTCATCGCTATTGCCTTGGCCGCTGAGCCTAAGATCTTGATTGCGGATGAACCAACCACTGCCTTAGACGTGACCATCCAGGCGCAAATCCTGGAACTCATGAAGAAAATTCAAGAGAAGAACGGCAATGCCATTATCTTTATCACCCACGACTTGGGTGTAGTAGCCAATGTGGCTGACCGCGTGGCGGTTATGTATGCCGGCCAAATCGTCGAGTATGGCTCTTCTCATGACATTTTCTATAATCCTAAACATCCTTATACTTGGGGCCTATTGGGCTCTATGCCAGACTTGGATAGTGAAGATAGCGAGGAGCTTTATACCATTCCAGGTGCGCCACCTAACTTGATTAATCCACCACTAGGGGACGCTTTTGCGCCACGTAACCCTTACGCCCTGGCAATTGATTACAAGGCAGAGCCACCTTTCTATGAGGTGAGTCCTGGCCACTATGCCAAAACATGGCTACTCCATCCTGAGGCGCCTAAGGTTGAACTACCTGAGGTGATTCGCCACCGGATTGAATCTTATCAAGCGCGTAGAGAAGAGGTGCCACATGCCTAAGAAGTTATTAGAAGTTCAAAACCTAGTCCAACACTTTGGCAAGAAGTCAGCGCCTATTAAGGCCGTTGACGGCATTAGTTTCGATGTCTATGAAGGGGAGACCCTAGGCTTGGTTGGGGAATCAGGTTGTGGTAAGTCGACGACAGGGCGTTCCATTATCGGTCTCTATGACATCACCGATGGTCAAATCATCTTCGACGGCAAGCCGGTATCAGACCTTAAGTCTCAGGCTCAACGTCAAGCCTTCGCTCGCGACGTGCAAATGATCTTCCAAGATCCTTATGCTTCCCTTAACCCTCGGATGACCGCCGGGGAAATTATTGCTGAAGGTTTCGATATTCATGGCCTCTATCGCAATAAGCAGGAGCGGGCAGACCGCATTGCTGAATTGCTGGAAGCAGTGGGTCTTAACCGCGAGCACGCCAACCGTTATGCCCATGAGTTCTCAGGGGGCCAACGTCAACGGCTAGGGATTGCCCGGGCCTTGGCGCTCAAGCCGCGCTTCATCATTGCCGATGAGCCAATTTCAGCCTTGGACGTGTCCATTCAAGCTCAGGTGGTTAACCTGCTCAAACGCCTGCAGAAGGAACGCGGCCTGACCTATCTCTTCATCGCCCACGACCTGTCCATGGTTAAGTACATTAGTGACCGCATTGCGGTGATGTATGCAGGTAAAATCGTCGAAGTAGGCCCAGCCCACGACCTCTATCATTCACCTGTCCACCCTTATACCCGCTCTCTCCTATCAGCGGTTCCTCAACCGGACCCAATTAGTGAGAGCACCCGTGTGCGTCAGCCTTATCAACATGAGGCAACCGATGCACCCCTAAGTCAACATCAAGTAGCAGAGGGCCACTATGTCTATGCCAGCGATGAGCAATTCCAACGCTGGATGCAAGCCCGTTAAGCTAGCTTTTAAGGCTGAGATTGAAATCTCAGCCTTTTTTGGTTACAGCCAGGTTACTATTGTGTAAGATGAGGCCACCTGGCTTGCATTTAAGAGGCTTGGATGGCACAATAGAAGGAACTTTAGCCAGAGAGTGCAGAGAGGATGTCCGCCATGTCAATCGTTATTCGGTCCGCCAACCCACAAGATGCCCCAAGCCTGAGAGCCATTTACCGGCCTTATGTGGAACGGACGGTGATTTCCTTCGAGTATGAAGTGCCCTCTGTGTCAGATTTTCGTCAGCGAATTAAGCAGACCCTGGCCCACTATCCCTACTTGGTGGCGGAATTGGAAGGAGAAGTAGTAGGCTATGCCTATGGCTCGGCCTTCCACCCCAGAGCAGCCTACCAGTATGTGGCCGAAGTCTCTGTCTATCTCAAGCGCTCGGTCCGGGGTCAGGGCATCGGGGCCAAGCTCTATGCGGCCCTAGAAGAAGCCCTGCGCCAGCAGGGCATTCGGCGGGTGACCGCCTGTGTGGCCTATCCTGGTGAGGGTAGTGTGGAGTTCCACCTCAAGCAAGGCTATCACCAAGTGGCCTTGTTCGAGAAGGTGGGTTATAAATTTGATGCTTGGCAGGATGTGGCCTGGTTCCAGAAAGACCTTTAAGCGGCATCTTATGTTAGATAATCTAACATAACTTGTTACCTCTTCCTTGCAATGTCTGGGACCGTCCTCTATACTGTTGGAGTATATAAAAGGAGTGAACCAGTTTATGAAAGATATGATTAAAAGGCTTATGCTGGTCTTGGTGGTCTTCTTAGGCCTACAAGTACCGAGTGTCAAGGCCGCTGAACATTATGTGATTGCGACGGATACAACCTTTGCGCCCTTCGAATTCCAAGACTCCTCAGGTAATTATGTGGGGATTGATATGGACTTACTAGCAGCCATTGCGGAAGCAGAAGGCTTCACCTATGAAATCAAGCCCCTGGGCTTTGCTGCGGCTGTTCAGGCCTTGGAGAGTGACCAAGTAGATGGTGCCATTGCCGGTATGACCATTACCGATGCGCGTAAGGCCAGCTTCGACTTCTCGGATAACTACTATGAGTCCGGTCTCCAATTCGCGGTAGCCTCTGACAGTAAGATTTCGGATCTAGAAGGCTTGCGCGGCAAGAAAATCGCGGTTAAAACCGGGACCGCCGGAGCTGACTTGGCTAACAAGTTGAAGGACGACTACAAGTTCACTGTGGTGACCTTCAAGGATTCGGCTAATATGTATGAAGATGTCTTAACGGGTAACAGTGACGCGACCATCGAAGATGCGCCCGTCATTGCCTATGCCATTAAGAATGGTAACCTCCGCCTCAAGCTCATCGGCGAAAAATTAGAGACCAGCCAAACCGGTTTTGCGGTTAAAAAAGGCAAGAATGCCGAGCTCTTGGCAGCCTTCAACCGTGGCTTGGCCAACCTCAAATCTTCTGGTAAGTATCAAGGTATTTTAGATAAGTATATTGGGGAGGATGCGGAAGCTAGCGCTCAAAACTCCTTCTTCGGCCAACTGGCTGAGAATGGTCCTGCCCTCTTGTCAGGTTTAGGTACCACCTTGTGGATTGCCTTCATCTCAGTGGCCCTAGCCCTTATCTTAGGGATTATCCTAGGTCTCTTACGGGTCCAGGCCAACCCTTGGTTGAGTGGGATTGCCGCGGTCTACGTCGACCTCATGCGTGGGGTGCCCTTGATTGTCCTATCCTTCTTCATCTACTTCGGGATCCCACAAATGACCGGCGTGCGTTTCAGCTCGGCGACAGCAGGGATCATGACTCTTAGTCTCAACGCAGCGGCCTATGTAGCGGAGATTGTCCGCGGGGGGATTCAAGCCATCGACAAGGGCCAAATGGAAGCCAGCCGCAGTCTGGGGCTCTCCTATGGCAAGACTATGCAGAAGATTATCCTGCCTCAAGCCATTAAGCTCATGATTCCATCCTTCATCAACCAATTCGTCATTACCCTCAAGGATACCTCGATTCTGTCGGTTATCGGCTTGGTCGAATTGACTCAAACCGGGAGCGTCATTATCGCGCGTACCTACCAATCTGGGTCTATGTGGTTGATTGTAGGTCTCATGTACCTAATCGTGATTACAGCCTTAACACGCCTATCCAAACGTTTAGAAGGAGGGAAGTAAGATGACAGAACTCAGCCAAGAAATGCCAAAAGTCCTGGTTCGCGGACTTAAGAAACAATACGGCGATAATGTGGTGCTTAAGTCTATCGACTTAACCATTCAACCGGGGGAAGTAGTCTGTGTCATCGGCCCTTCCGGTTCTGGCAAGTCTACCATGTTACGCTGCCTCAACCGTATGGAAGAAATTAACGGGGGCAAGGTCTTCGTGGATGGGGTAGACATCACAGACCCTAAAGAAGACATCAACAAGATTCGTCAGAATATTGGCATGGTCTTCCAGCACTTCAACCTCTTCCCACACTTAAGTGTCTTGGACAATATTACCCTAGCGCCCATGGAGCTCAAAGGCCTATCCAAGGTTGAAGCCGAGTCCCTGGCCCTCTATCTCTTGGAGTCAGTTGGCTTGGCCGACAAGGCCCATGTAGCACCTAACTCCCTGTCCGGGGGACAAAAGCAACGGGTGGCCATCGCACGGGCCCTAGCTATGCAACCAGATGTCCTGCTCTTCGATGAGCCAACTTCCGCCCTGGACCCTGAGATGGTCGGTGACGTCTTAGACGTTATGAAGCGATTAGCCGAAGACGGCATGACCATGATTGTGGTCACACACGAAATGGGCTTCGCCCGTGAAGTGGCCGACCGCGTCATCTTCATGGATGGTGGCTTCATCGTCGAAGAAAACGTGCCTGAAGAACTCTTCAGCCATCCAAGCCATGAACGGACCCAAAGCTTCCTGAATAAGGTGCTTCATTAATTAAGCTAACCAGTAAAACCTAGCCATGCAGTGGCTAGGTTTTTGCTTACCCTATTTATCTATTACATAGATAAATAGGGTCTGAGTCAGCAAAATTACGTGCTCCATTGGACACAAATTATGGGGCCAGAGCCAATGGGGCTGCTACTAGCCCTTTAATAAAGTGATTGACCGGCCTTTTTAGTCAAAAATCCTTGCTAAATCCGGGAAAATTTGCCACAATGGTAAAGTGAATTCAGAACAGAGGAGACTTAACCATGAACCAAGTCAGTCATTACCTGCCAATCACTGCCTTGCAGGTACCAGACTATTACTTTGATATCCATTTACCTTCTTGGGAAGAGGTGGCCCGCGTCTTTATCCATCAAGTCGCTAAGCAAGGCTATCCTGAGCTAGCTCAACCAGAGACCAGCCTGACGGACCAGCAGGTGGCAGAACTAGGCTTGCAAGGGGTCAGTAACCTGACCGACCTCAAGCACTATGCTATGGACCTCTTCCGCCAAAGCCAGATCCAGACCCGCTTCTATCAACATATCCTGCCTTTCCTAGCCTCTTATATTGCGGAGACGGCCCAATATGTCCTAGATGCTGAAGATATGGCAACGACCGTCTACAGCCAACTCAAGGAAATGACAGAGGAAGACCCTGATATCGACCAGGACGCCCTTCGGGAAAGCCTAGAGGAAGACTATATCTTCCGCCTAGTGGCCGGCCAGTGGTATGCTGACCAAGGGGGCGGCTTGACCGAGTTAGACTATGACGCCTATATCGTGTCAAGTGCGGTAAACCAGGGGGCGGATGAGATTGCCCTGCGGGAACGTTTCTCCTATCCGGACTTCCAAGCCATGATGCCGACTTTAGCCTACACCGAGGCCCTCTTCCAACACTTCCTGCCACGCTTCCGCTTTGTGATTGCGCCGGCTAATCAAGAAGGGGGGCAGCCAGCTTGAGTCAACCAACACGGGCTCAGTACCGTTCCAATCATAAGGGCCAGAAGGCGCCTAAGAAGACGCGGACAGAGCAGGCGCCTGGCTCCTATAAGCATTACTATTTATTAGCCCTAGGCCTGGTAGCGGGTCTGGTGCTAGTGGCAGCAGCCTTTTTCCTCTGGCTCATGCCGCAAATGAAGCAATCAACCGAGCGCTCGCACTTGGCGCGGGCGGCCAACTGGGTGGATACCTATACGGTGGACCTGGATCCCCAGCGGGAGGTATTGGTTGAGGACCTGCGTCAGGTCGACATTCAACCTGAAAACCAAGCGCCTAGCGCCCAGTATTTTACTAAGCAAGAATTAGATAAACGTACCGAGACCTCCTTCGCCCGGCGGGTTCGTCAGGTGACCGATACGGATGCCAATGGCTTTGCCTGGTATTGGGGCCAGCAGCAGGAGGAATACCTCTATCGCCATGGCCGGCCTTATACGGGCTGGGTTGGCCAACCTGGTAGTGAGTGGACCTACTATAAGGATGGCCGCCTAGACCAGCAGGCAACCATCGACAAGGAAACGGCTCGACTACGGGCTGATGAGGCGACCTTTATCCAGTCCTTCGTGCCCAGTTATCAAGCCCGCTTTGTCTACCTCAAGGCTAAGAGTGAATCGATGTATTATGTGGACCGCCAGTCCATTCGTTATTCCATTCTCAACCGCGGCCGGGATGGGCTCTTACTATCCAACTTCCCCGGCCAGCCTAATTCCTACTTTCTAGCCAATACCAACAAGTATGCGGACATTCCTATGGAAGTGACCGAGGAAGCGGTAGTCGATAACCAGACCTGGCTCCATGTGGCCATTGGCTATCAAGACTTGGGCTGGATTCGTCAGGATTTGACCTATCAAGACTATGTCTTAACCAACTATAGCGAACGTAAGCTCATTGACACCGTCCAGCAAATCATGCGCGAGGAAATCGACAGCATGGGCATTATGGCGGGGGCTTCCTTCGTCGATAATGAGACCATGGCCCAAGTGGATGTGGATAATCAAATCTTCTTCCCAGCCAGCACGCAGAAAATCTATGTCTTGACCGAGCTTTACCGCCAGTACAAGGAAGGCAAGCTCCAACCAAGCCAGACCATGGCTATGGAAGGTTCTAACATTGTGCCAGGTGCCGGCCATATTAATGAGTCACCGGCTGGGACGGTTTACAGCCTAGACGAGCTCGTCGATTATGTGGCCATCTATAGTGATAACACGGCGGCTAATATGCTGATTGAAGCCGTAGGTGGTGGGGGCATCGTGACCCAGCACGCCCATGAGTTGGGCATGTTGGATACCTATCTGGAAGGTAAGTACTACCAGAATGATAATGGCCGCTTCCAGACCACCCCAGATAATGCGGCCCGACTTTTCGCCAAACTAGCCAACCATGAACTCAACGGCGAGCCATGGGATTCCATGTTGATTGACAAGTTGCGACTCAACAGCCATTCCTTCCTGCGGACCTATCTCTATGAGACAGATTCCTGGAACAAGTCAGGTCTAGGTGCTCCAGAGCAAAATGACGTGGCCACCTTCGTGACCCAGTACGGTAGCTATTCCATTGCCGTCTACACCAACTCCTGGAGTGACTATGATGCCCGTTTCGACCAAGTAGGCCGCCTGTCCCAACGGGTTTATGAGGCCTTCAACCAGATTCGTTCCGACCTCTGGCACCCTTATGACCCAGAGCAGGGCTTCTATCGTTAGAAATGAAAAAGTCCCAATATATCATATATGATATATTGGGACTTTTCTTTGTGGGGAAAACGGAACTGCACTCTGTTTGCTAGTAAAGCTAGCAGATAGGGTGCTGATAGGCGTGATTGGGTAATTTTGACACTGTATTATAAATGTTTATTGCATATAGTCTATTGTGTGGCCAAGATTGATAGATGTAACCTTAACAGGTATAATTAAACCGAACTCTTTTTTCTAGTAGACATTTTGCCTAGTTAAAACTATGCCTCATATATTTTGGTTAACCAAAGCGATAAAATACCCTGCGGTATATTAGAATGGGAGAGAGAATTAAACTCAGTGGGTCTTACCACAAAAAATATCTGCCACCTGATACATCGAGCCATCACAAGAGGGGGACAAAATGAAACATAAGTATTTATGGTCGACCTTAGTCTGTATCACGTTAGTAGCAGTGCTGAATATTGTATTCAATTACCGTATTCAGTACATTCTTAATGCAGTGGTCGCGCAAGATTATGGGCAGTTCTCTTATCAGATAATGGTGACAGCCATCATTATTTTGGGGATGTTATTGGTTGAATATGGGAGACAAGTTTTGAACGCTCGCTATCTAAATAGTCAAGGATTTAGGTTGCATGGAACCTTGCTATCACGTATTTTGACTTTGAGACCACGAGCGATTGAACAAGATGTGGCCCACTACCTCTCACAAGTGACGAATGATATTGAAGAGGTCAAGAGCCTCCATTATGATACGCTCTTATCTGTTTACCAAGGGACGATTTCATTTTTGATTGCTGCTGTCGCTTTGCTCAGTCTAAACTGGGTGACGGCTGTATGGATTTTCATTGCCTCTGTGGTTCCACTTGTGCTACCGCTGTTGTTCCAAAGGATAAGAGCTAGAATAGAACAAGACTATCTGTCCCGTAAATCAGCTTATAGCCGGCGTTTCGTTAATTATTTACAGAATTTCGGTCTCCTGCGTAACCACCAAAGCGAACGGGAATATTCAGAAGATCTGATCCGTGACTATGCTGACATAAATCGTATTGCTAATACAAAATCATCCTATAGTGCACTCGTGAATGTCCTAGCAGGATTAGGGTTTTACGCAACGACCTTGGTAATCTTGTGGATTGGTGGGCTTCAAGTGTTGGAGGGGCAGTTGACTGTAGGCGGGCTGACGTCCATATATAGTATTTCGCTCGAATTGGTATTACCCATTCAGTTGTTGATTAGTGCCTTGAGCGACTTATCAGCGATACAAGATACCAAGCATCAGCTTGAGCAGGAACCAGTCATGGAAACGCTCGTGGTTGAATGTTCAGCCAATCAACCTGTGGTGGCAGTGCGCCAGCTTGAACAGCCGCCACTCTTCCAAGGGCTTAACCTAACCCTTCAACCGGGTAAGCGCTACTTATTAACGGGGAAAAGCGGTATTGGAAAGACCAGCTTAGTGGCTCTTTTGACAGGAGACGTAATCGCTCCTACAGGGACGGTCTTGTTAGATAAGTGTTCCTTAGACCAGTTGACTTACGAGCAAATTCAACATTACATTGCCTATGTACCACAAAAAGCTCAGATGTTATGGGGGAGTATGTGGGATAACATTACGCTACGTCAGATGTGTGATGAAGAAGAAGTCATGCGACTCATTCAAGCCTTCGGGTTAGGCGACCGCTTCCCTGACGTGCGCCATCTTAAGCAAGAGCAATATAACGAAGAAAGTGCCTTGTCGGGTGGACAGAAGCAACGTATCGCCTTAATCCGAGCACTTTTGCAGCATAAGCCGATTTTAATTGTGGATGAGGGACTATCGGCCTTGGATCCAGAGTCATTTAAGCAAGCAGAAAATCTCTTGTTAGGCTGGCCTAGGCTCACTTTGTTACACATCTCTCATCACTCAGATCAAACGAGTGCTCATCGCTATGATGCGGTATTTGTGCTAGAGGATGGGCAGATTGTGCGCTCTAGATAAGGCATTGAGTTCTTAAGGCGTATGATGGGTAATCAGTGGCTCTGGTTGGGCGCCTTCGAGACGACAAGAAACCCCTGCTGACACACTGTGTCAGCAAGGCTTCTATCGTTAGAAATAAAAAGTCCCAATATATCATATATGATATATTGGGACTTTTCTTTGTGGGGAAAAGGAGAGGGCTGGTGCAATTGCAATTTTCTCTAAGGTTAATGTGCTGAATCCTATTTTGGAAAGACTTTAGAGTATTTGGGACTTAAGGCGGGGGAAAACAAGTATATAAATCAATGCAATCAGCATATAGGATAGACCAAATAGTACGAAAAAGGTGTGACTTGGAATATAGTTTGCTAAAGCCCCCCACGCTAGAGAAGCTAGTGGCATAATACCCACTGCTATAGTACTTTTTGCCGACAAGACTCGTCCCAAGAATTGTTCAGGAACAAACTCTAAAATTAATGGATTATGGACGGTGTAGTTAAATCCTAGGAAGACAGAAGATAAACCTACCATAAAGAGTAGTACGATAGGATTTTTTGTTAGAAGACTTGCTAAGAACATAAAAATGCCATAGAATAACGAGCCTAAAATCATCTTGGTTGAACGCGAATAGGAGTCCAATGCTTTTGTGGTGATTAAAGCACTACCGATTACGACTCCTATGGAAGTGCAGACCCCGAAAAAACCTAAGAAAACAGGGTCATTCCATTCTTCTGCAAGCTGCACTATGTAAATAGATAAACCAGAAAACATGATATTTGCAATTGTCTCTCCAAGCATAAGCCAGAGAGGCATCTGATATTTTTTAAGTAACTTAAAACCTTCTAGCCAATCGATTTTTGATTCAGAATCTACTTTTGGGATTTCTTCATCAATAGCAATAGTGTTAAAAATACTTGCAGATCCCACAAAGGAGGCAACAGAGGTGGCTATTAGGAATAAAGGATGGATAACTTTGAGAGCAAAACCAATCAAACCATTAAATAAGTAATCAGACATTTGATAAGCCATTATCATGTATGATTGAGACTTATCCATATCTTCTTTAGCAACCAGGAGTGGTAAAAATGCGTCTTGCGTCGTATAGGTATTCATCCCAAATAAGCTGCATAGAAAGGCAGAAATACATAATAATAGAGGGAAGTCTATATTAAGTAGTAACAATAAAAAGAGTAACAAAGAGCCAAAGGCTTGCCCGATTTCTAATGCGATAAGAAGGGTCTTTTTCTTATGGCGGTCAACAATATGTCCAACTAAGAATTCGAAGAGTGTAGGTAAGTATATGAGGGCATTTAATACCCCCACCCAGAAAATCTCATGAGTGGCTTGTATGAGATACCATGATACAGTTAGTGAGTATATACTATCGCCAAAGTTACTTAATAGTCGGCCTGCCCATAGCTTCTTGAAATTACGATTCATGAGGCGCCTCCAGTATCTATGAATTAGTACTAATAGGATTGATTTTCCCATCATATTTCTTAGGTTGCCTATTTTATGATTAAATAGTTTTAAGTGATAGAAACAGTATACTGAAGGTCTTAGGAGAAGAGGGAATTTTTTGCCTATATGATAAACGAAAGAAAAACGCTAAGGTATTTTTATCTCTCAATGTATTGACCTAGGAAATCCTTGTATTCACGTGCTAAATCCGGTCTACGCATCTGATTAAGAATGGAAATAGCCTGTTGAGAAATAGAGAGTCCTTTATCGTAGTTGCCTTGAACTAGTAGGTAGATTCCCTTATAAAAATTAATGCGATTAATTTCTGCAAAATTGTCCGTCCCACTTAATAGGTTTTCTGCTTGGATAAATAAATTATTCAGGCCGTCAAAGTGTTCATTTTCGATGAGTGTATGGATGATATTGCCGATGATAATGCTTAGTTCATTAACGTGCTTTGGAGATTTGGAAAACATAGCTGAGCGATTAATAGCAATTTTGCTCAGATTATACATTTTCTCAATAGTAATAAAATTTAGGCTATTGCCAAATAAGACAAGCTCATATTCTCCCCACTCCTCCACCCGGTAAAGATAATCAGTGATTTTCTTAATTTTATGTGGCTCAAATGATAAGCCGTTCAAGAGATTGATGTACTGGCTAATTATAATGAGATTATGTTCGAATCGACTATCACTATACTGCTTCAAAAGTATCTTTTGGTCATCGTATAGTTGATTGAGTAGTGCGAGATCATTATTTACTAGAGCGGTGCTTAATTGTTGAAGAAATGCCGTCTGAGAATATCCCTCTAAATGGCCTAATATTAATTCGAACTCTCGGTATGAAATATTAAGTCTAGAGAGTAAACGTATGAACTTGTTAGAAGTAATTTCGTGTTCACCGCGCTCAAATTTTGATAAGAAGGGCAAAGATACAATCCCTTTAGATGCTTCTTCAAGGGTCATTCCTTTCGATAGTCTTAGTTCTCTAAAGATAGTTCCTAGTTGCTGAGGGCAAACATTTTTCTTCATTATTCTCATCACCTTGTTTTGATTTAATGTAAACGAAAATATACAGAACTTGCTTGAATATATTATAAGCCAAAAAGAGTGCGGTTTCAACGAAGTGAAGATGATATTCTTTTTTGTTTTTGCGTGTTTGGGACCTAAATTTTTGCGATTAAAAAAGGGCTAGCATCACGCCAGCCCTCTTTTAAATAGCTTATTTGCCTTGGTACAAGTCATTAACGCGTTGTTGCACGTCCTTGTTTTCCAAGTATTCTTCATAGGTGGTGTCAATGCGGTCGAAGGCCCCGTTAGGCGTCAACTCGATGACCCGGTTACAGGTGGTGTTGAGGACCTCGTAGTCGTGGGAAGCCATGAGGATGGCGCCCTTGAACTTAATTAGGCCGTCGTTAAGTGCGGTGATAGATTCCAAGTCTAAGTGGTTGGTTGGTTGGTCCAATACCAAGACGTTAGCCTTGGACAGCATCATCTTAGACAGCATGCAGCGAACCTTTTCGCCCCCGGATAAGACATTGACTTCCTTCATCACGTCTTCACCAGAGAAGAGCATACGACCTAAGAAGCTACGCAAGAAGGTGTTGTCGCTCTCTTCCTTGCTAGCGTATTGACGGAGCCAGTCCACGATGGTTAAGTGCACGTCGTCAAATTCGTCGCCAGAGTTCTTAGGCAGGTAGGTTTGACTGGTAGTCACGCCCCACTCGAAGCTACCGCTATCGGCTTCCATCTTGCCCATGATAATGTCGAAGAAGGCAGAGAGGGCGATGTCGTTACGGCTGAGGAAGGCTACTTTGTCATCGCGACGGAGGGTGAAGGTAATGTTGTCTAGGACCTTCTCGCCATCGATGGTTTTGCTGAGGCCTTCTACCCGTAGTAAGTCATTGCCGATTTCGCGTTCTGGCGTGAAGCCTACGAATGGGTAACGACGGGAGGATGGTTGAATGTCATCCAGGGTGATCTTATCCAGCATCTTCTTACGGGAAGTCGCTTGTTTGGATTTAGAAGCGTTAGCTGAGAAGCGGGCGATGAAGGCTTGGAGTTCTTTAATCTTTTCTTCCTTCTTAGCGTTTTGGTCAGCGGCCATTTTAGCAGCCAATTGGCTGGATTGGAGCCAGAAGTCGTAGTTACCGACATAGAGCTTGATTTTCCCGAAGTCCACATCGGCCATGTGGGTGCAGACCGTGTTCAAGAAGTGACGGTCGTGGGAAACCACGATGACCGTGTTAGGGAAGTTCAAGATAAAGTCGCTCAGCCACTCAATAGCGGCCGCGTCCAGACCGTTAGTCGGCTCGTCTAAGAGCAAGTTGTCTGGCTTGCCAAAGAGGGCTTGGGCTAAGAGTACCTTAATCTTGTCGGCTTCAATCAGCTCGCGCATGTAGCTGTAGTGAAGATCCTTGCCAAGACCTAAGCCTTGCAGCATGTTGCTAGCTTCGGCTTCGGCTTCCCAACCGCCCATTTCAGCAAAGGCAGCTTCCAATTCGCCGGCGCGGACACCGTCTTCGTCGCTGAAGTCTTCCTTAGCGTAGATGGCGTCTTTTTCTTTCATAATGTCATAGAGTTCCTTGTGACCCATCATCACGGTCTCGATGACAGTGAAGTCTTCGAAACCATAGTGGTTCTGGCTGAGGACTGCCAGGCGCTCATGGGGATCCATGGAGACATTCCCGGTAGTTGGCGCGATATCGCCGGCCAAGATTTTCAGGAAGGTAGATTTACCTGCCCCGTTGGCCCCAATAACCCCGTAGCAGTTGCCAGGGGTGAAGGTAATATTCACATCGTCGAATAATTTACGATCTGAAAAGAGTAAGCTCACGTTTGAAACGTTGATCATTTAAGTGTTTCCTCCTTGGTTCATGTTGGGTCAAGTCAGCTTGACGCATACCCTACTATCATACCATATTTTAGCGGGCTTGGCTCATTTATTTGGCAACTTGAGCCAGTTGACGTTGGACAGCGGCCGGTAGGTCAGCAGAAGCCGTCACAATCTCGCCTCTTAGCTTAATGAGGCCGGTCGTGTAGAGGTTGACATAGCTAAATTGAGACTCGGCGACGTCTTGTAAGGCCTTGAGTTTTTCAGGGTGGCTGCCCCCTTGTTGGCGGACGTCGGTATAGAGGCCCACAACCGGGATGCCAGCTTGGTAGGCAATGCCGATTTCAGAGGCTACGCCTGGGTCGATAATCTGACCATCTAGAACGGCCACCAGGACATCGCTCTTGAGGACGGCTTCCGTATCGTAGCGGGCAATCATTTGGGAATCGGCGTAGGCATTTTTATCGTTAATGGCTTCTTGCTCTTGGGGCAGGAAGACAGTTAGGTCAGGAACTTGGGCACGTAGATTAGCAACCACTTGGGCGTTGAAGGCACGCTCCATTTCGGTGAAGAGGGGGCTGGCAAAGTATAGATGGGGCATAATGACTCCTCCTTGGGCATTGATACCTACATTATAACGGAGATTGTGTCAATTAGCTATTGCAAAATCACCAGAAAATGGTAGACTAGATAGGGTCGCTGTCATGATGGGACAGCCCCCTGCGACACTTAGCATCCTTTGGTCGCAGTAAGTACTAGTCGGCCTGAGCCGGACTATAAAGGAGGAACTTATATGAATAACCATCTTAAACCTAGTTGGCTAAGCTGGCCCAACTGGAAGGACAGCCGTGAGCTGACCCGCGCAGGCTTAGTCGCCGGCCTCTATATCGTTTTGACTTTCCTGACCCTGCCTTATTCTTTTGGCTTGATTCAATTCCGCTTGGCAGAGACGCTTAACTTCACCAGTCTCTATAACAAGCGCTATGTTTACGCCTTGACCTTAGGGGTCTTCATCGTCAACGCCTATCAATATGGACCTGTTGACATGATCGTCGGCTCCTTGCAGACCTTACTCTTCCTCTGGCTAGCACGCTGGATTGGGGACTTGGTTGTGGCGTTTTTTGCCAAAGGGGCATCCACTAAGATCCAAACCATTATACGTTACGCTGTCTTGACTCTGGTCTTCTCCCTATCCATGTTTGTCATTGCCTTAGAGATGGTGGTGGTAGGCGTAGCAGAAGCTGGCTTCTGGGCAGCCTACACACAACTCTTCACTAGCGAATTGGTTATGTTGACACTAGGCTCCGTTATCATGTACTATGTCAGCCAACGTGTGGATCTTGAACGCTAATTAACCTTGAGACGAGGACTTGTCCTCGTCTTTTTTGTGTAAATTGTGCTCTTTTGGACACGTAATTTGGCGGCCCTGCCCCCTATTTATCTATGTAATAGATAAATAGGGGAGTGATAGCAAGGCTAAGAAGCTAGCGCCCAAAAGCTACTAAAACAGAGCCTAAGCCGCGAGCTAGTGGCCCACTCCGCCAAGTGGACCACTAGCTGGCATGGTAAGTGCCCGAAATCGACTAAAAGGGTGCAAAAGCCGTGAGCCAGTGGCCCACTCCGTCGAGTGGACCACTGGCTGGCTTGGCAAGTGTCCAAAAGCGACTAAAAGAGCGGAAAAGTTGTGAGCCAGTGGCCCACTCCGTCGAGTGGACCACTAGCTAGGCTGGTAAGTGCTCAAAAGCGACTAAAAAGGCGCCCCAAGCCGCGAGCTAGTGGTACACTCCGCCAAGTGGACCACTAGCTGGCATGGTAAGTGCCTAAAAACGACTAAAAGGGCGCAAAAGTCGTGAGCCAGTGGCCCACTCTGCCGAGTGGACCACTAGCTGATCTGGAAAGTGTCCAAAAGTGACTAAAAGGGCACAAAAGCCATGAGCCAGTGGCCCACTCGGTCGAGTGGACCACTAGCTCCTCCGGCCTCCGCACCCCCTACCTAGCCACCTCACTTAATTTCAGCCCCAAAATATGTTACAATATGGAAAACCCTACCAAACCCAGAGAAAGGACGTGCTAAGATGACCATGCAAACGACCATTGTTTACGCCCACCCCTATGAGGGCAGTCTCAACCATGCTATTTTGGAGCGCCTAGTCGCCACCCTAGAAGCCAAGGGCCACCCGGTGACCGTACTCGACCTCTATGCTGACCAGTTCAATCCGGTTCTGTCGGCCGCGGACTTAGCCGTCTACGGGGAAGGCAAAACGACCGATCCCCAGGTAGAGCGCTATGTCCAAATTTTGGACCAGACAGAGCAAATTATCTTCATCTATCCTATTTGGTGGTATGACATGCCCGCCATTATGCGGGGCTTCCTGGATAAGGTGCTGCTGCCTAAGTCGGCCTTCGAGACCGAAAATCAACGCCTCCTAGCCAGCCGCCAGGTGCGCAAGACCTACATTTTCACGACTTCAGCCGCTTCTACAGAAGACCTGGAGCAGGTCTTTGGCGACCCCATTCGGGGCACGACCATGGCCGGCACCTTCAAGGATGTGGGCTTCCTCAATCCTATTTGGTACAATCTGGG
Organism: Abiotrophia defectiva ATCC 49176; assembly: GCF_037041345.1. Lineage (NCBI taxonomy): Bacteria > Bacillati > Bacillota > Bacilli > Lactobacillales > Aerococcaceae > Abiotrophia > Abiotrophia defectiva. The sequence continues at coordinate 1,898,674 of NZ_CP146287.1, read as the reverse complement.
CGGCATCGGCCATATCAGCCAGGAGGAGATTGACGTCTATCTGGCAACCTTGTCCAGTCGCGTTTAAGGAGGAGAGGCCTGGCCCTCTCTTTTTTTGCTGGAATGTGCTAAAATAAGAAGGAAAATGATTGGAGGTGGCTCCGCGTGTTAGAAAATGTAAAAATCGGTGTCTTTGTCATGGGGGGCATCGCGGCCTATAAGGTACCAGAACTGGTCCGCCAGTTAATTAAAAAGGGTGCCCAAGTTCAGGTGGCCATGACCCAGTCGGCCCAGGAATTTGTGACGCCACTGACCTTGCAGGTCCTGACCAAACGCCAGGTCCTCACCCATACTTTTGACGAGCGGGAGCCAAGCCAAGTCCAACATGTGGCCATGGCTGACTGGTGCGACCTAGCCTTGGTGGTGCCAGCCACAGCCAATGGTCTGGCTAAGATGGCGCACGGCTTGGCAGATGATGTGGTGACCACCACCCTCTTGGCAGTAACGGCCCCCGTTCTGGTGGTGCCGGCCATGAATGTCCACATGTACGAGAACCCCGCGACCCAGCGCAACCTGGCCCAGCTGCGAGCAGATGGCCTGACCATTATGGAGCCTGACACAGGTTTCTTAGCGGAAGGCTATGAAGGCAAAGGCCGCCTACCTGAACTCCATCGAATCGTGGCCCAAGTCGAGCGCCTCTATGCCCGGACCCATTTGCCTCAAAGTTTAGCCGGCAAGCAGGTCATTGTCTCGGCTGGTGGTACTCGCGAGCGCATTGACCCAGTCCGTTACATCAGCAACGATTCGTCTGGCAAAATGGGCTATGCCATGGCCCAGGCGGCTGACTGGTTGGGGGCGACTGTCACCCTGGTCTCCACCAGCCAAAGCCTCCTGCCACCAGAAGGCGTCCAAGTCCATGAGGTGGCGTCAGCCCAAGAATTGGCCCAGGCCATGACCTCTCACTATGACCAAATGGACTATGTCGTCATGGCTGCAGCCGTCAGCGACTACCGGGTCAAGCATCCTCATGATCAGAAAATTAAGAAAGTGGCCGGTCAGACGGACTGGCAACTAGACCTAGTCGAAAACCCAGATATTTTGGCCCAACTAGGCCAGACCAAGCGCCAGCAAGTCCTAATAGGCTTTGCGGCGGAAACCCAGAATTTGCTAGAACATGCCCGAGCTAAGTTAAGCAAGAAAGGGGCCGACTGGCTCATCGCCAATGATGTGTCCAACCCGGCCATCGGCTTCAACTCCGATAAGAACCAGGTCTATGTCCTGGGGGCTCAGGGTCAGGAAGTTCTCCTGCCCCAACAGTCCAAGACCAGCCTAGCCTTGGCAGCCTGGCAAGTGATTCTAGCTGAAGGAGAAGAGACACTATGACAATTCGTGTAGCTGGATTGGCCAGTGGTTACCGCCAGGTGCCGGTCATCCAAGACATTAACTTCCAGATTGAGTGGGGCCAAATTGTAGCCTTAATTGGGCTCAATGGGGCGGGTAAATCCACCCTGCTCAAGACCATCTTGGGTCTGCTCAAGCCCCAGGCTGGGACGGTTACCCTGGATGGCCTCAGCCTGCAGGAAAACCATCAGGCCTTCGCTAGCCAGCTGGCCTATGTGCCTGAGACGCCCATTCTCTATGAGGCTCTGACCTTGCGCGAGCATCTGGAACTGACGGCCCTGGGCTATGGCCTGGACCCGACAGTCGTGATGGAGCGGGCTCAACCCCTACTCAAACTCTTCCGCTTGGACAAGCAGTTGGATTGGTTCCCGACTCACTTTTCTAAGGGTATGAAGCAAAAGGTCATGATTGTCTGCGCCTTGGTCTCCGATGCCAAATTCCTGATTATTGACGAGCCTTTCTTGGGCTTGGACCCTTTGGCCATTCAGCAATTCAAGGACATTCTCCAGACCCGCGCCCAAGCCGGCTGCGCCATCCTCTTGACCACTCACGTCCTAGGCTTGGTGGAAAATCTAGCCGACTCTTACCTCATGATGCAGGCGGGTCGCCTCTATGCTCAGGGTACCCTAGCGGACTTGCAAGTAGCCCTAGAAGCGCCTGGTGCTAGTCTGGATCAACTCTATATCCAAATGGCCAGTCGCGAGGTGACGGCATGAAGGATTTGAACAGTCTCTGGCAGGGGCGTCTGCGCGACTTTGCCAAGACCATGAGTCGCTACAGCCGGCTCATTCTCAATGACCACATGGCCCTCATTCTCTTGGTGGCCTTTGGTTTCTTCAGTATCTATTACCAACAATTATTGACTTCCCTCCAAAGCCAGCCACCCCAAGGCTTGGGACTGATGATGTCAGCAGTCTGCTTGCTAGTCTGGTGGGCAGGCCTGGCTTGGGGCAGGCCCTTGCTCCTGACCTACGAGCCGGACAAGAGCTATCTCTTCGCTCGGGGGTATCAATGGCATGCTGTCTGGAAATGGGGCGTCTGGTTGGGTGCTCTTGCTCCTAGTCTGGTCTTGGCTGTCTTGACCTTGTTGCTGGCGCCACTGATTAGTTTGGGCTTTGGTTGGTCCTTGGGTCAGGCCCTCTGTCTGATTGTCTATGTAGTGGCCGCCAAGTTCCTAGTGGCTTGGGCCGGCTATCTAGGTTTTTATAGCGGTTTGCTGCCAAAAGCTTTGTCTGCTTCTCTGCTAGCTCTGGCCTTGGCAGGACTGGGAGCGGGGAGCTTGTGGTTGCCGGCTAACCTGGCTTTGGGACTTTTAGCCTTGCTGCTGATTCTAGGCGCTGCCTTTCTCTGCTGGACCTGCCGCAAACTAGACAAACATTGGATTGAGTTTGAAGCCTTAGTAGCCCAAGAGCAGGCCCGTCGCGCCAGCCTCTACCGTTGGTTGGCCCTCTTTGCAGAAGTGCCCCAGCAGATTCCACCCATTAAGCGACGAGCTTATTTGGATGGTGTCCTCAAGAGTCTGTCAGGGCGCCTAGGTAATCGCTACGCCTACCTCTACCTGCGCCATCTAGTGCGCAATACCGCCTATTCAGGAATCTGGCTACGGGTGCTGATTTTCTTCAGCTTGGTCATCGTCAGCAGTCAACAAGTCTGGCTCTGGGCAGCAGCCGGTGCGCTGAGCACAGTCTTGACCCTAGTTCAGCTCATGCCACTAGCCCTAGAGCCCCTGCGCCACCCGCTAGAGCGCCTCTATCCGGTTGGACAACAGTCCCTAGTACCCGCCTTGCGCCCGGTACTGGCCATGATTCTAGGACTACAGTTGCTAGTCTATAGCCTCTTGCTTGCTGTTCTAGCTCAGGGTAACTGGTCTCACTTGGGCCTCTGCCTCTTGATCTGGCTAGCCGTCGCAGCACTAGGCCTCCTAGTTTACCTGCCATTTTGGATTGGCCGCCATAGCCAAGCAAATTAATCAAGTTTACTCCCTCTTTCAATAGCTTATTGAAAGAGGGCTTTTTGTATAGCCCAAAAATCCCTGCCTTCGCTAAGCGCCAGTGGTCCACTCCGTCGAGTGGACCACTAGCTCAGGGTGAAAAGGCGGAAAAGGGCCAAAATCAAGGGATTCAAGGAGAGCCAGTGGTCCACTCCGTCGAGTGGACCACTAGCTCGGGGTGAAAGGACGGAAAGAGGCCAAGAACAAGGGATTCAAGCAGAGCTAGTGGACCACTTTAAAGAGTGGACCACTAGCTAGGGAAAATCGCGGAAAACACGTTTCCTAGCACAAGTCAGACTACGACTTCCCCTAACCTAAAAAAATTCCCTTTGGCATTTTAAGTAAATTTTAACTAGGGCCTCTATACTAAAATCAAGTTAAGTGATAGAGGGGACGTCTGACTATCACTTAACCTACTATTAAAACGATCCAAGATTACTACACGCAAGACCAATAAGGGAGGTCCATGTCATGAGAAAAAGCTTTACTATCGCCACCCTCATCAGCCTGACCGCCAGTATGTCCCTGGCTTATCCAGTCTTAGCCCAGTCGGGCACGCAGGAAAGTCAGTCAGTGACCAGTTTCCAGGCCCAAACGAGCTATGAAGAGAGCCAGGCTAGCCAAATAACCTTGGCTGATCAAACGGCCACCGTCACAGGGCAAGGTGCCAGCTTCAGCGGCCAAACGCTGACTATCACCCAAGCTGGCACCTACGTCCTGACCGGTAGTGGCAAGAATATCAAGCTAGTGGTAGAGGCAGCTGACACTGACCAGGTCCACTTGGTCTTTCAAAACCTGACCCTAGAAGGGGAGGGAACCTTGCTGCAAGTTAACAAGGCCCAAGAAGTCGTCATCAGTCTAGCGGAAGGCAGTCAGAATGCTTTGACAGAAAGCCAGGCCAGCGACGATGAGGAAGTCAAAGCCACCATCCACAGTCAGGTGCCTCTGACCCTGAACGGGACAGGTAACTTAACCCTCACGGCCCTGACCAAGAATGCCTTAGAGGTGGAGGACGACCTCAAGGTGTTAGGCGGGACCTATACCGTCAAAGCCGCCAACCATGGCTTCAAGGCCGAGGGCGCCCTCGATATTGAGGCGGCCACTCTAACCATTGAAGCAGGCAAAGACGGTCTCCATGCTGAGCATGACGAAACGACCGAACGAGCTAACGTTAGCCTCAATCCGACTCAATTAAGTATTGCGGCCACCGAAGATGGGGTGGACGCCGGCAATGAATTGACTATCAAAGGCGGGACGATTACCGTGAGCCAAAGTGAGGAAGGCCTAGAAGCGCGTGTCATTCGTCAACTAGGCGGCGATGTCACCATCAAGAGTAGCGATGACGGGGTCAACGCTTCGGCCGGTTCCTCTAGCAAAACTACGGACACGAGCGCCACAAGCAATACAGCTGACACCAGCTCTTCTGCTAGCCAGGCCACTGCTGATTCAGCCACCGCCAGCACTTCCGCAAGCCAGGCCACTGCCGACCCAGCAGCTACCAGTCAGGCTGACCAAGCCAACAAGGATAAGAATGCAACCCCACCGTCTCCACCGGCTGGCCAAGCGCCGCCACAAGGCGGCCAGCCACCGCAAAATGGACAAGGGCCTGGCGGCATGCCACCGGGTGGCCAGGAAGAAAGTGACCCAAGCCTACAAATCATCCTTGAAGGTGGGACCCTTACCATTGATGCGGAAGGCGACGGCATTGATTCCAACGGGACGGTTAGCATTAGTGGTGGTAGCCTAGTCGTCAATGGCTCAGTCCGAGGCGGTAATGGCCCCCTCGATGCAGCGGGCGACATTACTATCACTGGCGGCACGGTCTGGGCCTTAGGAACCTCCGATATGTTGCAAGGATTCGCCCAAGGTTCCACCCAGGCTTCCATTACTGCTAACATAGCAGGGACCGCAGGCCAAACTCTGATTATCCTCGATGCCAAGGGCAAGGAAGTGGCACGTCAGACAGCCAGCAAGGATTTCCAAGCGGTCATTATGTCCAGTGCCGACCTAGTAGACGGTCAGGCTTACACCATCCAGGTGGAAGGGACGACCCAAACTGCCACGGCAGCCCTTGTCACCCCGGTGACCGGTGGCTTTCATCCCTAAGCATTAGGGACATTCTCCTCTACGAAGCTAAGTGCCGGCACTTAGCTTCGTATTTTTTTTAGATGGGATAAGGCCTGGCAGCTGACTCGAGAAGATACTTGTAAAAGCAAGATAAATGTGTCATAATAATAGTGTAAAGATAGCGGTTTCTGATGGAACTAGTTCCAAAATTGAAACTGCAATATCTTGAATACTCATCACGAGAAGGGGAGGATGTGACCGGTGTTAGTCATAATACCTGTCTATCCCAAGCACCATACCCCTGTGAGCTAGTGGATAACTTGCCCAGTCTGACCAACCAATGGCAGACAGTAACCCAGTCCAATGGGGTGGCGCCGGATAGATATGCTGATTAAGCGAGAGGGCCCGCTTAGGCCCAAAACGGCACAAGTTAAAGGGGTGAGGACCGCAATCAAGTAAGTGAAGAGTGTTGACGCAACTGATGAATCGTGAGAATTTGACGTTGGTCCCCAGGGACTTGCGTGTGGATGAAAGGAAGCGTTTATAACGAACAAATCTGATCACCAGCCATAGAGCTAGTGGGCGGGTTTCTAAGTCATAAAACGAATTCAAGCACGGTAAATAGGCGTCAAAAGTTTGTGGGCAGGGCATTATACACAATCTTTTGACATTTTTTTGTATTTTCCGTTTGGATTCAATTAGATTTAATGTAAGATAATGTTGAATTATGTAAGTGAAGCAAGCGTAAGAGATTTTTAGTAAGATACAGTCCAGACGCCCTCGGGGCGGTCTAAGACGCACTTGTCATAAGCTCTATGCTACTCACTACCAGCGAAGGCTAGATAATCGCTAGGAGGGTAACAATGACAACGATTAATGATATTGCAAAATTAGCAGGTGTTGCCAAAAGTACGGTTTCTAGACATTTGAACGGGGGTTCTGTCAGCCGGAAAACAGCTGCCAAGATTGAGGCAGTCATCAAGCAAACCGGCTATGTACCTAATTCTTTTGCCCAAAGCTTGAAAGCCAAGGAGAGCCGTATGATTGGCGTGATCATACCGCGGCTTGATAGTTTTTCAGCCAACTGTATCCTGAGTGAAATTGACGAAGTTTTCCGTCAGCACAACTATCAGGTTTTAATTATTAATTCTAATTTCTCGGTCAGCCGAGAAGAAGAGGCCCTCAGAACCTTCCAAGTTAATAAGATGGACGGGGTCATCTTCCTCATGTCCCACACCGACAACCGGATTATTGAACTGCTTGAGAATGTCCAGGTGCCAATCGTGACCATTGGTCAAGAATTCTTGGACGAGAATACCATTTTCTACGACGAGGAGAGTGCGGGCCGCCAGCTGGCCGACTACCTCTATGCCATGGGCCATCGGGATATGGACTTCTTGACGGTGACTACGACTGACCCCGCTGTGGGCATTAAGCGCCGAGATGCCATTAAGCAGGAATTTCTCAAATACGGTGATACCAGCTTCCGCGAGTACAGCTGTGGCTTCAACCTCATGGATGGCTACCAAGTGACGCGGGATCAAGTGCTGCTCAATAAGCCTCGCCTGATTGTGGGGGCGACCGATATTATTGCTATTGGTGCTATGCGGGCTTGCCTAGAGGCAGGCTATCAGGTGCCAGAGCAAATTAACTTTGCTGGTTTTGGCAATAATGTCCTAGGCTCTTCTATCTATCCTGGCTTGACGACGGTAGAATATCCTTATCGTCATGCCGGCTATGTTGCTACCAAGATGCTGCTAGACAGAATTCAGGGCCATGAGACAGCCACCAAACGCAAGCTCGAAACTTCCCTTGTGATTAGACAGTCGGTCACAGCTGTTTAGCCTAAATTGAAAACTAAACGATTTCATTTTCACATTTAATGATATTGACACCGGTTCTATTCCAAGTATAATAAGGCTTAGGAGAGAACCGGTTTCTTTTCTACAGGCAATTATTGTTTTAGTCTCATCTGAATGAAGGAGGAACACATATGGGATTTAAAGAAATCGCACAAGATGTTGTCAAATACCTAGGTGGTAAGGAAAACATCTCTAGCGTCGCACACTGCGCAACTCGTCTACGTGTTATGGTCAAAGACGAAGCCAAAATTGATAAGGAAGCTATCGAAAATACCGACAAGGTAATGGGTGCTTTCTTCAACTCTGGTCAATACCAAATCATCTTTGGAACCGGTACGGTTAACAAGGTCTATGAAGAAGTATCAGCCTTGGGCGTTAACGCTGTAACCAAGTCCGATCAAAAAGAAGAAGTTAAGCCACAAGGTAATATCTTACAACGTATGATTCGGACCTTCGGGGACGTCTTCGTACCAATCATCCCTGTCTTGGTGGCAACCGGTCTCTTCATGGGGGTTCGGGGTGTCCTCACTCGTCCAGAAGTGATTGGCCTCTTCGGTTTAACCGACCCTAAACAAATCGACCAAAACTTCTTACTCTATACACAAATCTTAACCGATACTGCCTTCGCCTTCTTACCAGCCTTAGTTGCTTGGTCTAGCTTCAAGGTCTTCGGTGGCAACCCTGTCTTAGGGATTGTCCTTGGTTTAATGATGGTCAACCCTGCCTTGCCTAACGCCTATGCAGTAGCAAGTGGGGATGCGCAAGCCTTAACCTTCTTCGGCTTTATCCCAGTCGTAGGTTATCAAGGGACTGTCTTACCAGCCTTCTTCGTCGGTTTAATCGGGGCTAAACTTGAAAAATGGCTCCATGACCACGTTAAGGATACCTTCGACTTGATCGTGACACCATTCTTAACCTTCTTGGTAATGTCTATTTTGGGTCTCTTCGCTATTGGGCCAGTCTTCCACTCCTTGGAAACCGTCGTACTGGATGTAACCAAGCAAATCTTGACCTTACCATTTGGTTTAGCGGGTCTCATCGTCGGTGGGGTCCAACAAATCATCGTGGTTACCGGGATTCACCACATCTTCAACTTCTTAGAATTACAATTATTGACTAACGGCGACAAGACTAACCCACTGAATGCTTACTTCACTGCTGCCATGGCAGGGCAAGCAGGGGCAACCTTCGCTGTAGGTTACAAGACAGTCAACCACAAAGTTCGTGCCTTGGCATACTCTTCAGGGATTTCCTGCTTGCTAGGGATTACTGAACCAGCCATCTTCGGGGTTAACCTCCGTTATGGTAAACCATTCGTGATGGGTCTCGTTGCCGGGGCTGCGGGTGGTTGGTTAGCAGGCCTCTTCAAATTGGCAGCGACTGGTATGTCTGTCACTGTTTTACCAGGGGTCTTACTCTACCTCAACAATATCTTTGCTTACCTCTTGGTGCTGGTAGTCAGCTTCGGGATCGGGTTCGGCTTGACCTACGCCTTCGGTTACAAAGAAGACAAACAAGCTTAAGCACAAGCATGACATATGGCAGGACGGGGCGACTCGTCCTGTTTTCATAGGTGCCAGTTGGCAGCTATGCTATAATAAAAGTAGATAAGAATCAAAAAGGAGGACCAGCCATGTCAAGCCGCAACAAAGGGCCTTACGCCCAACACTTCCACCTGACGCCTGAGCAGGGGCTACTCAATGACCCTAACGGGCTCTGCTATTTCCAGGGTTACTATCATATTTTCTATCAATATAACCCGCATGCGACCGACCACTCCACTAAATACTGGGGTCATGTCCGGACCAAGGACTTCGTGACTTATGAGCAGTTGCCGGTAGCCCTCAAGTCTGATGACTGGTTCGATAAGAACGGGGTCTATTCAGGTGGCGCCATTGTCCACGAGGATACCCTCTACCTCTTCTATACCGGTAATACCAAGGATGAGGCAGGACGCCGGACTAGCTACCAATGTATTGCCACTTCGACAGACGGCATTCATTTCACCAAATTAGGCCCTGTAACTGAGCAGTTGTCGGACTATACCGGCCATGTGCGGGATCCTAAGGTCTGGTATGATGCGTCCGTCCAAGGTTGGTGGATGTTACTGGGGACTCAGCGCTTAGATAAGACCGGCGACACCGTGGCCTTCTTCTCTAAAGACCTTAAAGACTGGGACTACCGCGGTTCTATCTTCCAATTTGATCAGCCCCTGGGCTATATGTGGGAGTGCCCGGATATGGTCTTCTTGACGGACGAGGTGACCGGTCAGGACAAGGCCGTCTTCATCTTCTCACCTCAAGGGGTCGACCCAATTGGAGATAGCTACCATAATATCTTTAACACCACTTACTTGGTCGGGACCTGGGATAGCCAGACTGGTCGCTTCCTACCGGATAATGCGGACTTTGCGGATATGCAGGAATGTGACCGGGGCTTTGAATACTATGCGCCTCAATCCTTTGTGGCGCCTGATGGCCGGGTCATCCAATACTCTTGGATGGGCATTACCTGGCCTGACCAGGAGGCCGCCATCCCAACCCGTCAGGACGACTGGATTCATCACCTGACCATTCCGCGCCACTTACGCCTAGTAAATGGCAAACTCTATCAGACGCCGATTACCGAACTGGCAGGCCTAACAGGAGCTAGCCAACTGCTGGATTGGACCTCGGCAGACTTCCGCCTAGATTTGTCGGGCCGGGCGCAAAGAGTGCAAGTGGACTTTGAGACTTTAGCAGATTGGGAACTCTTCTTAGATGATAACGTGACGGTCAAATACCAGGCCGCTCAAGGCCGTTTAAGTTTAGCTCGCTTCAACTGGCTAACCGGCTTGCAAGAATGGCGCCATATGCAGCTAGAAGAGGAGCTCAAGCACTTAGACCTTTGGCTCGATGCTAGCTCACTAGAAGTCTTTGTTAACGGTGGGCAAGTAGTTGCCTCCCTCCGTTACTTCGCCAAAGAGCCCCTGACCCGCCTAGAAGGCAAGGCCAGCGCCGGCCTCCAGGCTAAGCTAGTAGCTACTAAGTTGGCCGCTCATCAATATATATAGGAAGAAAAAGGGGCATCAGCCCCTTTTTTGTTTAGTTTTGGACACGTAATTTTGCTAACTCGTACCCTATTTATCTATGTAATAGATAAATAGGGGAGCTAAGTTTACTAGCCAGCAAATCCTCTCAAATAAGTCGCCCCATAGCCAGGAAACTCTCTAAGCAACCGCCGAAAACAGGGCAAAAGCTAGGAAAAGCTCCGAGCCAGTGGCCCACTCCGTCGAGTGGACCACTAGCTCCAGGGAAATCGTTGAAAACGGGCCAGAATCTAGGAAAAGTGTCGAGCTAGTGGCCCACTTTAAAGAGTGGACCACTAGCTCCCAGGGAATCGCCGAAAACGGGCCAAAAGTCAGGAAAATCGTCGAGCCAGTGGTCCACTCCGTCGAGTGGACCACTAGCTCCTAAGGAAACTGCCAAAAACAGGGCAAAAACCAGGAAAAGCGCCGAGCCAGTGGTCCACTTTGAAGAGTAGACCACTAGCTCCCCAGCAACCCGCTCAAACCAGGGTACAATCCAGAAATCCCCCTCCAGCCAGCCACCCAAAACGGCACCGATTCCGCGCCACATAAGGGCTAGACAAGAAAATGAGCAAAAGATTAAAAAACTTTAATAAAAGCATTGTAAAATAATCCGGAGTAGTGTATACTTTTCTCATCATCATGATTTAGGAACCATATTTTAGGAGGTACACTATGAATTTTAAAAAGTTAGGAACAGCACTTTTCGCGGGTCTCTTGCTCGCATCCCCATTGGCTACTGTCTCAGCCCAAGACACCGTTAAAGTCGGCGGTAACTTCGAGCTCTCAGGGGCGGCAGCTGCTTACGGGACGCCAATGGCTAATGGTTTGAAATTAGCTGTTAAGCAATACAATGAAGAACACGGCGGCGTTAACGGCAAGAAAGTCGAAGCGCAAGTCGAAGACAACAAGTCTGATAAGACAGAAGCCGCTGCGGCTGCAACCAAATTAGTCGCTGCCGGCGTGGCAGGGATTGTAGGTCCTGCAACTACCGGGGATGCCTTAGCAGAAATTCCAGTCGCTAACGACGGCAAAACACCAGCTATCTTCCCTGCTGCAACTGGTAACGGGATTACCCTCGACTCTGCAGGCAAAGTCTACGACTACATCTACCGTGTCTGCTTCGAAGACTCCTTCCAAGGGGTGGCTGCTGCCAACTACTTAGCGGATACTCAAGGTTACAAGAAAGTGGTTCTCTTGGTTGACCAAGCTAACGACTACTCACAAGGTTTGGCTGATAGCTTCGTTAAGCAATTTGAAGCTAAAGGCGGGACCATCGTAGCCAAAGAATCTTACCAAACTAACGATACTGACTTCTTAACTGTCTTGACTAACATCTCTACTCAAGACTTCGACGCCCTCTACGTACCAGGTTACTATACTGAAGCTGGTTTGATCATCAAGCAAGCGCGTGAACTCGGGATCGACAAGCCAATCGTTGGTGGTGACGGTTTTGCTAACGACACCTTGGTTGAATTAGCAGGTAAAGACAACCTTAACAACGTCTTCTATACTTCTCACTACTCTGACAAGAGTGAAGACCCAGCAGTTAAGAAATTCGTAGAAGCCTATGAAAAAGAATACGGCAAGAAGCCAGATACTTTCGCAGCTCTCGCTTACGATGCGACTAACGTGCTCTTGCAAGCTATCAAGGATGCAGGCTCAACTGACCCACAAGAAGTTAACAAAGCCTTGGCTAAAATCAAAGACTTCAAAGGGGTAACCGGGACCTTCTCATTTGACGAAAAACACAACCCAGTGAAGACAGCGGTAATGCTCCACTTCGAAAAAGGTGAAGTTACCGAAGCTGTGAACGTGTCAGCTGAGTAATCGACAGCAGACTCCCTCATGCTAGTGTCGTATTGTTGCTTGGACATCCAGTCATAGCACAATACGACCTTTTTCATGAGGAAGTATGGCGCCTTAGCCTTAGGACTGCTATACTTAATTTATAGCCATCATACATAGAAAGGAGCTTATGCCTATGAACCTCCAGTGGTTCTTACAACAACTTTTTAACGGCTTGTCGACGGGGAGTATCTACGCCTTGATCGCCTTGGGTTATACCATGGTCTATGGGACCATCCGCTTGATTAACTTCGCCCACGGGGACATCCTCATGATGGGGGCCTTCTTCGGTTTCTATCTGGTTAATGTCCAGGGCATGGACTTCTACTTATCCTTAGCTTTAACCATGGTCTTCACCTCCGTTTTAGGGGTGACCATTGAACGGGTAGCCTACAAGCCCCTACGTAAATCGACTCGGGTAGCCGCCCTTATCACCGCGATTGGGGTCTCCTTCCTCTTAGAAAATGCCATGATCTATTTCTTCGGTCCGGAAGTCAAGGCTTACCCAACTAGCTTTACGACCACCACCTTCAAAGTTATGGGAGCGGTCATTAACTCCAAACAAATCTTAATCTTCGTGACCACTATCCTCTTAATGGTAGCTCTACAATTTATTGTTAAGTACACCAAGATGGGGAAAGCCATGCGGGCGGTTGCGGTCGATGAAGAAGCAGCTCAACTCATGGGGATTAACGTTGACGCGGTGATTTCCTTTACCTTCGCGCTAGGGTCTGCCCTGGCAGGGGTAGCCGGCGTCCTCTACGGACTCTACTCCAACCAAATGGCTGCCACCATGGGTCTGACGCCAGGGCTTAAGGCCTTCGTTGCTGCCGTTGTCGGTGGGATTGGCTCCATTCCGGGGGCCATGGTCGGGGGTTACCTAATCGGTCTCTTGGAGACCTTCGTCTCCGCCTTCGGGGGCTCTGCCTTCAAGGATGCGGCCGTATATGCCCTCTTAATTGTTATCTTGCTCGTCTTGCCGGCAGGTCTCTTCGGTAAGAACGTCAAAGAGAAAGTGTAGGTGAAGCCACATGCAACGATTCCATCAACGCAACTTCGTTTGGTTGACGGCAGCCCTCTTGGGTTATGGCCTCTTGTGGCTCTTAACGTCGACTAACTTAATCGATTCCTACTACCAAATTACCTTAATCAAAATTATGATTGATGTCATCTATGCCATCGGGCTCAACCTCGTCTTAGGGGTAGCCGGCCAGTTCTCACTGGGGCATGCAGCCTTTATCGCTGTGGGGGCTTACTCAGGTGCCATCTTCGCAACACGTCATGCAGACCTAGGGGGTCTCTGGACGGGGATGCTAGTCGGTGCGGTTGTGGCTGCTGTCTTGGCTGTCTTAGTCGGGATTCCAACCTTGCGCCTACGCGGGGACTACTTGGCCATTGCCACACTGGGTGTTTCTGAAATCATCCGGGTCGTCATCACCAACTACAAGACCCTGACCAACGGGCCTCAAGGGATTAACGCCATTCCTAAAGTGGCAACCTGGCCATTAGTTTACTTCTTCATGGTTGTGACCACTATCTTGATTCTCAACTACTTCTACTCCAGTGCGGGCCGGGCAACCTATGCCATCGAGCAAGATGAGATTGCCGCAGAGTCCATGGGGGTTAACGTGACTAAGTACAAGGTGATCGCCTTCGTCTTAGGTGCCATTACTGCCGCTATCGGCGGTGCCCTCTATGCTGGTAACATCGGGGTCGTCACCCCAGGGGACTTCACCTTCAACAAGTCCATTGATGTCCTCATTATCGTCGTATTCGGCGGGATTGGGAGTTTCACCGGTTCCTTCGTGGCAGCTGTGGTCTTAGGGATTCTCAACACCCTCTTACAACCTTATGGGCAGCTTCGTATGGTCATCTATGCCATCGCCCTCATCCTAATCATGATCTTCAGACCGGGTGGTCTCCTAGGAACCTGGGAATTACGTCTAGGCTCCCTCTTAACCAAGAATAAAGCGAAGAAAGGAGCAGTCTAATGGCCTTATTAGAAGTCAATCAACTTACTAAAAACTTTGGCGGTTTGGCAGCCGTGTCCAACGTCTCCCTCAAGTTAGAAGAGCAAGAGCTTGTAGGCCTTATCGGTCCTAACGGGGCCGGCAAGACCACCTTCTTCAACCTCTTAACGGGCGTCTACGAGCCAACAGAAGGGACTGTCACCCTATCAACCGCTGATGGGGTCAAGACCTTGAACGGCATGGCACCTTATAAGATTAACCAACTAGGCTTGGCGCGGACCTTCCAAAATATCCGCCTCTTCAAAGACCAAAGCGTCTTGGAGAACGTCATGGTAGCCATGCACGGGCACAATCATGATGCCATCTGGTCCAGCATTTTCCGGACCAAGGCCTACTATGAGACAGAAGCTAAGATGAAGGCTAAAGCCTTAGAACTCTTGGAAATCTTCGACCTAGCTCAATACGCTCAAGACAAGGCTAAGAACTTGGCCTACGGTCAACAACGCCGTCTGGAAATCGTCCGGGCCCTGGCCACCGAACCTAAGATCCTCTTCTTAGACGAGCCAGCAGCCGGCATGAACCCAGCGGAAACCGCTGAGTTAACCGCCCTAATTGAACAGATTCGCCAACAATTTGGCTTAACCATCGTCTTGATCGAACACGATATGGCCCTGGTTATGGAAATCTGCCAACGCATCTATGTCTTGGAATACGGCCGACTCTTGGCCCAAGGCACGCCAGAAGAAATTCGTCAGAACCCAGATGTTATCCGGGCCTACCTAGGAGGTGACGCCTAATGTTACGTGTTGAGAACTTAGCCGTCAACTACGGCATGATTAATGCAGTCCGTGGCGTTAACTTCGAGGTTAACCAAGGGGAGATTGTCTCCCTGATTGGGGCCAATGGGGCTGGTAAATCGACCATCCTACGGACTGTCTCCGGTTTGATTAAGCCCGCTTCAGGGACTCTGACCTATGAAGGCCAGAACATTACCAAAACCAACGCCCAGAAGATTGTCCAACTGGGGATTTCCCACGTGCCAGAAGGCCGTCACGTCTTCAAAGGCCTGTCTGTCCGCGAAAACTTGGAAATGGGTGCCTTCTTACGCAAGGACCGCGCCAATATCGAAGAAGATATTCAAGCAGTTTATGACCGCTTCCCAGTCTTGGGCGAGCGTCAGAAGCAGGATGCTTCCACCCTATCAGGTGGGGAGCAACAGATGCTAGCCATGGGACGGGCCCTTATGTCCAAGCCTAAGCTCCTCTTGTTGGATGAGCCATCCATGGGCTTGGCGCCAATCTTCATCCAAGAAATCTTCAACATTATTCAACAGATTCAAGCTCAAGGGACCACCGTCCTCTTGATTGAACAAAATGCCAAGATGGCCCTGTCCATTGCGAGTCGGGGTTACGTCTTGGAAACCGGTAAGATCGTTCTGAGCGGGACCGGCCAAGAGCTCCTCGAGAGCGATGCCGTCCAAAAAGCATACTTAGGAGGTTAAGCAAATGTACGTTAAAAACTATATGTCAACCGACTTGGTGACCATCACGCCAGATACCACTGTCATTAAGGCGCTGGACTTGATGCGCCAACACGACATTCACCGTTTGCCAGTCGTAGTCAAAGGCCAATTGGTAGGGCTCTTAACAGAGTCTGTCATTGCCAAGAACTCACCTTCTACCGCGACCAGCCTGAGCGTGCATGAACTCAACTACTTGCTCAACAAGACGACTGCGGCAGACATTATGATTCGTCGCGTCATTACCACCAGCCCAGATGCCCTCTTGGAACAAGCCGCTTCCGAGATGCGCAATATGGACGTCGGTGTCCTGGTTGTCATGGACCACGCTCAATTAGTGGGGATTATCACTGACAAGGACATCTTCGAAGCCTTCATTGACATCAATGGCTACTACACCCCAGGGACTCGTTTCGTGGTAGAAGTAGTCGATGACAAGGCAGGGATTCTAGAGGACATCGGTGAGACAACTGCTAAGCATAACTGGAGCATCACCCAAATGAACGTCTACCACTTGGACGACAAGACCAATGTGGTGGTTCACGTGGATACTCAAGATTCTGAGGAAGTCGCGCGCGTCTTCCAAGAAAAAGGCTACAAAGTGTCTGGTGTCTTCGTGAAGCCGGAATAAATTTAATAGATGGAGGCTAAGAATTTCTTAGCCTCTTTTGCTTTGTATAGAAGAAAAATAGTTAAGCAAAGCGCACAAAATGGGGACTGCCTACTATTGTAAAAGCCTTTTCAAAGGACTATAATGAAGTTGTAGCTAGAAGCCGGACTCATTAGTAGATGCCTAATCAGAGAAGGGGAGAGGTGAGCGAATATGAGAACCTTTAGAAAAGTCCTATGGGCCCTAGTGGTGGCTCAGCTCTTGTTTACGCTTGTCTGTTACCTAGTGATTGCGCCTCAGCCAGTCGGCTTATTTAGTGTGGATGCGCTCAGTTCAAACTACCGGCTCTTCTTAGAGCCCTTTGCTGTCTTCTCTTGTGGCCTAGGTTTGAGTTGGTTGGCCAGATGCTATCGACACAGGAAGGGGATCAAAGCCACCTTCCCGAGACTAGTGCCCTTTGAGACCTATTTGTTGCTGGGCATGTTGGTCTATTGCCTCTTTATGTCCTTCCTAGTTCTAGATCATAGCGGCATCATGAAGATGCTGCAGGGTTAATTAAAGCATAATGGAAGTGTTGCTAGGAAGAAGGTTTGGCGGATAGTTAGAATTAATATCTTTATTATCATCATACCGAGGGTGGCAGGCGTTAGAAGAGAGATTATTTGTTGAAATACCAGTTTATTTTAAAGAGTTACCTTATTTCTTCCTTAAGCACCGCAATTGCATTCTTACATCAACTTGCATATAATATAGAGGTAACACAAGGGGTGCCGCGACTGCGGCTGAGATGGGGCTTTGCCTCGGACCCTCATAACCTGATGAAGTTAATACTTACGTAGGGATGTGGCAAGTTGAATCTGATTGATGGACTCATCCTGCGCGTCATGCCGGGATGGGTCTTTTTGATCGAGTCCAAACGCAAGTGGGTGTTACGTATTCTCAATAGAAAGGAGACGGTAACCATTAAACAGAGAGTGCATCGCTGGTTTGAATCAAGTGTGGCTTGGCTGACAGGCTTAGGACTCCTGGCCTTATGGGAAGTGACGGCTCGACTGGGTATGCTACCGCGTTTTATCATTCCGGCTCCGTCGGCGGTTCTGGCGGCTATCTGGCAAGATGCCCCTAACCTCTGGCGCAATAGTCGGGTAACCCTAATCCAGGCCTTTATTGGGCTGGGCATTGGGATTGTCTTGGCCTTTATTCTGGCGGTCATCATGGACCGCTTCAAATGGGTCCACCGGGCCCTCTACCCACTCTTAATCGTATCTCAGACTGTGCCGACGGTGGCTATTGCGCCGATTTTGGTCTTGGCCCTGGGCTATGAGATGACGCCTAAGATTGTCTTAGTCGTCTTAACCACGATTTTTCCTATTATCATGAGTATCTTAAGTGGCTTCGCCCATTGTGACCAGGATGCCTTGCAGTTGCTGAACATGATGGGAGCCAGTCATTGGCAGACCTTGCGCTATGTTAAGATACCGACCAGCCTACATTTCTTCTTTTCCGGGCTGAAGGTCAGTGTCTCATACGCCTTCGTGAGTTCGGTTGTGGCGGAATGGCTAGGGGGATTCGAGGGTTTGGGCGTCTACATGATTCAGACCAAGAAGGCCTTCGCCTACGACAAGATGTTCGCGGTCATTTTCCTCATTTCAGCACTGAGTTTGATTTTCATGGGCCTAGTTGCCTTAATTGAACGACTAGCCTTGCCTTGGCGCTCAAGCAAGGCCCCCCATATTTCCTAAGATTAGAGGAGTGACACACACATGCAAAAATGGATGAAAAAATTCGCGGCCCTGCTTGCCGGCCTATCTTTGGCTGGGACCACACTACCAAGCGTAGCCGCTCAAACAGGTGATGACAACAAGGTAGACCTGATTCTAGACTGGGTACCTAACACCAACCATACCGGGCTTTACGTCGCCCAAGCCAAGGGCTACTTCAAGGAAGTGGGCGTGGAAGTCGACATCAAACGGCCACCAGAAGGCTCAACCACTGAATTAGTGGGGTTAGGTAAGGCGGCCTTCGGAATTGCCTTCCAAGATTCTTTGGCTAAGCGATTTGCGGGTGGCTTGCCAGTAACGGCGGTAGCGGCTATTATTGAACACAACACGTCCGGTATTATTGCTAAGGAAGAAGCCGGCATCAAGGATCCTAAGGGCTTAGAAGGCCACAAGTACGGCACTTGGAATGACCCAATTGAGTTGAAGATGATGGAATACATGACTAAGAAGGCCGGCGGGGACTTCTCCAAGGCTAGCCTAGTGCCAAATGACGGCGACAATTCCATTATCGGTTTGGCTAATAACCAATTCGATGCAGCCTGGGTTTACTATGCCTGGGACGGGATTTTGGCAGGCTTCCAGAAGGTGTCCACCACCTTCTTCCAAATTCGGGACATCGCGCCAGAATTGGACTTCTACTCACCAGTTATTATTGCCAACAACGATTACCTCAAAGCCCACCCAGATCAAGCTAAGAAGGTCTTGGCAGCCATCAAGAAGGGCTACCAATATGCTATGGAACATCCAGAAGAAGCGGCCGACATTCTGATTGAAGCGGCCCCAGAATTGAAGGACCAACGTGATTTCGTCGTGGCTTCCCAAAAATGGTTGAGCGAGCGTTACGCTAGCGATCCAGCCAAATGGGGCCAGTTCGATCCAGCTCGTTGGAATGCCTTCTATCAATGGCTCTACGACAACAAACTGGTCGAAAGCGACCTAACTAAGGGCCAATACTTTAGCAATGAATATTTAGGAGCGGAGTAAGGTGCTAGAAATTCGGGACTTAGCCTACGGCTACGACCAGCAAATGGTCATCCAAGATGTGAATCTTCAGGTGGCAGCGGGCCAAACCGTGGCTATCCTGGGTCGAAGCGGGGTCGGTAAGACCACCCTCTTTAATTTAATTGCCGGTATCTTGCCGGTCCAATCGGGCTCTATCAGCTTGGGGGGACAGCCTCTGGAACCCGGTCAGGTCAGCTACATGCTGCAAAAGGACATGCTTTTCGAGCACCTGACCCTAGTAGACAATGTGGCCCTGCCCCTAGTGGTGTCTGGTGTCAAGAAGTCCCAGGCCCGCGCTGAGGCCAAGCAGCTACTGGAAGAATTCAAGCTAGCGACTTGGGCCCAACACTATCCTAAGTCCCTGTCAGGGGGGATGCGCCAGCGGGCAGCCTTCCTGCGGACTGCCTGCTTCAAGCGTCAATGGGTCCTCTTGGATGAGGCCTTTGGTGCCTTGGACGCGGTGACCCGACGCCAGCTGCATCAGTGGTTCCTTCAATACAAGCAGCAGATGGGCTGGTCAACCTTGCTCATCACCCACGATGTGGATGAAGCCCTGATCTTGTCTGACAAGGTCTATGTTATGGGCGGCAAGCCAGGGACCCTGCAAGCTGTCCACGACATTCAACTGGATAAGTCAGACTTTGAAGCCATTGGCTTTAGTCCAGAATTTCTTCATTACAAACGCCAACTACTCGATGATTTAGCCAAAGGAGTGCTGCCAGAAGATGCCCTTATTTAAGCAAGATGCGACTTACTATGCGCAAGAAGTCAAGGCCGGTCGTTTGACGGCCAGCCAATTGGTGGACTGGGCCCTCGAAAATATCCAGGCCCTCAATCCTAGCCTACATGCAGTGGCCCATGTCCAAGCCGAGAGTGCGCGGGCCCAAGCCCAGGCGCATGACCAGCTCTGGAGTCAGTTGTCAGAGTTAGAACGTCAGGAATTACCTGCCTTCTTTGGGGTGCCTATTCTACTCAAGGACTTGGGCCAACTCCAAGCTGGTGAGCCTTCCTATGCGGGCGCCCAGCTTATGGCCGACTATGTAGCCAACCAGACTTCTTATTTCGTAGAACGCATCCAGGCTTTGGGCTTTATCGTGGTAGGCCGGACCAATGTGCCGGAATTTGGCTTTAAGAATATTAGCGATGCCCAGTTTACCGGAGCAGTCAGCTATCCTGGGGATCTAACCCGTAACGCGGGTGGGTCCAGTGGTGGGGCGGCGGCTGCGCTCAAGGCTGGTATGGTGCCAATCGTCACGGCTAGTGACGGCGGGGGTTCTATCCGGATTCCCGCCAGCTTCTGTGGCCTGATTGGCCTCAAGCCTTCCCGTGGCCGGGTGCCAGTTGGCCCAGATGGCTACCGGGGCTGGCAGGGGGCATCGGTACATTTTGCTTTAACCAAGTCGGTCCGGGATACCTGGACCTTATTGGAGGGGCTGCAGGTGGAACAGTGGGCCGCACCTTACATGGTGCCGCGCTTAAGTCCTGGGCCCCTGACCTTGCCTCAGCGTCCGCTCAGAATCGCCTATCTGCTGGATTCGCCCCTAACACCTCAAGTTCGCTTAGATGTGGCTAACTTGTTGCGCCAGACGGTAGAACGATTGGCAGGCATGGGTCATGAGCTCGTCGCAGTTGACTTCCCAGTGGATGTCATAGCGGCGGCGCGTGATTATACCACCATGAATGCTGTTGAGACGGTTGCCATGATGCGAGGATTTGAGGCTAGTCTGGGTCGTGCCTTGACGCCAGACGATATGGAGCCAATGACCTGGGGCATCTACCAGGCCGGCTTGCCTTGGGATGCTGCCGATTACAGCCAGCTGCTGGGCCGTTGGGATCAGCTAGCGGCTGATTTGGAGAATTTCTTCCAGGACTATGATATACTTTTGACGCCTGGGACCAACGGGCCGGCGCCCCTGCATGGGAGCTTTGCGGCTTCGGCGGAGATGGCTCAGCGCCTCTTGAATCAGGAGGGCTTAGCCAAAGAAGCTCGCACCGATCTCATTATGGAGCGTTGGCAGGATAGTTGGGCTTACACGCCTTGGACCTTCCTCCAGAACCTGGCTGGTCAACCGGCCATCATGTTGCCTCTGGGCAAATCGTCAGAAGGCCTTCCACTGGGTGTCCAGCTATGGGCCGGCAAGGGCCAGGAACGGGTCCTCTGCCAGTTGGCGGCTGCCTTTGAAGCAGCAGGTGTCCTAGAGACAGAAATTATCGAATAGACAGCACCGAGGCTGGGACGAGTTCCCAGCCTTTTCTTATGGCTTTGTCTTGGGTCCCAGCAAATCCCTGTGTTATAATAGAAGGGAAAGAAGAAGGGAGCGCGTATACATGCAAGCTGAACGATTAGAAGCCCTAGTTCAGGGCCTCAAGGCAGCAGGGATTGCCCAACAATTAGTGACGGATCCGTCAAGTATTGCTTATTTGATTGGCTATGAGACCCAGCCGGGAGAGCGGCTCTTACTGCTCAAGGTAGCAGCTGACGGTCGTCATCAACTCTATCTCAACCAACTATTCCCGCTAGCGAGTGGCTTGGAGCACGACATAGAAGTGATGACCTACCGTGATGGGGAGCCAGTTATCAGTTGGTTGGCCCAAAGTCTGGCGCCCGGTAAAACGGGGATTGATAAGGTTTGGCCAAGTCATTTTCTCTTGGATCTGATGACGGTCCGCCAAGATTTGCAGCCTGTGAATGCTGCTTATTTGGTGGATGACCTGCGGGCCATCAAGTCACCTGAGGAGCAAGAACTCATGCAAGAGGCTTCTGCCCTTAATGATCAGGCCACCCTAGCCCTCATTAACTTGGTGGCGGATGGCTTGCCAGAATCTGAAATGGTTAGCGAATTGGCTGGCATCTATCAGCGTTTGGGTTGCCAAGGTTTCTCCTTCGAACCCATTATTGCCTACGGGGCCAATGGGGCGGATCCCCACCACGAAACTAATGACGACCGCCCTCAACCGGGTGATTCAGTGGTAATTGACATCGGCTCTTCTTACAAGGGCTACTGTTCGGATATGACCCGGACCGTCTTCTACGGGGAGCCGGATGAGGAGTCGCGGCGAGTCTATGAGACCGTGCGTCAGGCCCAAGAAGCGGCCATTAAGGCAGTCCGTCCAGGTGTGACCTTGGCCAGCATTGACCGGGCAGCGCGCCAGGTCATTGAGGAGGCTGGGTACGGGGAATACTTCACCCATCGGACCGGCCACTTCATCGGGCGGGAAGTCCACGAAGCAGGGGACGTTTCCGAGTTCAACCAAGCTCAGGCCCAAGTCGGCCAAATCTTCTCTATCGAGCCAGGTATCTACCTGCAAGGCAAGGTAGGGGTGCGGATTGAAGACTTAGTCTTGGTGACAGAGACCGGTTGCCAAGTCCTCAACCAAGTCAGCAAGGACCTGATTGTAGTAGAACCACACTTGAAATTCTAATAGTCGAGTAGCCAGAGCACCGTTAGCTCTGGCACTTTTTGTTTAGGGGAGTCAGTACTTTGACATCAAATCCTAAAAAAAAGTTAACATTACTGACATCATGCTATTTTTAGTGTATAGTAGACTTGTTGACGGTCTGTCTAAGGGACAACCGTGAGACATGACTTAAAGGAGTAGACGCTATGAGCAAGCTATCGCTCGAGAAAAAACGGAAACTGATTCAAATTCTCACTGTAGTGGGTTTGATTCTGACCGTTACGGGCTCAGTCTTTATTGCCAGTTCGCCTTATTTTAAGGAAGGCGGAGGCTTTGGAGAACTGCTTAAAAGTATGGGGATATTCGGTCCCTTACTCTTCCTCTTATTACAAATTTCCCAGACAATTTATCCCATTATTCCTGGTGGCCTACACAATGTCATTGGTGACGTGATCTATGGTCACTTTGGTGGCTTCCTGCTCAACTGTACGGGCATGGTCATCGGTTCCTGCATTAACTTCTTCCTAGGCAAACGCTTCGGATCTAGTTTCATCAAGGCCTTCTTGTCAGACAAGCAATACGACCACTATATCGCCAAAATGAATGATGGCCCAGGTTTCCGTCGCCTACTTAAAATCGGCTTCGTGGCACCCATTTTCCCAGACGATATCTTCTGTATGATTACTGGTATGTCCAACATCACCTTCAAAGAATTCGTCAAGATGGTACTGCTCTACCGGCCGGCTTCCCTCTTCTTCTTCACCTTCCTGTCCAGTGAGATCATTCAGTGGCTCTTCCGGACCTTCCTCCAGAAGGGGTGATAGGATGTTTCGTTGGCTCTTCATTAAGCTAGTGCGTTTCTATCAGTTGGCCCTATCGCCACTCTTCCCGCCTAGTTGCCGTTATAGTCCGACCTGTTCCACCTATACAATCCATGCCATTGAAAAACACGGCGCCTTCAAATAGAAGAGCAAGAGCTTGTAGGCCTTATCGGTCCTAACGGGGCCGGCAAGACCACCTTCTTCAACCTCTTAACGGGCGTCTACGAGCCAACAGAAGGGACTGTCACCTATCAACCGCTGATGGGGTCAAGACCTTGAACGGCATGGCACCTTATAAGATTAACCAACTAGGCTTGGCGCGACCTTCCAAAATATCCGCCTCTTCAAAGACCAAAGCGTCTTGGAGAACGTCATGGTAGCCATGCACGGGCACAATCATGATGCCATCTGGTCCAGCATTTTCCGACCAAGGCCTACTATGAGACAGAAGCTAAGATGAAGGCTAAAGCCTTAGAACTCTTGGAAATCTTCGACCTAGCTCAATACGCTCAAGACAAGGCTAAGAACTTGGCCTACGGTCAACAACGCCGTCTGGAAATCGTCCGGGCCCTGGCCACCGAACCTAAGATCCTCTTCTTAGACGAGCCAGCAGCCGGCATGAACCCAGCGGAAACCGCTGAGTTAACCGCCCTAATTGAACAGATTCGCCAACAATTTGCTTAACCATCGTCTTGATCGAACACGATATGGCCCTGGTTATGGAAATCTGCCAACGCATCTATGTCTTGGAATACGCCGACTCTTGGCCCAAGGCACGCCAGAAGAAATTCGTCAGAACCCAGATGTTATCCGGGCCTACCTAGGAGGTGACGCCTAATGTTACGTGTTGAGAACTTAGCCGTCAACTACGGCATGATTAATGCAGTCCGTGGCGTTAACTTCGAGGTTAACCAAGGGGAGATTGTCTCCCTGATTGGGGCCAATGGGGCTGGTAAATCGACCATCCTACGGACTGTCTCCGGTTTGATTAAGCCCGCTTCAGGGACTCTGACCTATGAAGGCCAGAACATTACCAAAACCAACGCCCAGAAGATTGTCCAACTGGGGATTTCCCACGTGCCAGAAGGCCGTCACGTCTTCAAAGGCCTGTCTGTCCGCGAAAACTTGGAAATGGGTGCCTTCTTACGCAAGGACCGCGCCAATATCGAAGAAGATATTCAAGCAGTTTATGACCGCTTCCAGTCTTGGGCGAGCGTCAGAAGCAGGATGCTTCCACCCTATCAGGTGGGGAGCAACAGATGCTAGCCATGGGACGGGCCCTTATGTCCAAGCCTAAGCTCCTCTTGTTGGATGAGCCATCCATGGGCTTGGCGCCAATCTTCATCCAAGAAATCTTCAACATTATTCAACAGATTCAAGCTCAAGGGACCACCGTCCTCTTGATTGAACAAAATGCCAAGATGGCCCTGTCCATTGCGAGTCGGGGTTACGTCTTGGAAACCGGTAAGATCGTTCTGAGCGGGACGGCCAAGAGCTCCTCGAGAGCGATGCCGTCCAAAAAGCATACTTAGGAGGTTAAGCAAATGTACGTTAAAAACTATATGTCAACCGACTTGGTGACCATCACGCCAGATACCACTGTCATTAAGGCGCTGGACTTGATGCGCCAACACGACATTCACCGTTTGCCAGTCGTAGTCAAAGGCCAATTGGTAGGGCTCTTAACAGAGTCTGTCATTGCCAAGAACTCACCTTCTACCGCGACCAGCCTGAGCGTGCATGAACTCAACTACTTGCTCAACAAGACGACTGCGGCAGACATTATGATTCGTCGCGTCATTACCACCAGCCCAGATGCCCTCTTGGAACAAGCCGCTTCCGAGATGCGCAATATGGACGTCGGTGTCCTGGTTGTCATGGACCACGCTCAATTAGTGGGGATTATCACTGACAAGGACATCTTCGAAGCCTTCATTGACATCAATGGCTACTACACCCCAGGGACTCGTTTCGTGGTAGAAGTAGTCGATGACAAGGCAGGGATTCTAGAGGACATCGGTGAGACAACTGCTAAGCATAACTGGAGCATCACCCAAATGAACGTCTACCACTTGGACGACAAGACCAATGTGGTGGTTCACGTGGATACTCAAGATTCTGAGGAAGTCGCGCGCGTCTTCCAAGAAAAAGGCTACAAAGTGTCTGGTGTCTTCGTGAAGCCGGAATAAATTTAATAGATGGAGGCTAAGAATTTCTTAGCCTCTTTTGCTTTGTATAGAAGAAAAATAGTTAAGCAAAGCGCACAAAATGGGGACTGCCTACTATTGTAAAAGCCTTTTCAAAGGACTATAATGAAGTTGTAGCTAGAAGCCGGACTCATTAGTAGATGCCTAATCAGAGAAGGGGAGAGGTGAGCGAATATGAGAACCTTTAGAAAAGTCCTATGGGCCCTAGTGGTGGCTCAGCTCTTGTTTACGCTTGTCTGTTACCTAGTGATTGCGCCTCAGCCAGTCGGCTTATTTAGTGTGGATGCGCTCAGTTCAAACTACCGGCTCTTCTTAGAGCCCTTTGCTGTCTTCTCTTGTGGCCTAGGTTTGAGTTGGTTGGCCAGATGCTATCGACACAGGAAGGGGATCAAAGCCACCTTCCCGAGACTAGTGCCCTTTGAGACCTATTTGTTGCTGGGCATGTTGGTCTATTGCCTCTTTATGTCCTTCCTAGTTCTAGATCATAGCGGCATCATGAAGATGCTGCAGGGTTAATTAAAGCATAATGGAAGTGTTGCTAGGAAGAAGGTTTGGCGGATAGTTAGAATTAATATCTTTATTATCATCATACCGAGGGTGGCAGGCGTTAGAAGAGAGATTATTTGTTGAAATACCAGTTTATTTTAAAGAGTTACCTTATTTCTTCCTTAAGCACCGCAATTGCATTCTTACATCAACTTGCATATAATATAGAGGTAACACAAGGGGTGCCGCGACTGCGGCTGAGATGGGGCTTTGCCTCGGACCCTCATAACCTGATGAAGTTAATACTTACGTAGGGATGTGGCAAGTTGAATCTGATTGATGGACTCATCCTGCGCGTCATGCCGGGATGGGTCTTTTTGATCGAGTCCAAACGCAAGTGGGTGTTACGTATTCTCAATAGAAAGGAGACGGTAACCATTAAACAGAGAGTGCATCGCTGGTTTGAATCAAGTGTGGCTTGGCTGACAGGCTTAGGACTCCTGGCCTTATGGGAAGTGACGGCTCGACTGGGTATGCTACCGCGTTTTATCATTCCGGCTCCGTCGGCGGTTCTGGCGGCTATCTGGCAAGATGCCCCTAACCTCTGGCGCAATAGTCGGGTAACCCTAATCCAGGCCTTTATTGGGCTGGGCATTGGGATTGTCTTGGCCTTTATTCTGGCGGTCATCATGGACCGCTTCAAATGGGTCCACCGGGCCCTCTACCCACTCTTAATCGTATCTCAGACTGTGCCGACGGTGGCTATTGCGCCGATTTTGGTCTTGGCCCTGGGCTATGAGATGACGCCTAAGATTGTCTTAGTCGTCTTAACCACGATTTTTCCTATTATCATGAGTATCTTAAGTGGCTTCGCCCATTGTGACCAGGATGCCTTGCAGTTGCTGAACATGATGGGAGCCAGTCATTGGCAGACCTTGCGCTATGTTAAGATACCGACCAGCCTACATTTCTTCTTTTCCGGGCTGAAGGTCAGTGTCTCATACGCCTTCGTGAGTTCGGTTGTGGCGGAATGGCTAGGGGGATTCGAGGGTTTGGGCGTCTACATGATTCAGACCAAGAAGGCCTTCGCCTACGACAAGATGTTCGCGGTCATTTTCCTCATTTCAGCACTGAGTTTGATTTTCATGGGCCTAGTTGCCTTAATTGAACGACTAGCCTTGCCTTGGCGCTCAAGCAAGGCCCCCCATATTTCCTAAGATTAGAGGAGTGACACACACATGCAAAAATGGATGAAAAAATTCGCGGCCCTGCTTGCCGGCCTATCTTTGGCTGGGACCACACTACCAAGCGTAGCCGCTCAAACAGGTGATGACAACAAGGTAGACCTGATTCTAGACTGGGTACCTAACACCAACCATACCGGGCTTTACGTCGCCCAAGCCAAGGGCTACTTCAAGGAAGTGGGCGTGGAAGTCGACATCAAACGGCCACCAGAAGGCTCAACCACTGAATTAGTGGGGTTAGGTAAGGCGGCCTTCGGAATTGCCTTCCAAGATTCTTTGGCTAAGCGATTTGCGGGTGGCTTGCCAGTAACGGCGGTAGCGGCTATTATTGAACACAACACGTCCGGTATTATTGCTAAGGAAGAAGCCGGCATCAAGGATCCTAAGGGCTTAGAAGGCCACAAGTACGGCACTTGGAATGACCCAATTGAGTTGAAGATGATGGAATACATGACTAAGAAGGCCGGCGGGGACTTCTCCAAGGCTAGCCTAGTGCCAAATGACGGCGACAATTCCATTATCGGTTTGGCTAATAACCAATTCGATGCAGCCTGGGTTTACTATGCCTGGGACGGGATTTTGGCAGGCTTCCAGAAGGTGTCCACCACCTTCTTCCAAATTCGGGACATCGCGCCAGAATTGGACTTCTACTCACCAGTTATTATTGCCAACAACGATTACCTCAAAGCCCACCCAGATCAAGCTAAGAAGGTCTTGGCAGCCATCAAGAAGGGCTACCAATATGCTATGGAACATCCAGAAGAAGCGGCCGACATTCTGATTGAAGCGGCCCCAGAATTGAAGGACCAACGTGATTTCGTCGTGGCTTCCCAAAAATGGTTGAGCGAGCGTTACGCTAGCGATCCAGCCAAATGGGGCCAGTTCGATCCAGCTCGTTGGAATGCCTTCTATCAATGGCTCTACGACAACAAACTGGTCGAAAGCGACCTAACTAAGGGCCAATACTTTAGCAATGAATATTTAGGAGCGGAGTAAGGTGCTAGAAATTCGGGACTTAGCCTACGGCTACGACCAGCAAATGGTCATCCAAGATGTGAATCTTCAGGTGGCAGCGGGCCAAACCGTGGCTATCCTGGGTCGAAGCGGGGTCGGTAAGACCACCCTCTTTAATTTAATTGCCGGTATCTTGCCGGTCCAATCGGGCTCTATCAGCTTGGGGGGACAGCCTCTGGAACCCGGTCAGGTCAGCTACATGCTGCAAAAGGACATGCTTTTCGAGCACCTGACCCTAGTAGACAATGTGGCCCTGCCCCTAGTGGTGTCTGGTGTCAAGAAGTCCCAGGCCCGCGCTGAGGCCAAGCAGCTACTGGAAGAATTCAAGCTAGCGACTTGGGCCCAACACTATCCTAAGTCCCTGTCAGGGGGGATGCGCCAGCGGGCAGCCTTCCTGCGGACTGCCTGCTTCAAGCGTCAATGGGTCCTCTTGGATGAGGCCTTTGGTGCCTTGGACGCGGTGACCCGACGCCAGCTGCATCAGTGGTTCCTTCAATACAAGCAGCAGATGGGCTGGTCAACCTTGCTCATCACCCACGATGTGGATGAAGCCCTGATCTTGTCTGACAAGGTCTATGTTATGGGCGGCAAGCCAGGGACCCTGCAAGCTGTCCACGACATTCAACTGGATAAGTCAGACTTTGAAGCCATTGGCTTTAGTCCAGAATTTCTTCATTACAAACGCCAACTACTCGATGATTTAGCCAAAGGAGTGCTGCCAGAAGATGCCCTTATTTAAGCAAGATGCGACTTACTATGCGCAAGAAGTCAAGGCCGGTCGTTTGACGGCCAGCCAATTGGTGGACTGGGCCCTCGAAAATATCCAGGCCCTCAATCCTAGCCTACATGCAGTGGCCCATGTCCAAGCCGAGAGTGCGCGGGCCCAAGCCCAGGCGCATGACCAGCTCTGGAGTCAGTTGTCAGAGTTAGAACGTCAGGAATTACCTGCCTTCTTTGGGGTGCCTATTCTACTCAAGGACTTGGGCCAACTCCAAGCTGGTGAGCCTTCCTATGCGGGCGCCCAGCTTATGGCCGACTATGTAGCCAACCAGACTTCTTATTTCGTAGAACGCATCCAGGCTTTGGGCTTTATCGTGGTAGGCCGGACCAATGTGCCGGAATTTGGCTTTAAGAATATTAGCGATGCCCAGTTTACCGGAGCAGTCAGCTATCCTGGGGATCTAACCCGTAACGCGGGTGGGTCCAGTGGTGGGGCGGCGGCTGCGCTCAAGGCTGGTATGGTGCCAATCGTCACGGCTAGTGACGGCGGGGGTTCTATCCGGATTCCCGCCAGCTTCTGTGGCCTGATTGGCCTCAAGCCTTCCCGTGGCCGGGTGCCAGTTGGCCCAGATGGCTACCGGGGCTGGCAGGGGGCATCGGTACATTTTGCTTTAACCAAGTCGGTCCGGGATACCTGGACCTTATTGGAGGGGCTGCAGGTGGAACAGTGGGCCGCACCTTACATGGTGCCGCGCTTAAGTCCTGGGCCCCTGACCTTGCCTCAGCGTCCGCTCAGAATCGCCTATCTGCTGGATTCGCCCCTAACACCTCAAGTTCGCTTAGATGTGGCTAACTTGTTGCGCCAGACGGTAGAACGATTGGCAGGCATGGGTCATGAGCTCGTCGCAGTTGACTTCCCAGTGGATGTCATAGCGGCGGCGCGTGATTATACCACCATGAATGCTGTTGAGACGGTTGCCATGATGCGAGGATTTGAGGCTAGTCTGGGTCGTGCCTTGACGCCAGACGATATGGAGCCAATGACCTGGGGCATCTACCAGGCCGGCTTGCCTTGGGATGCTGCCGATTACAGCCAGCTGCTGGGCCGTTGGGATCAGCTAGCGGCTGATTTGGAGAATTTCTTCCAGGACTATGATATACTTTTGACGCCTGGGACCAACGGGCCGGCGCCCCTGCATGGGAGCTTTGCGGCTTCGGCGGAGATGGCTCAGCGCCTCTTGAATCAGGAGGGCTTAGCCAAAGAAGCTCGCACCGATCTCATTATGGAGCGTTGGCAGGATAGTTGGGCTTACACGCCTTGGACCTTCCTCCAGAACCTGGCTGGTCAACCGGCCATCATGTTGCCTCTGGGCAAATCGTCAGAAGGCCTTCCACTGGGTGTCCAGCTATGGGCCGGCAAGGGCCAGGAACGGGTCCTCTGCCAGTTGGCGGCTGCCTTTGAAGCAGCAGGTGTCCTAGAGACAGAAATTATCGAATAGACAGCACCGAGGCTGGGACGAGTTCCCAGCCTTTTCTTATGGCTTTGTCTTGGGTCCCAGCAAATCCCTGTGTTATAATAGAAGGGAAAGAAGAAGGGAGCGCGTATACATGCAAGCTGAACGATTAGAAGCCCTAGTTCAGGGCCTCAAGGCAGCAGGGATTGCCCAACAATTAGTGACGGATCCGTCAAGTATTGCTTATTTGATTGGCTATGAGACCCAGCCGGGAGAGCGGCTCTTACTGCTCAAGGTAGCAGCTGACGGTCGTCATCAACTCTATCTCAACCAACTATTCCCGCTAGCGAGTGGCTTGGAGCACGACATAGAAGTGATGACCTACCGTGATGGGGAGCCAGTTATCAGTTGGTTGGCCCAAAGTCTGGCGCCCGGTAAAACGGGGATTGATAAGGTTTGGCCAAGTCATTTTCTCTTGGATCTGATGACGGTCCGCCAAGATTTGCAGCCTGTGAATGCTGCTTATTTGGTGGATGACCTGCGGGCCATCAAGTCACCTGAGGAGCAAGAACTCATGCAAGAGGCTTCTGCCCTTAATGATCAGGCCACCCTAGCCCTCATTAACTTGGTGGCGGATGGCTTGCCAGAATCTGAAATGGTTAGCGAATTGGCTGGCATCTATCAGCGTTTGGGTTGCCAAGGTTTCTCCTTCGAACCCATTATTGCCTACGGGGCCAATGGGGCGGATCCCCACCACGAAACTAATGACGACCGCCCTCAACCGGGTGATTCAGTGGTAATTGACATCGGCTCTTCTTACAAGGGCTACTGTTCGGATATGACCCGGACCGTCTTCTACGGGGAGCCGGATGAGGAGTCGCGGCGAGTCTATGAGACCGTGCGTCAGGCCCAAGAAGCGGCCATTAAGGCAGTCCGTCCAGGTGTGACCTTGGCCAGCATTGACCGGGCAGCGCGCCAGGTCATTGAGGAGGCTGGGTACGGGGAATACTTCACCCATCGGACCGGCCACTTCATCGGGCGGGAAGTCCACGAAGCAGGGGACGTTTCCGAGTTCAACCAAGCTCAGGCCCAAGTCGGCCAAATCTTCTCTATCGAGCCAGGTATCTACCTGCAAGGCAAGGTAGGGGTGCGGATTGAAGACTTAGTCTTGGTGACAGAGACCGGTTGCCAAGTCCTCAACCAAGTCAGCAAGGACCTGATTGTAGTAGAACCACACTTGAAATTCTAATAGTCGAGTAGCCAGAGCACCGTTAGCTCTGGCACTTTTTGTTTAGGGGAGTCAGTACTTTGACATCAAATCCTAAAAAAAAGTTAACATTACTGACATCATGCTATTTTTAGTGTATAGTAGACTTGTTGACGGTCTGTCTAAGGGACAACCGTGAGACATGACTTAAAGGAGTAGACGCTATGAGCAAGCTATCGCTCGAGAAAAAACGGAAACTGATTCAAATTCTCACTGTAGTGGGTTTGATTCTGACCGTTACGGGCTCAGTCTTTATTGCCAGTTCGCCTTATTTTAAGGAAGGCGGAGGCTTTGGAGAACTGCTTAAAAGTATGGGGATATTCGGTCCCTTACTCTTCCTCTTATTACAAATTTCCCAGACAATTTATCCCATTATTCCTGGTGGCCTACACAATGTCATTGGTGACGTGATCTATGGTCACTTTGGTGGCTTCCTGCTCAACTGTACGGGCATGGTCATCGGTTCCTGCATTAACTTCTTCCTAGGCAAACGCTTCGGATCTAGTTTCATCAAGGCCTTCTTGTCAGACAAGCAATACGACCACTATATCGCCAAAATGAATGATGGCCCAGGTTTCCGTCGCCTACTTAAAATCGGCTTCGTGGCACCCATTTTCCCAGACGATATCTTCTGTATGATTACTGGTATGTCCAACATCACCTTCAAAGAATTCGTCAAGATGGTACTGCTCTACCGGCCGGCTTCCCTCTTCTTCTTCACCTTCCTGTCCAGTGAGATCATTCAGTGGCTCTTCCGGACCTTCCTCCAGAAGGGGTGATAGGATGTTTCGTTGGCTCTTCATTAAGCTAGTGCGTTTCTATCAGTTGGCCCTATCGCCACTCTTCCCGCCTAGTTGCCGTTATAGTCCGACCTGTTCCACCTATACAATCCATGCCATTGAAAAACACGGCGCCTTCAAAGGCCTCATCATGGGCTTGGCGCGGATAAGTCGCTGCCATCCTTTTGTGGCAGGGGGCAAGGACCCGGTGCCGGACTACTTTACCTTAAGACGCTCAACCCTAGCAGATGGCAGCCCCAAGCCCCATCCCAAGGGTTGTTGTCACCACCATCACTAAGTTGAAATATTAAGCTAGGACCTCCGGGGCCTAGCTTATTTTTGTGTCTGAGTGGGTTTATGGGACCTGCCTCTTTTTTTGTGGTCTAGCTTAGGGTATACTAGTACTTGTAAACTTGATGAAAGCGAGGGAATCCTATGATGAAATCCTTCAAATCCTTCCTGATGAATGTCTTAAATGGCTCCGCCCTAGGCGTCATCGCTGCCTTGATTCCCGGGGCTCTCCTAGGAGAACTCTTCAAGGCCCTAACGCCAAGTTTCCCTGCCTTGGCCTTCATGACCCAGATTGTCAGTGCCACCAATACTTTTGTTGGCTTTGCGATCGGGGTGGCGGTTGCCATTCGTTTCGCCTTCAATCCCCTAGAGACCATCACGGTCGGCATGACCACCATGTTGGCAGGTGGTTCCCTTCAATTCCTAGAGTCTGGCCTGCAGCTTAAGGGGACGGGGGACATTATCACCATGTGTGTGACGGCCGGTCTGGCAGTAGCGGTCATTCAATTCTTGCGACCACTGGTGGGGGCTTACGCCATTCTGGTCATTCCAACCTTAACCGTCATTGTGGCCGGTGGCTTGGGCCGTGTGCTCTATCCATACTTTATCCTCATTACCGGTAAGATTGGGGAATTTATCGCCCATCTCTTGACCTTAGAGCAAACCACGCTCTGCATCTGTCTAGCCATTATTTTCGCCTTGATTATTGTATCGCCAATTTCCTCTGTCGGCATCGGGATTGCCATTTCCTTGACGGGCGTCGGTTCAGGGGCGGCCAACCTAGGGATCGTGGCTTGTGGTTTCGCCTTGGCCATTGCGGGGCGTCGCGTTAACTCCCTGGGGACCTGTATCGCCCACTTCATCGGCTCGCCTAAGTTGTCCATGCCTAACATTATCAGCCATCCTAAACTCTTGTTACCAATCTGTCTCAATGCAGGCATTATGGGACTCTTGGCCTCCGTCTTCTATATTCAGGGGACGCCGCTATCAGCAGGCTTTGGCCTCAGTGGTTTAGTAGGTCCCGTCAACCACCTCAATATCGTGGGTTGGACAGCCGGGAATGGCCTAGTAACAGTCTTACTCTTCGTTGTGGCCCCAATTGTTTTGGGCTTCGCTAGCGACTACCTCTTCGTCACCCGTCTGGGCTGGATTGACCCAGAAAACTATCGTATTACCATCTAATTCAAGAAAAGGAGACAAAACTATGAAATTTGCAATTGCTGGTTCCGGCGCTATGGGCTGCCGTTTTGCCTATCAACTTAAACAAAGTGGCCAGGAGGTTATCTTAATCGATCGCTGGCCGGCTCATATTGAAGCCATCCGCCAAAATGGTCTGCATGTCGACTGGAATGGCCAGGAAGTGGTGGAGCAATTCCCTATCTACTATCCTGAAGAAGTGACCCAACAAGTGGACGTGGTCATCGTCTTCACCAAGGCCATGCAGTTGGCGGACATGTTATCAGCCATTCAACCGGTCTTCGGACCTGACACCGCGGTGGTCTGCCTACTCAATGGATTAGGCCACGAGTTAGTCATGAAGCAATATGTGGCCGAAGAGAACCTAGTCATGGGCTCTACCATTTGGTCGGCCGCTTTAGACGGCCCAGGCCGAGCAGTACTGCATGGCGTCGGGAGCCTATCCCTGCAAAACTTTGTCGATACACCAAGTGCTCGTGCTAAGACCCAAGCCATTGTGGCGGCCTTAGATGCGTCGGGCTTGCAAGCTAGCTACAGCGAAAATGTCAAGGCAGCCATTTGGCGCAAAGCCTGCGTCAACGCCTGCGGCAACGCGCCAACTGCCTTGTTGGAATGCGACCTGGGTGGTTTCTTCGACAATCCTTATACAGAAGAATTAGTGTCTGCCATTGCCCAGGAATTTACAGCGGTAGCCGCAACCCAAGGAGTGGAATTTGACTCAGCAGAACTGACGCAATTCATTATTTCTGCTTCCCTTAAGATTCGTGAGCACCATGCCTCCATGTACCAAGATTTGATAATCAACCGTCGTTTGACTGAGGTAGATTATATCAACGGCGCCGTAACCCGAATTGGTGAAGCTGCTGGCATCCCAACACCTGTCAACCGCACCATCACCCAACTCGTTCATATGAAGGAATTACTCTTGGGTGCCCAATAAAGACAGAAAGTGTCGTTTGCTTGTGGAGTAAGCGACACTTCATTGTGTCGCTCTTAATTTCTTCTTTTTTTTCCTTATAAGTCTTGCTATACTATAGTTAGTTGAAATCATCGTGTCTATTGAAAGAAAGGGAATTATCACATGGCATTAACGAATATTTTCGGCCTCTTGGGTGGTTTGGGGCTCTTCCTCTTCGGGATGACCCTCATGTCTCAAGGGCTAGAAACGGCTGCCGGCAGTCGTCTCAAGCAGATTCTGGAGAAATTGACCGCTAACCGCTTCATCGGGGTAGGGGTCGGTGCCTTAGTCGCTGCCTTGACTCAATCTTCTTCCGCGACCACAGTTATGGCCATTGGGTTCGTTAACTCAGGTTTAATGGACCTCAAAAGCGCGGTCTGGATTATCATGGGGGCCAATATCGGGACCACCATTACCGGGCAGTTGATTGCCTTGAATTTCTCGGCCTATGCGCCGCTTATTCTCTTCGCTGGGGTTCTCTTAGCTATGTTTGCAGCCAAAGGGCGCTCCGCAGCTGCGGGCCAAGTCCTGATTGGGCTTGGGATGCTCTTCATGGGCTTGGAACACATGTCCCAATCCATGGAGCCGCTCCGTTATATGCCAGAATTTACTGGCCTCTTGGCTAAATTCGAGAATCCATTGCTGGGGATTGCCGTCGGGGCTATCTTTACCGCGGTGATTCAGTCTAGTTCAGCCTCTGTCGGGATTTTGCAGACCTTGGCCCTCAGTGGCGTGGTCACCTTGCCAAGTGCCATTTATGTCCTCTTCGGGCAAAATATCGGGACCTGTATTACCGCCATTCTGGCTTCGATTGGTTCCGAGCGCAATGCCAAACGGGCAACCTTAATCCACCTCTTATTTAACGTCATTGGGACGGTCATCTTCGTGGCTATTAGTATGACAACACCATTTGTTCACTGGATGGAAGGCCTGACGCCAGGCAATGTCCCAGTCCAAATCGCCAACGTTCATACTATCTTCAACGTGGTGACTACCTTCCTACTCTTGCCATTCGGGGCTCAATTGGTGCGTCTGACTTATGTCTTCTTGCCAATCTTACCAGAAGCACCAACACCAAGTGTGGTGCATCACTTAGATTTCAATATCTTTAATCAAGAATACCATGTCGGTTTAACCACTATGATGGGGGCACAACTCTACAAGGAAGTCATGAATATGTTAGGCCTGGTACGTCAAAATGTGGCCTTGGCTTTCAGCCTCTATAATGCGTCCGAGATTGAAGACAAGGTAGCGGAATTAAAGAGTCGCGAGCAAGATATCGACGAGCTCAACCAACAGATTGTTCAATATGCGGCCATGTCTCTGACTCATGACGCGAACTTGCAGAGTGGTGAATATGTCAAGATTGCCTCTGACCTGGAGCGGCTAGGCGACCACGCCACTAACATTATGGAGCGTCTGCTCCTAATTCATGACAGCAAGCACGACCTGTCTGAAGAAGCGCGGGAAGAATTGACTACCATGTCACGCTTGGCCCTAGAAATCTTAGACCAGCTCAAGGAGACCGTAGGTGATAACCTGGAAGAAGTCAACAACCAGGAACAATTAATCGACCAAGCCTACGAAACCTTCGAACGCATGCAAATTCAACGGCTGAAGAGCAAGGTCTGTGGGACTAGCAACAGCGTACACTTTGCTAAGATTCTGACCGACTTCGAGCGCATTGGCGACCACTGTCTCAACATCGCACAAGAAATGAACACCATCCACCCAAGTTGGAAATTCGTTGAACAACAAGACTAAACTATCAAGGCTAGGACCTAAGGTTCTAGTCTTTTTGTTTTGTCATCAAAATGTTAGAAGGAAAAAAGTGCCAAGGCTCCCTCTTTTGGGTATTTATAGAGGGAGGGATAGAAATGCAAGTTCAGGATTATCTAGCAGGTCGCTGTTTAACCCAGGCAGAAGTTCAAGAAGTGTGGAAGGCGACGGAAGCTAGGGGACAAAAGCTGGAAACTTGGCTAGCTAGTCTGCCTTCAAAGCCTGCCCTGACGGGACCGCCCTGGGTCTGCGGCCGTTGTGGTAACCAGGATCCGCGTCAGTTTTGGACCTTCCAGGGGCTGGACGGTCAGCCTAGGACTTATTGCCTGGACTGCCTATCTCTGGGCCGCGTCATGTCGGGTCAACGACTTTATTGTCAGCCAGCTCCAGCGGGAAGGCCCCTGAGCCAGTCTCCGCTGACTTGGCAGGGGGAATTGACCCCAAGTCAGGCTGAAATTGCCCAGAAGCTAGTCGCAGCTTGGCGGGGCCAGGAACGGCGACCTCAATTAGTTTGGGCGGTCACCGGCGCCGGCAAGACCGAGTTGGTTTTTCCTCTCTTGGAGCAGGTGCTCATGGATGGTGGTCGAGTCTGTCTGGCTTCGCCCCGAATTGATGTCTGCTTAGAGTTAGCGCCTCGGGTTAAGGCAGCCTTTGCTGGATTAGACTGTCAGGTTCTCTATGGGGGGAGCCAGGATAGCTATGAGCTCAAGCCGCTGACACTGGCGACAACCCACCAACTGCTACGTGCTTATCAGGCCTTTGACTGCCTGATTGTGGATGAGGTAGATGCCTTTCCCTATGTGGATTCTCGTGCCTTGCATGAGGCAGTGGCACGGGCACTTAAGCCGGGAGGTTTATTAGTTTATCTGACCGCCACACCGGATGACCGGCTCATGTCTGACTGGGAGGCGGGGAGCTTGGTCTGCCACCAACTGCCGGCTCGTTATCATGGACATCCTTTGCCCCTGCCGCAGTTGCAGTGGGTAGGGGACTGGCCTAAGGGCTTGGCAGCCGGTCGCTTGATTCGGCCGCTTAAGCAGATTTTGCAGCGCTTCGGCCATCTAGATGGCCCCAAATTACTCTTTGTGCCCCATATTCCCCAGGCCCAGGCCTGTGCCAAGCTCTTGAAACCCTTGTTGCCTAGTCTGGCGCTAACTTCAGTTCATGCCAGTGACCCCAAGCGCCAGGACAAGATCATGGCGCTAAGACAAGGCAAGCTAGATTTATTAGTGACCACGACCATTCTAGAGCGGGGGGTGACCCTGCCCCATTGCCAGGTCTGTATTCTGGGAGCAGATGATGAGCTTTATACGCGAGCCAGTCTCATGCAAATGAGTGGTCGGGTAGGGCGAAGCGCCGACCAGCCGACAGGGGCTCTTTGGTGGTTGCATCAGGGGCAAAGTCTTGCCATGCGTCAGGCCATCCAGCAACTTGGCGCCCTCAATCAGACGGCTCAGGCGCGCGGGCTCTTGCGGGTCAACTAGGAGGTGGAAAGTTTGAAGTGTATCATGTGCCAAGAAGCCTGCCATCAGGGGCCGGCCATCTGGGACTACCTAACTTGGGGTCCCTTGCCTGAGTCAGTTCTCTGTCGCACCTGCCAAGACCTCTGGCAGACTAAGATTGAAGGCCAGGTCATTTGCTGGGGCTGTGGTCGGGCCTTGTCCCAGGAGGCCCAGGATCCCTATCATGCCGTGGCTATCTGGCAGGATCAACATGCCTATTGCCAAGAATGTCAGGCCTGGCTCAGCCACTATCCCATCGACTTAGTCCATCACCAGGCCCTCTGTCCCTATCAAGGAGCCCTGCGCCAGTGGCTCCACAGCTACAAATACTTAGGAGATATTCGCCAGGCCCAGGCCCCTGCTCAGCGCTTGAGGGCCTTTGCAAATCAAAATCCAAAGGCCCAGTGGTTGGTATTGCCTTCGTCGCCAGCCAGTTTGGCCCAACGCCAATTTCACGCCACGCAACAGCTCTTAGAAGTGGCGGGCTTGAAGGTGGCTTGTCCTTTTGACTATGTGGGGGACGGGGTCAAGCAAGCTAGTAAGAGCCGTCAGCAACGCCTAGCGCTAGGCCAAGTTTTTGTACTTAAGGAAGAAGTATTAGCACACTTGCCTAGGGGCGAATGGTGGCTATTTGATGATGTTTACACAACTGGAAGCACCCTCTTGCGGGCCAAATCCTTGTTGTATCCTGTAGCAAAAATTCGGCAAATCCCCCTCTATTCCTTTTCTTTATTCCGTGAAGGGCGTGCAGAAAAATAATTGGGTGTTTCCGCTTTCAATCTTAGGATGGGTATGCTATAATAAACATAAGCAGAAGATAAACTGCTTGACAATAGGATTAAGATCCCGGGATTAACCCTATTAATCACCAACAGAAATGAGGGATTCGGTTATGTTTAACTATAATGTACGCGGAGAAAATATTGAAGTGACCAAAGCCATCCGTGACTATGCAGAGAAGAAAGTCAGCAAGTTAGAGCGTTTCTTCGACAATGCCCCAGATGCGACGGCTTATGTTAACCTCAAGGTATATCCCGACAAGACAGCTAAAGCCGAAGTGACCATTCCGCTCTCCTTCCTAGTGTTGCGTGCGGAAGAAACCAACCCAGATTTATATGCAAGTATTGACCTGGTGGTGGATAAACTCGAACGCCAAGTGCGTAAACATAAAACAAAAATTCACCGTAAATATCGCGAAGTTCATGGTGATGCAGGGGCTTATGATGCGCTCCTCAATCAGGCAAGTGAACCTGCTAGCGAAGAACCTGAGCTAGATATCGTGCGGTCAAAACGCATTAGCCTCAAACCAATGAGCAGCGAAGAAGCGGTATTACAAATGAACATGCTGGGCCATGACTTCTTCGTCTACACAGACGCAGAAACAGAAGAATTCAGCATTGTCTATCGTCGTAAAGATGGCCGCTATGGCTTGATTGAGACGGCAGAACTCTAAGCTAAAGTTGATTATGAAAAGGCGAGACCCTGGTCTCGCCTTTCTTGTTTGGCTGGATACTGACGGGCTATTATTTAGAGCGCTAGATCCAATCCTTGCAGGAAAGAAGCCCAACCGGGCTTTTTTTCATTTTTTAGTATAAAAACATTCAAATTCTGCACGGATTCTGCTATAATAGAATAGATGCATTAGGCATAACTTATGATGTAGATAAACAAAGGAGATTATTAATGGCTAATTTTCTAAGAAACCTCGTTGAAAACGATAAAGCAGAATTGCGCCGGACAGGTCGTATTGCCGACCAAGTCATGGCGTTAGAAGACAAATACAAGGCCATGAGCGATGAAGAATTACGCGCCCAAACGGCTGAATTTAAGAAACGCCTGGAAGCAGGTACTAAATTAGACGACCTCTTGGTAGAAGCTTTCGCTGTTGTGCGTGAAGCGGACCGTCGTGTCTTGGGTCTCTTCCCATACCGCGTCCAAATCCAAGGTGGGATTGTCATTCATGGCGGTAACATTGCCGAAATGCGTACCGGGGAAGGGAAAACCTTGACCGAAACCATGCCGGTATACCTCAATGCCCTAACTGGCAAAGGGGTTCACGTCGTGACCGTTAACGAATACTTAGCAACTCGTGACTCCAAGGAAATGGGGGCTGTCTACGAGTTCCTAGGCTTGACTGTCGGGCTTAACCTCAACAGCATGTCATCTGCTGAGAAGCGTGAAGCTTACAACTGTGACATCACTTATTCTACTAACAACGAATTAGGCTTTGACTACCTCCGTGATAACATGGTGGTTTACAAGGAGCAAATGGTACAACGTCCATTGCATTTTGCGGTAGTCGATGAAGTGGACTCCATCTTAGTCGATGAAGCGCGTACGCCACTGATTATCTCTGGTCAAGCTGAGAAATCAACCGCCCTCTACACCCGGGCAGACTACTTTGCAAAAGGCTTGAAGGCTGAAGAAGACTACACCATTGACTTGACTTCTAAGACCATCGCCCTGACTGACCAAGGGGTTGACAAGGCTGAACGTGTCTTCCGTCTGGAAAACCTCTACGATGTCAACAACTCTGTCTTGGTTCACCATATTGACCAAGCTTTGCGTGCCAACTACATTATGTTGCACGACATCGACTACGTAGTTGACGAAGGCAAGGTTAAGATTGTCGATCCATTTACGGGTCGTATCATGGACGGTCGTCGTTACTCTGACGGTCTCCACCAAGCTATCGAAGCTAAGGAAAATGTTGAAATCGAAGACGAGTCTAAGACTATGGCGACTATCACCTTCCAAAACTACTTCCGTATGTATGAGAAGTTGTCAGGGATGACCGGGACGGCCAAGACCGAGGAAGAAGAATTCCGCGAAATCTATGGCATGAACGTGGTCGTAATCCCAACCAACCGCCCAGTACAACGGGTGGATGCGCCAGACCAACTCTATCCAAGTCTTAAATCTAAATTCAAGGCAGTGGTGGCTGACATTAAGGAACGCCACAGCAAGGGCCAACCAATCTTGGTTGGTACGGTTGCCGTTGAAACCTCAGAATACCTGTCTAATCTCTTGACCAAGGAAGGCATTCCTCACGAAGTCCTCAACGCTAAGAACCACTTCAAGGAAGCCGAAATCGTTATGCAAGCGGGCCAACGTGGCGCCGTTACCATCGCGACCAACATGGCCGGTCGTGGTACTGACATTAAGTTAGGGCACGGTGTTAAGGAATTAGGTGGTCTCTGCGTGATCGGGACTGAACGTCACGAATCTCGTCGTATTGATAACCAGCTCCGTGGTCGTTCAGGTCGTCAAGGGGACCCAGGTGCTTCCCAATTCTACCTATCTCTAGAAGATGACCTCATGCGTCGTTTCGGTTCTGACCGAATCAAAGCTATGTGGGAACGTCTCAATGTGACGGATGAAGAGATGGAAGATATGGCTATTACCAGTCGTTTCCTCTCCCGCCAAGTAGAATCTGCGCAAAAACGCGTCGAAGGGAACAACTACGATACACGTAAGAACGTCTTGGAATATGACGAAGTAATGCGTGAGCAACGTGAAGTTATCTATAGCCAACGTCAACAAGTTATCAACGAAACAGACAACTTAACTGACGCAGTCAAAGGCATGATCAAACGTACCATTATCCGTGAAGTGGAAGCCGTGACTGAAGGCGACAAGAAAGACTGGAACTACCGTGGCCTCTTAGACTACGCCCACGCTAACCTAGTCAACCCAGAACAATTGACCCTTCAAGACCTAGAAGGCAAATCTGCTAAGGAATTAGTAGAAACCCTCTACGGCACAGCTATGAAGGTCTTCCAAAGCAAGTTGGACATGCTCTATGGCCCAGAACAAGTCTTGGAATTCGAGAAAGTGATTATCCTACGTGTGGTAGACAGCAAGTGGACAGATCACATCGACATGATGGATCACCTACGACAAGGGGTCGGCTTACGGGCTTACGCTCAAACCAACCCATTAACTGAATACCAAACGGAAGGTTACGAACGTTTCCAAGAAATGATTGCTGAAATCGAGTTTGACGTGACACGCTTCATTATGAAGTCACAAATCCGTCAAAACTTGGAGCGCGAACAAGTTAACGCATAATCAAAAATCCCATTATATCATATATGATATAATGGGATTTTTTTGCTTGTTTGGCCTAACTTCAAAAAAAGTGTCATATATAGTTGACATCCTCTCCCAAAAGGACTATACTATGTGTAACATATATGTGACACATAAGAAAGAAGGCGTGCTATGAACCGCGTGCGAGAATTACGTCAGAGCCGGAAACTCTCACAATTAGCCCTAGCCAAAGAGGTTGGGGTCGCCCGACAAACCATTAATCTAATCGAAAATGACAAGTACAATCCATCCTTGGATCTCTGCCTCAAACTAGCCTATGCGCTCGAGACAGATTTGAATACCTTATTCTGGGAGGCCGAATTGCATGAATCAACCACACAAGTATAAGAAATTTAGTTGGGAGAACTGGATCCGCCGCTTTTACGGGGTACAGAACTTAGACGAATATCGCATGGCCGAAATCAATAAGATTGGCAACAAGGCCTATCTGATCTTGCTGCCCTATCTTGGCTTGGCAAACGTCGTAGCTTATTTTGTCTGGTATTTCCAACCCGAGTGGGCCTTTTGGGGCATGCTTGGATGTAATCTCTTGGTTCTACTAGGACTCAACACCTATGTGGCGACCAAGGTTCATCGCCTTAAGCTAGATGCCTTAGAAGTCGAACCTAACAAGGTCCAGCAAGCCCTCAAAGACTTAGTCTGGTCGGCCATAAAAGCCGGGATTTTCTTCGCTGTTTGGATGCACTTTTCCCTGGCAGCCATTGGAGCCCTCTTGGGGGAAGATGGCATGGCTCATCTGACCCAGTGGCGCTACATTATCATTAATGCCTTAGGAGGAGTCTTCTTCGGGATTGTGACCTACACGGTAGGACGTCGGCGCTTGCGAGATGGCCAAGCTGGCCTAGAAGAAGACCTAGAGTCGAGTCAAGAGGAGGATGACCATGAAAACTAACTATCTAAG
This sequence comes from Abiotrophia defectiva ATCC 49176, assembly GCF_037041345.1. Classification (NCBI taxonomy): domain Bacteria; kingdom Bacillati; phylum Bacillota; class Bacilli; order Lactobacillales; family Aerococcaceae; genus Abiotrophia; species Abiotrophia defectiva. The sequence goes on along the minus strand of NZ_CP146287.1, from coordinate 1,855,446 downwards.
ATGGCTCGCCATTCTGGCAGGTATGGGCTTGATTGCCATCGCCCTGTCTCGTGGCATGGGCTACTGGCAGGAATCCCTCATTCAGATGGATTCGACCCTGCGAATTAGCATTGGCCTCATTCTAGGCCTTAGTTTCTTCGTATTTGTTTATTGGCAACAGAGAAAAAATAAGAAGTAATCAGCAGATTAGGAGGTAATTCCCATGATTGAATTCCAAGACGTCTCTAAAACTTACGGGGCCACTCAAGCCCTCAAAAATCTCAACCTTAGCATCCAAGAAGGCCAAATTGTCGGCCTAATCGGCCATAATGGGGCCGGTAAATCCACTACCATCAAATCCCTGGTATCTGTTATTAACCCGACTGCAGGCAAAATCCTAGTCGATGGCTTAGACTTGGCTAGCAACCGGCTAAGAATCAAGCAAAAGATTGGCTATGTAGCCGATTCACCAGACCTCTTCCTACGCCTGACGGCTCAGGAATTCTGGGACTTGGTGGCTGCCTCTTATGGCCTAAACAAGCAGGATTATGAAAATCGACTAGTAGATCTGCTTGGTCTCTTTGATTTTGCCGACCACCGTTATGAAGTCATTGAGACCTTCTCGCACGGTATGCGGCAGAAAGTTTTCGTCATTGGAGCTCTCTTGTCTGACCCTGATATTTGGGTGCTCGATGAACCTATGACCGGTTTGGATCCTCAGGCTGCTTTTGATCTCAAGCAACTCATGCGGGCCCATGCCGATAAGGGCAAAACGGTTCTCTTTTCTACCCACGTGCTAGAAGTAGCCGAGCAGCTCTGTGACCGCCTGGCCATCCTTAAGAAGGGGGAATTAATCTTCTATGGGACCGTGGCGGAACTCAAGGCGGAACATCCCGACCAAAGCCTGGAAGCCATCTATTTGAATTTGGCAGGGCGTAAGGAAGAAGGCGAGTCTCATGCGTCTTAAAATGATATGGCAATTGATGCGGGTCAATATCCTCTATGCCGGGCAGGCTGGTGCCCTCGTGCGTTATCGCCAAAGACAGGCAGCTAACCCTAATAAGAAGCTAGACGTACCCATGATTCTCATCCGCCAGTACCTACTGGTAGGGGCAATGTATGTCTTTCTCTTTTGCTTTATGAATGGCTTCTTCCAACTGGCTGGGGCACCCATGCGATTTACGGTGATTGTTTCCGTCTTCGTGCTCATGATGCTGGGACAGGGCTTTATGACCTTCTACAATGTCTTCTATGAAAGTGGCGACCTACAAGCTTACCGGCCTTATGCCTATTCCGAAGGCGAAATTATGCTGGCCAAGCTCTTGTCAGCTCTGATGGTCATTCTCTTTACCATCCTACCAGTCCTCTGCTACTTTATTCTCTTAGCCATTCAGAGTCCCGGCTTGTTGGTCTTGACCTTGCCGCTAGCCTTGCTAGGCTTTAGTCTGATTCTGGCCACCATCATTTCCTTGTTGATTGTGCTGGCTCATTATTTGACCAAAACTTCTGTTTTCCGTCAACATAAGCAACTAGCCTCCAATTTGCTTATGGCTTTGGTGATGATTATCACCTTCTGGGCGGTCTTCCAAATCAATGGCAGTCGGGAGGATTTTAGTAATCTATCTGGCATAGCACAGATTTTTATGCCTTTCTATGAACTGGTGATGAATCCAGGACAAATGGGAGCCTGGCTGGGGCTCTTACCTTGGCTAGCCGTCTTAGTGGCGCTCCAAATCCTCTTGCGGCTTCAAGTAGTGCCGCAATTTTACGAAGCGGCCCTGACAACTTCCAGCCAATCCGGCATAGGTCAGCGCAAGAGTCGCATCTATCATTTTGGTAGCCAAGGGCGTCTAGCCTGGGTTAAAACCTACGTTTGGCGTCTGGTAAGCGAGGGCTCGGTGCTCATGCAGGCCATCCTGATGAGTAGCATTTTCCCTTATATCTTCCTGATAGCCATTCTAGGGGGCTTGTCAGAAAAACCAGAACTGCTAACGGAATTGGTGCAAGCTCACTACCTAGCGCCCCTCATGCTCCTAGTAATCTTTATTGCTGGCTTTAACGCCGGCTATGGTGGCCTAGCCATGATGGGCCATTCCCTGGAAAGGGACAATCTGGCCTATATCAAGACCCTGCCAATGGATTTAATGGGCTATCTCAAGAAAAAATTCTGGTTATTAGTTGGTCTGCAAAGCCCGCTAGCGCTGGCCATATTGATTGGCCTCTGCCTCTTCTTAGGCATGGAGTGGTGGGTCATCGGCTGCCTAATCTTAACCTGGCTGGTGGTCAGCCTGGCTTGGTCTAGTTGGTCCTACAGTAAGGATTATCTGGAGCCTGTCACCCAATGGTCTAATGTCTCCGAACTCTATAGTCGAGGCAGTACCTGGGTGCGGAGCATGCTGATGCTGTTGGGTTATATTGTAACCATTGGTCTGGTCGTGGGAGAGTATGTGCTCTTGATGAATCTGCCTGAGGAAACCGGCTATGTTCACGCCCTAGACTTAAGTATTGCCCTCTTGGGTGTATGTGGGATGGTGGCCTTGGTTGCTTGGCATCGACTTGCTATCCAAGTTCGCGGTGTCGAGGCAGAAGGGTCAATAGGTCGGAAATGGCTATATTGGCCGCTAGCCATTGCTCTGATGGGAGTAATTCTCAATGTGGGTTTACTCCCTCAGAACCTAGCTTTTAATTTCTTAGTATCTATTTTGGGCAATCAGCAAACAATCTTCATGCTTGGAACCTTAGTAGGGGGAATTATCTTCGTTTCTGTTTTCCTTTGGCTCTACTATAAGCATTCTGGGGAAAAATTCCAATTTGGGTGGAAAGATTTGGGGATTTCAATTTTATCTACTATTGCTATGAGAATAGCGATTTCACTCCTTTACGGAGCAATGCATTCCTCTCAAGAAATGACGGGAAATGATGCGGCCTTAGGCGGTATGTTAGGAGTAGCAACAGAGCCAAGCCTATGGATTGCTTATTTCTTCATCTCGGTCATTGGGCCGATTAGTGAAGAACTCGTTTTCCGCGGATACTTCAAGAAACTCTTCTGTCTCAACGGTCATTTTGGTTGGTTTGCCGCTTTGGTATCCTCAGCCCTATTCGGCTACATGCATGGATCTAGTACACTCTTCGAGTGGTTACTTTATGGAGGTATGAGCCTAGGGCTCTACCTCAGCTTCCGACGCCGGAATCAGCTAATCGATTCCATCGCCCTCCATATTGGGAATAACCTATTTGTAAGTGTCATACAGCTCCTAATGTATTATGGTATCTTGCAACTGCAATAAGAGACAACCTCGCTCCTGAGCCTTAGGAGCGAGGTTTTTTCTATGCTTAGTGTTAGGATGAGATAAGAACCTCAGTTTGGCGTGGCGTATTTGAAAAGTTGCTTGATTTTTCGATAGGAAACCCTTACAATGTGACTAAACGGTGATTTTTTGCACATAAAATGTGGTATATCAAAAGCTAGCTGTCAACGGCTCATACACCATGGGGAGGTGTTTTCAATTAAAACAGAGAATTTACAAGCATATGTTGACCAGTATTATGGTTACGATTCTAATATTATAGATTGGCGTGCTAGTAACTTTTTATCTCGGATTGATTATTGGGTGGATGAATTTGATAACCGAGTCACACATTATGCCATCATCGACATCGATAATTTAGAGTGGACCGGCTGGGGAGATGATCGGACCCCGAGAGAGCCTTATGTACGCACTATGGTTGCCCCTGGCTATTTCCACCATTGGTTCCTAGTGGATGACCCCATAGACGGGCAATATGCTTTTAATGGCACCCATTCCTTTCTCAACTTTTACGGGAAGGCAAGGGATTTACAAATCGAGGTACAAACACATCAAGCAGAGGATGAACTGAGACATTGCCCGCCAACCAATCCCATTGAATCCAAAGACACCCAGCGTTTCAAGGAAAGTTTGGCACCTCTATTCACTAAGGATTTTAAGCTGACTAATATTGAGGGACGCCTTTTTGGGGATGAGGTCCATCTGAGCCTGGTTAGCCCTGAAGGTGACTTGCATCGATTAGAGTTATTACAGATCTTAAGTGTCAAGAAAGAAAAACGAGACAGAATAGAAGGCACGCAATTTCTTGACCTAGAAGTGACAGAGGTGCCTTGGGAGATGTATGGTCGCGTTGAAACAAGATTTGTGACTACTCTTACCCTTCAGCACGAGGATTATCTCTATACCATCCAGTTCCTAGTAGCCAATTGGGCAAAATAGCTTAAATCATAGGACCCCGCTCCTCAAACTAGGAGCGGGGTTTTATGCGCATATCATAGGGTTCCAAGTATTTAATTATGCTATAATAGGAGCCAGATAGGGAGTGACTTGAAATTTATGAAATACCTTTTATTACTTCGTGGAATTAATGTTGGTGGCAAGAACAAGGTGGTTATGAGTGAACTTAGAGCTCAGATTGAGGCTTTGGGTTATGAAGCAGTCACTACCTACATTAATAGTGGGAATGCCTTTTTCGAGACGGAGGAGCCTCTGGAACGCATCAAGGCTAAGATTGGCGATATGTTGGCGACTTATCCTTTTACCATTTATCATGTGGTCTTAAGTCGCGATGCCTACTTGGCAGATGCCGCACAAGTACCGGACTGGTGGCAGGAGCCCTTGGCGCGTCGCGACGTCCTCTTCTACACCGATCAGGTGGATTATGAGCATATGAAGGCTCGCATTCAGGCCATGCCCCTACACGATGAAGTGGTTCATTTTGGCGACCGGGCGGTCTTCTGGGGCAAATACACGGAAAGTGAATACCTCAAGACCTCCTACCACAAGTACTTGCTCAAGGAGGACTTCTACCCGCAGATTACTATCCGCAATGGCAAGACCTTCGATAAAATGCGGGACTTGCTAGGTTAAGACCAAAAAGAAGAGCCGGACCCCTAAGGTCGGCTCTTTTGCTTAGCTTAGCCAGTAGGCTAGCCAGAGGATTAGAGATAAGCCGCCACGAATGAGGAGATGACGTGCTTGGATGCGGCCGAATAGATAATAGCCGTTGAGTGGGGCGCAGACCATGAGGCTGAGCAAGGCAAGTCCTAGCCCCCAAAAGGCAGGCCCGTGCGACAGCCAACCCAAGCAAGCTGCTAAGCTGGTTGTCATAAGGCCCAAGGCGCAGAAGACATTAAGTCCGGTCAGCCAAGCCAGACCGGGGCGCCGGCTATAAAGACTGGCGCTTAGCATGGCTAGGGCATAGAGGACTAAAAGCGTTAGTAAGATAATTTTCATGATAGGACCTCCTTGTAGGTTACTATCTCTAGTAAAACCTGAGGGGCTAAGCCCCTGTCAAGAGGAGGAACCCAAAAATGTTGCAGACGGGACAGATTGAAGCCAAATACCAGGTCAGTCGCGACACCCTGAGATTCTATATTGAAGAGGGTCTCGTGCTGCCTGAAAAGGTGGCCGGCAAGTATCAGTGGTTGCCTGAACATGAGGCGGCTTTGACTAATATTTTGGAACTGCGAGCCCTAGGTTTATCAGTCAAAGCCATTAAACGCATTAAGGAATTGCATGAGACGGCTTGTGGAACTGAGATCCAATGGCGGGAGAATTTGGCGGTTGTGGAGGAAGAGCTAGCAGATTTAGACCGCCAACAAGCTGACTTGGACCGTCGCCGGGCTTCCTTGGGCGCTTTGGCCGACCAGTTGCGTCAGCGCTTAGAAGTTTAAAACTAGGCACAATTCAAGTCATAGGCCCCCTGGTAGGGCCTTTTACCATTGTCCCACTAGGTTTTGCGTGGTACAATAAGGTGATTGACTAAACGAAGGAGCGTTGATTATGGAATTATATGAAATTCGTCAATTCATTGACAAAGCCAATAACCAATTAGCTAGCTTCAGGGGGTCTCTTTGACTTAGAGGCTTTAGAAGCAGATATTGCCGACTACGAACATCAGATGTCGGCGCCTGATTTCTGGGATGATAATGAAAAGGCTCAGAAAATTATCAGCCAACTTAACTTAGCTAAGGAGACTTACTCGACTATTCATGCCTTGGAAGAAGGCGTGGCCGATATTGAAGTGGCCCTTGAACTCTATGAAGAGACAGAAGATGCCGATATCTTGGCCGAAGCGGAAGGTCAAGTGGCCCAAGTCCAAGCGGACCTGGATGCCTACGAGATGAAGTTGCTCCTATCGGGACCTCATGATGCCAATAATGCCATTCTGGAAATTCATCCAGGGGCCGGCGGGACCGAGTCCCAGGACTGGGGCAGTATGCTCTTGCGTATGTACCAGCGCTGGGCGGATAAGCAGGGTTTCAAGGTAACGGTCTTGGATTATCAAGACGGGGAAGAAGCAGGTATTAAGAGTGTGACTTTGGAAATCGAAGGCCACAATGCCTATGGCTACCTCAAGTCAGAGAAAGGGGTACACCGTTTGGTGCGGATTTCGCCTTTTGACTCCAACAGCCGGCGTCATACATCCTTTGCTTCGGTAGAAGTGACGCCTATGTTGGATGATACCATTGAGATTGACATCAACCCCGATGATTTGCGGATTGATACCTATCGGGCCTCAGGGGCTGGGGGTCAGCATATTAACAAGACCTCCTCTGCCATCCGGATTACCCATATTCCGACCGGCATTGTAACCCAGAGCCAGTCCCAGCGTTCCCAGTTCCAGAACCGGGATTTAGCCATGGCCATGCTCAAAGCCAAGCTCTACCAATTAGAGGAAGAGAACAAGGCTAAGGAATTAGCGGCTCTCAAAGGGGAGCAGAAAGACATTGCCTGGGGGTCACAGATTCGCTCCTATGTCTTCCACCCTTACGCCATGGTTAAGGATCACCGGACTAGTTACGAAGTCGGCAATACCGGGGCCGTCATGGACGGCGACCTCAACGGTTTTATCGATGCCTATCTCAAATGGCAAATGGGCGATTCAGCCTCCTGATACACAATTGACATCTCCTTGTGACCCAGTGGACGAGGGAATGTGGTAGACTTAGAGTGACCAATTTTAGAAAAAGAAAGAGAAAGAAGGTGACCAGATGATTCAATTACAACGTGTCAGCAAACAATATGACAAGGGGACCATTGCCCTACGCGACATCAACCTCTTCATTGACAAAGGGGAGTTTGTCTACTTGATTGGGCCAAGTGGCTCCGGTAAGTCAACCCTGATGAAGTTACTTTATCGTGAAGAAATGCAGACCCGGGGGACTATCCGAGTAGGGGACTTTAACCTCAACAAGCTCAAGGATCGGCAAGTGCCACATTTGCGCCGGACGGTAGGGGTAGTCTTCCAAGACTTCAAGTTGCTGCCTAAATTGAACGTCTACGAAAATATCGCCTATGCCCTAGAGGTAACGGGCGAGAGTGGCCGGACTATTAAAGCCCGGGTTAAGGAAGTTTTAGAATTAGTGGGCTTATCCCATAAGGCCAAATCCTATCCAAATCAATTATCAGGTGGGGAACAACAACGGGTGGCCATTGCTCGGGCTATTGCCAACCGGCCAGCTATCTTGATTGCGGATGAGCCAACTGGTAACTTGGACCCTGAGACAGCCATGGGTATTCATCGTGTCCTAGAATCCATTCATCGCCGGGGAACTACCATTTTGATGGGGACCCATAACGATACCCTGGTGGACCACTTCCAACACCGAGTAGTGGTGCTAGAAGGTGGCCGGATTGTCCGCGATGACCGGAAGGGGGATTACCATGAGAGCCATTAGAAGTTTCTTCCGTCATATTCGCGACGGTTTCCGTAACCTCTTCCGTAACGGGCTCATGACCTTGGTGTCCATCTTCACCATGACCTTAACCTTGATTATGATTGGGAGCTTCGTCCTAATTTGGACTAACATTAATGAAGCGACGCGGAATATCGAACAGACCTTCCAAGTACGGGTGCTGATTGACCGCATTGCGACAGAAGAAGAAGAAGCCACACTCAAGACGCAGATCCAAGGCCTGGAGCACGTCACGGATGTGGTCTATCGCAGCAAGGATGAGGAACTAGAGCACTACAAGAAGACGATCACCTCTGACTTCGATGTCATCGAAGGGGACAAGAACCCCCTCAATAACGTTTATGTAGTCTCAGTGGATAAGGGTGAGAACCTAGATAAGGTGGCCCAGGATATTCGTAAGCTAGCCAAGGTAGAAGCTGCCAATTATGGTTCCACAGACGTTGAGACCATTCTGGGCAACATCAATGCTGTGCGGATTGTCCTAGCCGTACTGGCCTCTATCTTCGTCGTCTTTGCGGTACTCCTGGTGTCTAACACCATTCGTCTGACTATTTTGGCCCGCCGCACAGAAATCGAGATTATGCGCCTAGTAGGGGCAACCAAGCGCTACATTCGCGCGCCTTTCAAATATGAAGGGGCCTATATTGGTTTGATTTCGGGTCTTCTGGCCTTTGGTGCCTTGTATGGCATCTATGAAGGAGCCCATAGCTACTTGCCTGGATTCTTAGGACTAGCTAATCTCCAGCTGGTAGCCACCATGCCAATTCTGGCCTATGTAGGAGCAGGACTCCTGGTGATTGGGATTGTCTTAGGTCGCCTAGGGGCAGGCCGCTCAATCCGTCGTTTCTTAGACATATAAGAGCCTAAAGGACTGGAAGATGTTTCCAGTCCTTTTTAATATGAAAAAAAGCCACTAGCTTGGCTAGTGGCTGAGGCTTAGTTGATGTTAGTCTTCTAATTGGTTGCTTAAGATGTTGACCTTGTAGAAGCGAGGCCAGTAGGCGGTCACGCCTACCATAATGGCGCCGCATAAGAGGAAGAGCAGGCTAGCTGGCAAGTAGTCAAAGCCGATGGAGAAGGCCACCATCCCGAGGGGTGTTAGGAGTTGGGAAGTGGTCGTAACAATATTGAAAATCCGGCCTTGATAGTGAGTCGGTACTACCTGAGTGATCCAGGTCATCATAGGAATGTTAATGGCTGTTGAGAAGCCACCAAAGATTAGATTGATCAGAAGGAAGATGGCAAAGAAGGCATCTGTCGACAGGGGTAGCAAGAGAACAGCGCCCGTCAGAGTAATCAAACCACCTATGATCATGATGGATTTCCAGGCTAACCGAAGTGGGTAAGAGACCGCTTTGCGGGTGGAGAGATAAATCCCCACCAAGATAAAGCCTAGGCTGAGGGCGGCTTCTGAGATGCCATAATAAAAATCCGAGAAATTGAGGACTTTGACTTGGACATAAGGCATACCCACGATAACCCCTGTAATCAGGAGGTTAATGAACATGAAGAGAGCCACGGTATGTTGGAATTTCTTGTGGGCCTTGATAAAGTCCAGCCCTTCCTTGAAGAGGCTGAAGAGAGAGGCTTGGGCATCCGCCTGATGATGCGCAACGAGGCGGAAGTTAAGGGTTAGAGTAATGATAATGACGAGGGCTTCTAAGACAATCTCTAGCCCTACTAGGTATTCCAGGGGTAGCATGGCATAGAGGGCAACCCCAGCAATAGGCGCGATAAATTGAGACAGAGCGCCAATGGTTTGTTCGATGGACTTGAGTTTATGGACGTGCTCCTCAACAACTAGGTTGGTAGCGGCTGCCATCGAAGCAGTGGACAGGAATTGGTCGGAAATCTTGAGGGCAATCAAGAGCAGGAAGACCATGAGCAGATTGCTAGTTAGGTGGGTGGTGGCGATAAAACCGGCGAAGAGCCCCAAGGCTAGGATACTGAGCCCTTGTGCCCAAACAATGATATGTTGTTTGTTGTATTTATCGACGAGGCTACCGGTAAAGGGCAGCAGTAGTAGGGAAACCACTGGTCCTACTGCCTGGGACAGGCCGAAGTAGAGGGCTGAGTCACTGTGCTTGAGGATAATCAAGCCGATGACGAAGGTTAGGATGGCCGATCCGAGCGTACCGGCTAGGTTGGATACGATCAGTTTACTGAGTTGTTTATTGGATGCTTGGGTGAGTCTAGCTTCCATAGGAATCACTCCTTTCTTAATCGATTCTAGTCTAACATAGGAGCTGGTGGCTGCCATCGGCCTTAGGACTGAAATTTGAGTGTAAGCTTAGTGATTGAACTCTAGACAGGAATCGCTTACATCAACTATTTAGTGGAAAAGTGTTTTACCTGGGTCCATTCCATGGTAAAATGGACTGTATGCTTATGAGAGAGGAGGCGCCCAGATGCGCGGTGGACAAGAACAGGACTGGCAAATGACCCCCATCGGGGGCGCTAGTGGCGACGCCTATATGGGTGTTAAGAATAACGAACGCGTCTTCTTCAAACGCAACTCCTCACCTTTCTTGGCGGCCTTGTCAGCACAAGGGATTACCCCTAAACTTATGTGGACCCAGCGAACCTATTCAGGAGATCTCCTAGTGGCCCAAGAATGGAAGGATGGCCGACTCCTTAGTCGAGAAGACATGGGCCAAGAAAAGGTTATTCAATTAATCCGTTCCATTCATCAATCCGACTACCTACTCATGATGCTTAAACGCAGTGAAGACCAACTCTTCTATCCCTTGGACTTTATTGCCCTCTATCTCAAAGACCTGCCAGCAGCGCTTTGCCAACATCATTTTTTCAATGAAGTCATTCATTCTCTGGAAGATGCCTTGGATGACGACTTCTATAATGTTAACTACTGTGTCTGCCATGGGGATTTGCATCACCTTAATTTCTTGGAGGCGGAAGATGGCCAGCTCTATCTAGTAGACTGGGAGAATGTTCGCATTGCTGATCCGCTTAGTGACCTCAGCCGTTTACTTTGTGAGTATTACCGGCCAAGCGACTGGACCCAATGGCTGAAGACCTATGGCCTGCGCTTCGATGCCACTACTTACAAACGGGTCCAGTGGTATAGCCAGATTAACTGTCTACTCATTATTAAACACTATTACCAGGAGAACCGCTTCGACCGTATGAACGAGTTGGTGCTACTCTTGAAGTCTATCTACCAAGGGGCGCAAGCTGATAAGCGGCGTCTCGCCCATCAACCAAAGGAGTTTTTCTAAGTTATGAGATTACGTCATAAACCTTGGGCCCAGGAAAAGCTGGATGTCCATCCTCAGTATGTGCCTCAGCAAGCGGAGACACTCCGTGGCCGGTGGCAGACCCGTTTCGCCAAGGAACAGCCTATTCATATCGAAGTCGGTTCTGGTAAGGGACGCTTTATCGTCGAAATGGCTAAGCGCCATCCTGAAATTAACTACATCAGTATTGAAATTCAAACCAGTGTCATCGTGACGGTCTTGGAACATCAAATCCGGGAAGACTTACCTAACTTGCAGATTCTTCACGCTGATGGCCGCAACCTCAACCAGTACTTCGCGCTGGGCGAAGTATCCTTGGTCTACCTCAACTTCAGCGATCCTTGGCCTAAGAAAAAACATGCCAAGCGTCGTCTGACCTCGCCTGATTTTCTGGCTCAATACCAAGAGATTTTGGTGCCAGAAGGGGAGATTCACTTCAAAACCGACAACCAAGGCCTTTTCGAGTATTCCTTGGCTAGCATGTCCCAGTATGGCCTCTACTTCAAACAGGTCTGGTTAGACTTGCACCAGTCAGACTTCCCTGATAATGTCATGACCGAATATGAGGAGAAATTCTCTTCACGCGGTCATCGTATTTATCGTATGGAAGCAAAGTTTAGAAAATAAGCCCTTGGGGCAGGAAGATGACTTCCTGTCCCTTTTTGATGGGGACTGGCTAGTTTGGATTAAGCGTGTCTCTATACAAGGCCTGATAAATTTGGTATAATAGCGTTATCAAAAGCAACCGGAGGCGGTATTATGGTAAAAGATAATCCATTAGAAATCGAAAACATCGAAGACGAAGAATTGGCCGCACAAGACCATGCGGATGGTCATTGTGGTGTAGGGTGCTGCAGCACCTCCTTCCACGTAGTTGATTCTGAAGAAGCCTTCCAAGAACTTCTTCGGGGTTTGCAAGACGAAGGTTCATTCTAATCTTGCAAGACCCTGAGGCCCTTGGGGCCTCTTTTTTCGTAGAGAGGAGGAGAAGGTGTATGGATGAACTGGTCTTGTTAAAGGAACTCATTGCCATTGGCCTGGCAGGTGTCTTCTATTCTAAGGATGTCTTCGACACCGAGCGCTATGAGCGGATTCAAGTCATCGCCAAGCAACTGATTGCCCAAAGGTCTAATTTGACCCGGGAGCAGCTGGACCTAGGCTTTGATGGCGAATATGGCTATCAGACGCCTAAGGTCGATACCCGAGCGGTGGTCTGGCGAGACGAAAAGATTCTGCTAGTTCAGGAAGCCGATGGGCGCTGGGCCCTGCCAGGTGGCTGGATGGATGTGACGGAGACCTTGACTTCCAATGCCCTCAAGGAACTGTGGGAGGAAGCGGGTGTCGTCGGTCAGGCTAAGCGTCTGGTTATGATACAAGACCGTAATCTGCATAATCCAGGTCATAATCCCTTCACTATTCTCAAGTGCTTCATCGAGTGTGACTATCAGTCCCAAAACTTCCAGGCCAATGTCGAGACCCTGGCAGCAGAATTTTTCGCTCCGGATGACTTGCCGGAACTCTTTGAAGCCAAAAGCTCCTACCAACAAATCGCGCTCTGCCACGAGGCTTATCAGGCGGGTGAGCGTTGGCAGGTGTTAATCGATTGATTTTTGAGCATTCGAACATTTAATTTGTTCGATTTTCGACCGATTCGTGTTACAATAAAGGCAAGCAACAAAGCAAAGGAGATATGCGCATGTTTAATGAAAAAGACTTACTCGCCGTCAATACCTTACGGACCCTGAGTGTAGACCAAATTGAGGCTGCTAATTCAGGTCACCCAGGTTTACCAATGGGGGCGGCACCGATGGCTTATGCCTTGTGGGCAGGCCACTTGAATGTTAACGCTAAGGATTCTGACTGGCTCAACCGCGACCGTTTTATCCTCAGTGCAGGCCACGGTTCAGCCTTACTATACAGCCTGTTGCATACCGCTGGCTTTGATGTAAGCATTGATGACTTGAAGAACTTCCGCCAACTAGGTAGCAAGACCCCTGGCCACCCAGAAGTGGGTCATACTCACGGGGTGGAAGCAACTTCTGGTCCTTTAGGTCAAGGGATTGCGACAGCTGTCGGCATGGCAATGGCTGAAGCCCACTTAGGCGCGACTTACAACACGCCTGACTTCCCAGTGATTGACCACTACACCTATGCCCTTTGCGGTGACGGGGACTTAATGGAAGGGGTAGCCTATGAAGCCTGCTCCTTAGCCGGTAAGCTCCAATTAGGTAAATTAGTAGTGCTCTACGATTCTAACGATATTTCCTTGGATGGGGACTTATCTCAAGCCTTCGTTGAAAATGTCAAAGACCGTTTTGAAGCACAAGGCTGGCACTATCTCCGCGTGGAAGACGGTAACGACTTGAATGCTATTTCCGCTGCCATTGAAGCAGCTAAGGCTCACACTAGCCAACCAACTATTATCGAAATCAAGACCGTGATCGGCTTTGGTTCTAAGAACCAAGGGACGGCTAAGGTTCACGGGGCACCTTTAGGTGCAGAAGATTGGACCGCAACCAAGGCAAAATACGGCTGGAACTACCCTGCCTTCACTGTGCCAGAAGAAGCCGCTCAACTCTTCGCTGAGAAAGTTCAAGCGCGTGGTGCCAAAGCCAATGAGGCTTGGAACCAGTTATTCGAAGCTTACAAGGCTGCTCACCCTGAAAAGGCTGCTGCCTTAGTTGCTGCCTTCCAAGGTAAATTGCCTGAAGGCTATGATGCGGGCCTGAAACTAGTTGGTCCAGAAACAGCGGCTGACGCAAGCCGTAACTCAAGCTTCAAGGCCATTCAAGCCTTAGGCCAAGGCGTGCCTTTCCTATGGGGCGGCTCTGCCGACTTATCTGGTTCTAACAAGACTATGAACAGCCAAGAGCAAGACTTCATGCCTGACAACTACGCAGGCCGCAACATCTGGTTTGGGGTACGTGAATTCGGCATGGCGGCTGCCATGAACGGGGTAGCTCTCCATGGTGGGTCTAAGATTTACGGTGGGACCTTCTTCGTCTTCACTGACTACCTCAAGGCTGCTGTACGTTTGGCTGCTTTATCTCAATTGCCAGTGATCTATGTCATGACACATGACTCAATCGCAGTTGGGGAAGACGGCCCAACCCACGAACCAATTGAACAATTGGCTGCTTTCCGTGCCTTACCTAACCTCAACGTCTTCCGTCCAGCAGACGTTAACGAGACTTATGTTGCTTGGAAGGTTGCGTTAGAAGAACAAACTCGTCCAAGTATGTTAGTCTTAACTCGTCAAAACCTGCCAGTCTTGGCTAATAGCCAGTCCTTGGCAGAAGAAGGCGTACGTAAAGGGGCTTACGTGGTATCTCCAGCTCAAGGTCAAGTGCCTGCTGGTTTACTCCTGGCTTCTGGTTCTGAAGTAGCCTTAGCGGTCGCAGCTCAAGCTAAATTACGTGAAGAGCACGGCGTGGATGTATCCGTTGTATCCTTCCCAGCCTTCAACCGCTTCGACGAGCAAGATGCGGCTTACAAGGAATCTGTTTTGCCAAATGCTGTTCGCAACCGTCTGTCTCTTGAAATGGCTTCAACCTTCGGTTGGCAAAAATATGTCGGCTTAGACGGCGTCACGGTGGGGATTGATGGCTTCGGGGCATCAGGTCCAGCTGACCAAGTTATGGCTCAATTCGGCTTCACAGTAGACAACGTGGTGGCACGTTACTTAGAAGCTTTCGGTAAATAAGCTAAAGAATCAAGCAGGGTTGGAAGGTAATTTCCAGCCCTTTTTTCTATGGCGAGAGGAGGCCAAAAGTGTGCATTTAAGCGCACATTTTTGGTATTTAGAGTTGTTTCAAAGGGGCGTCATCGGGTATAATAGAAGGGAGTAGCTTAAGAAGGGGGATACTACTATGCGCGAATATGAACGAATGATTTCTGGGCAAGCTTATGATCCATCAGACATGGAGTTGCGTCAATTGGGCCTCAAGGGGCGGTTGGCAATGGAACGCTATAACGCCTTGTCGCGGACGGAAAAGGAAGCTCGTTATCAGATTCTCAAAGATACCTTCGCGGCAATTGGCCAGCGTTGTCATATTGAGTCTCCCTTCTATGTGGACTATGGTTGCAATATCTCGGTGGGCGAGTATTTCTATGCCAACTTTGATTGTATTATGTTGGACGTGGCGCCGATTACTATTGGCCGCAATGTCATGTTTGGGCCTCGGGTCAGTCTCTATACGGCGACTCATCCCTTGGATGCTGGGGTTCGCAACCGCGTGATTGAACTGGCTAAGCCCATCACCATTGGCGATGAGTGCTGGCTAGGTGGCAATGTGGTGGTCAATCCTGGCGTGACGATTGGGCCTCGCACGGTCGTGGCTTCAGGTTCGATCGTTACCAAGGACCTACCGGCTGATGTGCTAGCAGCAGGCAACCCAGCCCGTATTATTCGAACCTTAGGTCAGGAGGAGCGCCTGCATTGGGAGGCGGTCGAGGCTGACTACTTTGCTAGCAAGGCAGCAGAGGAGGGGGACCGTGATTAAAAAACTCCGCGGTCGTTTTACTACTGGGCGGGCCCTGGTAACGACCCTTCTGATTCTGATTCAGTTAGTCTGGTTTGCCACGGTCTTTCTCAACATCATCGATTACTCCTTGGTACTGGACGCCCTGCTACGGGTCTTTACCGTTATTATGACCTTATACCTGATTCGTAAGAACGAGAACCCGGCCTATCGTATGAGCTGGATTATCTTAATGGGTCTCTTGCCTATCTTCGGTGGGCTTTTCTATGCCCTCTTCGGTAACAAGCGGCCTAGCCGACGCATGGCAGCCCAGGTAGCCAACCAGGTGGCCAAAGATTACGGCCAAGCTGTGTCAGGGGCATATCCGCACTTGTTAGAGCAGGATTCCCGGCTGGCTAGCCTCAGCTATTATATTGAACAGACCTCTAATTTGCCGGTCTACGGTGATACCCAGGTGGATTATTATGCCGCGGGTGAGTTGGCCTTGGAGCCTCTTTTGGAGGCTTTGCGGTCGGCGGAACGCTATATATTGCTTGAATTTTTCATTATGAATCCAGGCCTCTTCATGGATCAGGTCTTCGAAGTCTTAGCGCAAAAGGCTGACCAAGGAGTGGAGGTTCGGGTGATTTATGATGATTTTGGTTGTTTGACCACCCTGCCTAGTGACTTTGTCGCGCAAATGGAGGCCATCGGTATTAAGTGCCTGCAGTTTAATCCCTTTACGCCGGTGATTTCGCTAGCCGTTAACAACCGCGACCACCGTAAGATTGTGGTCGTCGACGGCAAGGTGGGCTTTACAGGTGGCATGAACCTAGCCGATGAATATATTAATGAAATCGAACGTTTTGGCTATTGGAAGGACAACCTGATTCGCCTAGAAGGGCCGGGTGTCTGGAGTTTGGCCACGCTCTTCCTAGATATGTGGAATGCCTTCTATCCTAAGAAGGATATTAACTATGAAACCTTCAAAGATGACACCCTAGCGGAGCGGGCGTTAAGGCTAGCCGATCCTTCCCAGGGCTTTGTCCAAGTATATGGGGACACGCCTTTGGATAATGAGCCTCTAGGTGAGAATGTCTATCGTGATATGCTCAATATTGCCCAGGATTATGTCTATATCTATACGCCATATCTGGTTATTTCCTATGAATTGCAGACGGCTATGACTTTGGCGGCGAGACGTGGGGTGGATGTGCGTCTTATGACACCGGGGATTCCGGACAAGAAGATGGTCTTCCGCATGACCCGTTCTTACTATCGTCCCTTGATTGAAGCAGGGGTTAAGATCTACGAATTCAGCCCTGGCTTCCTCCATGCCAAGACCTTTGTGGCGGACGATCGTCTGGCCAGTGTGGGGACCATTAACCTGGACTACCGCTCCCTTTATCTGCACTTTGAGTTGAGCGCTATGTTATACGAGCATCCAGTTATTCCAACCATCAAGGCGGACTTCCTGGCCACTCAAGCCCAAGCTCGCCAAATCACCCTGGCAGATACCCGTAATACCTTGACTGGTATGCTATGGGATGCTGTCTTACGGATTGTTGCACCATTTGTATAAAATAAGTCAAAATTATTGTTGAAGAGGACGGATTTGACATGTCAGACCAAGAACAAGTAAGCAAGCAAGATCCAATTAAACCTTCAGAAGAAACCAGTCCTAGCCCTGCCAGTGACCCAGCGGCCTTGAGAAAACGGGCAACCCGGACAGGCTTGACCCTCTTAGCAGGGACTATCGCAGTGCTAGTGCTGGCCTGGGTGGCTTTCCCTCTTATTCGTGGGGGGTCAAGCCAGGGCATCCAAGTAGCTGAGAGCGCCATTCAGGACCTCTACCTCAGTCCGCAACGAGACTTCTTGGCTCAAGATATCTCGACTAGCAAGTTAGAGGCGGCCAAGTCTAAGGTCCAAGCCTTAGGAGGTTGGTCTGGTTACCGACTTATGCAGGACTACCAAGCAGCAGAAGCCCGTTACCAAGCCATTCAAGCCTTGGGCCAGCTCTATGATAGCGACCAAGCCCTCATTCAAGGTAACCAAGTCAACCACAAGGCCAAATTAGCTGAGGGTGTGACGGCTGAGACAGTTAAGACCGTGGCTGGCAATGAATCGGTGACTAAGGTAGGCAAGCAAGATGCCCTAGGGCAAGCCATCCAAGAACTGATTGCGGAGGCTGATCAAGGCTTTAGCTTGAAAGATAAGGTGACGGCGGCGATTAGCGACTTGTCCTTGGGGACGACCGTCGATCAAGCGACGGTGGACACTAACGTAGCAACTCTTCAGGCCATCGAGCAAGATATCCAAAAGATTGAGGCTCATACCGATGCTCAGGACTTGAGCGACCAACTCAAGGATAAGGCCAAAGACTTCGCCAAGGCAGTAGCTAAAAATGCCACTGACGATAACTTATCCAAGGAAAGCATTGAGGCCCTCTGGTCTTGTGCTAGCCTAGCAGACGGCTTGTCAGGCTCTGCCATTGACCACCGTAAACTAATCAGTCTAACTTTTGACGATGGTCCTAACCCAGAAGTGACAGAGAAGTTACTGGCAGTCTTAGATAAGCACCAGGTGAAGGCTACCTTCTTCATGATGGGGGGCTTCGTCGAGAAGTATCCTGAGATTGCCCGTAAGGTGCGAGATGCCGGCCACCAAATCGGCAACCACACCTATACCCACCCGGACATGGCCAAGGAGTCAGATGAAGGGGTTAAGAAGCAAATTCAATACGCCCAAGAAGCCATTCAAGAAGCGACGGGTGTTACGCCAACCCTCTATCGCCTACCATTCGGGAGTGGGGGTAAGCGGGTGGTAGACCTCCTACAACCTATGACGTCGATTGTCTGGAACGTGGATTCCGAAGACTGGAAGAGCCACGACAAGGACATGATTATCGAGCAGGTCTTGAGCCACTTGCAACCTAAGTCAGTGATCCTCATGCACGATACCCACATCTCAACGGTGGAAGCCATTGATGTCCTCATTCCTATCTTCAAGGAGAAGGGCTATCACTTCGTCATGCCACAGCAGAACGATCTAGGTTATTACTATTACTAAGCCAAAGGACCGGAAGGTAGTTTCCGGTCCTTTTCTTGTGCTGACTTAAGCACAACTTGCTTCGTCCCGCTAGGCAAGCTAGCGCAAGTTTGTGTATAATGGAGAAGAGTTAGCATGTCTAGACCTCGCATATTTGAATTAATACTATAGGAGTTACCACTATGCAACGTGATGTACGTGAGACCGTCATGAAGTATGTCTTCTTGATTTCGGCATTAATCTCGGTCTTATCTATTATCCTGATCTTTTACTTTATTTTCTCCGGCGGTCTGCCCTTTATTCTGCAGCAGGGAATCTGGGAATTTCTGACCGGGACCAACTGGCGGCCAACGGCCAGTCAGCCTGAATTTGGCATTCTGCCCATGATTGTGGGGTCCCTGATTGTCACAGGAGGCGCTATCCTGATTGGGGTGCCCATTGGGGTCTTAACGGCCGTTTACATGGTTTTCTACTGTCCAAAAGCCTATTATCGCTATGCCAAGTCGGCCATTAATCTGATGGCGGCCATTCCTTCCATTGTCTATGGCTTCTTCGCCCTCCAAATCTTCGTGCCTTTCTTCCGGATTATGGGCCGGTCGGGCATGAACATGGTGACAGCCTCGCTCCTGCTAGGCATTATGATCCTGCCGACTATTATTGGCTTATCGGAATCAGCCATTCGTAATGTTCCTAAGTCCTATTATCAAGGGGCTATCGGCCTAGGAACCACCCACGAGCGGGCCATCCTAACCGTCGTGGTGCCAGCAGCTAAAAATGGTATTCTGTCGGCGGTCATCCTAGGGATTGGCCGGGCTATCGGGGAAACCATGGCCGTTATCCTAGTGGCGGGGAACCAGCCACGTATTCCTACAGAACTCAACCAAGGGGTTCGGACCCTGACAACCAATATTGTCATGGAAATGGCCTACGCAACCGGCCAGCACCGGGAAGCCTTAATCGCCACAGCCGTGGTCCTCTTCGTCTTCATTCTGATTATTAACCTCTTCTTCACCCGGGTTAAAAACAAAGGGGGTAAACGCTAATGTCTAAGCTTACTTGGGTTAAGTGGCTGATCTATGCTTCGGCTGCCTTCACCTTGGGCATGTTAGCCTTCATTGTAGGTTTTATTGTCTGGAACGGGCTTGGCGCCTTAAGGCCTAGCCTCTTCGCCTGGGACTACACGACGGACAACCTGTCCTTGACGCCCGCTTTAATTTCGACCTTGATTACGGTCGGCCTGTCGCTGGCTATTGCCACCCCCATTGGTGTCTTTACCGGATTTTACCTAGTAGAGTACGCTGACCGCAAATCACGCGTAGTCAAAGTCATTCGTCTGGCTGCGGACACTTTGGCTGCCGTGCCGTCCATTGTTTATGGCTTGTTCGGCATGCTCTTCTTCGTTATCTACCTGCGCTTCCAGTTTTCGCTCTTGGCCGGGATTCTAACCATTGTCATTATGGTCCTACCCATTATTATTTCGGCAACGGAAGAAGGTCTGCTCCAGGTCGATAATTCCCTGCGTATGGGGAGCTTGGCCTTAGGTGCCGGCAAATTACGGACCATTTTCACCGTTGTCCTGCCTGTGGCTATGCCAGCCATCCTGCAAGGGGTCATTCTGGCCGTCGGGCGGATTGTCGGGGAAACGGCCGCCTTACTCTTTACCTTAGGGTCGGCGACCGGTCTGCCATCCAGCCTCATGTCCAGTTCTCGGACCCTGTCCCTACACATGTACGTGCTCTCGTCAGAAGGGCTTCACCTTAAGGAAGCCTACGCGACCGGGACCGTCATTATTCTCTTAGTACTAGCAATTAACGGCTTATCGAGCTACATTGGGCGTCGCTTAAGCCGAGGAGGAAATTAAGATGACTCAGCCATACAAGTTTAATGTTACCAATCTCAATCTCTATTATGGAGATTTTCATGCCCTCAAAAACGTCAATATGCAACTGGAAGACAAGGTCGTGACCAGCTTTATCGGCCCATCAGGTTGCGGCAAGTCCACCTTCCTTAAGACCCTCAACCGCATGCAGGACTTGGTGCCTAGCGCCCGCGTAGAAGGGCTGATTGAGTTGGACGGCAAGAATATCTACAGTAAGAACTATGATGTCACCCAACTGCGTAAGCAAGTGGGTATGGTCTTCCAGCAACCTAACCCTTTCCCTAAGTCCATCTATGACAATATCGCTTACGGGCCACGTACTCACGGTATTAAGGACAGCCAAGTCCTAGATGAAATTGTGGAGAACAGCCTTAAGGGGGCCGCTATCTGGGATATGGTTAAGGACAAGTTGCATTCCAATGCCACTGAATTATCAGGGGGGCAGCAACAACGGATTTGTATTGCCAGAGCTATCGCTAACGACCCTGAAGTCCTACTTATGGACGAGCCGACTTCCGCCCTGGACCCTATTTCGACCAACAAGATTGAAGACTTGATTCAGGAACTCAAGGACCGCTACGCCATCGTGATTGTCACCCACAACATGCAACAGGCAGCCCGTATTTCGGACAAGACGGCCTTCTTCCTATCAGGGGAAGTAGTGGAATTTGGCGACACGGCCCAAATCTTTACCGATCCACACGATCAACGGACCAATGACTACATCTCAGGCCGCTTCGGCTAATCTAGAGGAGGTATGACCTATGCGTAATAACTATGTTCAAGAATTAGAAGCCTTACACAACAAGCTCTTAGGCCTAGGCAAGGCGGCTGAAACCTCAGTCAACAAGGCCACAAAAGCCTATATCGAAAGTGACACCGAGTTAGCTCACGAAGTCTTCAGTGATGACCTGAGAATCAACGCGACAACGGCTGAAATCGAAAAAGATACTCACAAGATTATTGCCTTGCAACAACCTGTAGCCCAAGACTTGCGTATGCTCTTCGCCGTTCTCCATGTCAGCATCGACTTGGAACGGATTGCTGACCATGCAGTTTCCATCGGGACTATTGCCCTGCGCAATCAAGATCACGACGAAGAAAGCCAGACGGTTAAGGGCTACCTAGCCCGCATGGCGCAAGTGGCCGAGAAGATGATTGCGGACGCCTTGGATAGCTACATCACTCGCGACGCTAAAAAGGCCCGTAAGGTGGCTCTCATGGACGAGGAAATTGATGAATTGCTGGAGGCAGTCTATCGCGATACGGCTGAGCGCATGGAGCGCAAACGGGAGTTGATTCCGGCCGGGATTGACTATTTGGGTGTGGCTGGCAGCTTGGAGCGTATTGGCGACTATGTGACCAACATTTGCGAGCGGGTAGTCTTCCTCAATACGGGCGAAATCGTCGAGCTCAACTAGGAGGCTAGTAGATCATGTTTAAGCAAAAGAAATGGGGGAGCCGGCGTTTTAAGTGGGCGCTGGCGACTCTAGTGACTGGGCTTCTAGCCGGCGTCCTTGGGCCATTTGGCGTAGAGGCAGCTGCTGCTAGCTCGGTCAGCGGCCAGCCCATTATTGTGGTTAGCCGGGAAGCAGGGTCTGGAACGCGCCAGGCCTTTGTGGAATTGGCTAAGGTAGTCAATGCCCAAGGCGACGACAATATCACCGTGGAAGCTGACGTCCTTAATACGACGGGCGGCGTCCTCCAGGTGGTGGCAGGCAATCCGGCGGCTATTGGCTATATTTCCTTTGGTTCCCTCAATGACAGCATCCAGGCCCTGAGCTTGGATGGGGTGGCGGTCAGCGCTGAGGCAGTGCGTGACGGCTCCTACCCCCTGGCCCGGCCCTTTAACCTAGCTTGGAAAGAAGAGGGGCTAAGCGACCTGGGTCAAGACTTCATGTCCTTCGTCTTCTCGCGTGAGGGGCAGGCCATGGTGGAAAGCGCCGGCTATATCAGCCCCGGTAGCAAGGCAACTTGGCAGGAGCAGGCGGCCGGCACCTATGACTACAGTTCGGATGGCCACAAGGGCCAGCTGAGTTTAGTTGGGTCGACTTCCTTGACGCCGGTCATTGAAAAGCTAGCCGAGCGTTACGAGAAGCTCAATCCTGGCGTTAAGATTAATGTGACCTCCAACGGGTCGACTGCCGGCTTCACTGCCGCTCTGGATGGCACCGCCGATATCGGCATGCTGTCACGGGAGTTGACTACTAGCGAGGCTAGCCAGGTCGGGCATGCTACCTTTGCCTTGGATGGCATCGTGGTGGTGGTCAACCCGGCTCAGAGTCAGCTGAAAAACCTGACGCTGACCGAATTACAAGCCATTTTCAGTGGCCAGAAAACTCATTGGTAAGATAAAAAAGCGGCTAGGACTGGATCCTAGCCGCTTTTTGGTGAGCCAGTGGTCCACTTTGAAGAGTGGACCACTGGCTGGGGCGGAAACTGTGGAAAAGTGCGCAAAAGGGGTGGGAAGTCATGAGCCAGTGCCCCACTTTGAAGAGTGGACCACTGGCTGGGGAAGAAACTGCGGAAAATGGCACAAATAGGGTGGGAAGCTATGAGCTAGTGGACCACTTTGAAGAGTGGACCACTGGCTGAGGCAGAAGCTGTCGAAAAGGGCGCAAATAGGGTGGGAAGCTATGAGCTAGTGGACCACTTTGAAGAGTGGACCACTGGCTGAGGCAGAAGCTGCCGAAAAGGGCGCAAATAGGGTGAAAAGTCATGAGCTAGTGGACCACTTTGAAGAGTGGACCACTTTTGAGAGTGGACCACTAGCTCGGGTAGGGGGCTATTAAATCATCAGCCTTGTAGCTCGAAGCTTTTCCAGGCGGCGTATTGGCCGGCGATGGTGCCGGTCACGAAGGCGGCGGTGATGTTGTAGCCGCCGGTGTAGCCGTTAATGTCTAGAAACTCGCCACAGAAGAAGAGGCCTTGGGTCAGCTTGGACTCCATGGTCTTAGGATTGACTTCCTTGGTGGAGACACCGCCCCCGGTCACAAAGCCCTTTTCCAGAAGTTGAGAGCCGGTCGCGTTTAGCGGAAAGGCTGTCATCAGCCCCCAGAGCTGGGCGACTTGGGCATGGGTCAGCTGCTTGAAGGCAATTTCCGGCGCCACCCCTAATTGCTGGCAGAGGACCAAAGCTAGGCGCTCAGGCACCCACTGTTTGAGCAAGGTAAGCAGCTGTTTGTCGCGGCCGGCCTCAGCTTGGGCGCTCAGTTCAGCCTTCGTCAGGTTAGGCTGGAAGTTGACCGTTAGCAGGCAGGATTCCGCCTCCGGATGGGCAAAGAGCCACTGGTTGACGTGGCCGGAACAACGCAGGATGGCAGGGCCAGAGAAGCCAAAGTGGGTGAAAATCATGTCCATTTGGTGGGTGACGATGGTCTTGGCGGGGGCGCTAGATTGTTTGGCAGGCGTGTTTTCGGCTGTTTGGGCCGGGCTAGTTTTATCTGGCTGGCGTTTTCCGTTTGCCTGACCACTAGTTCCCGCCGCATCCCAGACTGTCACTGCCACGTCACGCAGGGAGACGCCTTGTAGAGATTTGTCTACAATGAAGCTATCCTGGCTCAAGAGCGGGGCTTCGGTAGCATAAAGGCGCTCAATGGTGTGGCCGGCAGCCCGGGCCCAGGCGTAGCCATCGCCGGTGGCCCCGGTCTTAGGATAGGCGCGGCCACCCACGGCTAGCACCACCGCAGGCGCCAGTACCTCTCGGCCACTAGCCAGTAGGACGCCACGCACCCGGCCGGCTTCCCGGTCCAGGAGTAGGCGCTCAACGGGCGCTTCATACCAGATGGTGACATCTAGGGCTTCAAGCTCAGCCAGCAGGGTGTCCAGAATGGTCCGGGCCGAATTGGTCACCGGGAACATGCGGCCGTGGTCCTCTTCCTTGAGGGTGACGCCCCGGGACTGGAAGAAGTCAATAATATCGTCTTGGTCGAATTGATTGAGGGCCGAGTAGAGGAATTTGCCGTTGCCGGGAATGTGAGCAATCAGGTCCTGGCGGCTGGTTCGGTTGGTGACGTTACAGCGCCCGCCACCTGATAGCAGGAGCTTGCGGCCGGGCCGCTTATTCTTCTCCAGGAGGAGGACGCGAGCCCCTTGGCTGGCGGCATTAATGGCGGCCATGAGGCCACTGGAACCGGCACCGACCACGAGGACGTCGAAGCTAGGATGTGTCATGTGAATTCTCCTTATAAAACGTGTTTCAAGTCCCCTTTACTTTACCGTAAGGGCGGGCTTAAGTCCACTTTTTCGCTGTTATGCGTTTGTAATCTTTTTTGGGGGAGGAATTTGGCAAATACTATTGACTTTTGGGGCAAATCACGTTAATATGGATAACGGTATTGTTTGCCCCACTATGAGCCCCGGAAACTCAATAGTAATGTCAAACAACTAGATTTATATTGGAGGAAATTATCGTGCGTACAACATACATGGCTAAGAAAAACGAAGTTGAACGTAACTGGGTGCTTGTAGACGCAACAGATGTCCCATTGGGTCGTTTGTCTGCTGTAGTGGCATCAATTTTACGTGGTAAAAACAAACCGACTTACACCCCTCACGTTGACACGGGTGACTTTGTCGTAATCGTCAATGCTGATAAGGTAGCCTTGACCGGTAAGAAAGCAACCGACAAGATCTACTACCGTCACACTGGCCACCCAGGTGGTTTGAAACAAATCACTGCTGGTGAATTACGTGAAAAGAACCCAGTTCGTTTGGTAGAACAATCTATCAAAGGGATGTTACCAAGCAACCGCTTAGGTCGTCGTCAATTCACTAAATTACATGTCTACGCTGGTGCTGAGCACAACCATGCTGCTCAACAACCTCAAGCATTGGACATCCAATCATTAATTTAAGGAGGGAACCACATTGTCTAAAGCACAATACTTAGGTACAGGTCGTCGTAAAAACTCTGTTGCTCGTGTACGTTTAGTGCCCGGAACTGGTGTATTCACTGTCAATGGTCGTACATTGGAAGAATACATTCCATTCCCTCACTTACACGAAGTAATCAAACAACCATTCGCAGTGACTGAAACTCTCGGTCAATACGACGTATTGGTGAACGCTAACGGTGGTGGCTTCAACGGCCAATCCGGTGCAATCCGTCACGGTATCGCACGTGCGCTCTTAACTGTTGATCCTGACTTCCGTCCAGCCCTGAAAGCTGCAGGTCTCTTGACCCGTGACCCACGTATGGTTGAACGTAAGAAGCCAGGGTTGAAAAAGGCTCGTAAAGCTTCTCAATTCTCAAAACGTTAATCAATACGATTATATCAACGTTTATGGAACGCCCTACACTCTGTGTGGGGTGTTTTTTGTATCACCAGCTATTGATAGTTTAGATACTAGCAAATTAGAAATCCTGTTGAATGATGTACGTTCAATGCAAAGTTTAAGTGACAATTTCTTATTTCCATTCATTTCATTTTAGTCTATTGCCTTTAACGTAAAAAAAACTCTAGCTATCGAGTATGATAGTTAGAGTTTTTTCTACTCATATGATTTAATTAAATCAAATAGAGCCTGTACTTCAGATGATGGCCTAGTTGATTTGAGATAAGCATAATAAACTGTAAATATTATCTGGTCTTTTGGTATAAGAGGGATTTTTATTAAGTCATAATCTTCATCAGAAAGAGCGATGTCGGCCAGTAAGCTAATACCAACTTTTTTCTTTAAAAGTTCTTTAATAATTATAATATCATCACTCTTAAAGAAAATCTCTGCTTTATTTTGATACTTTTGATTGAGAATTTCAAAAGCCTTTAGGTGAACAAAGTGTTCATCTAAGAGTATAAAGGATTGATCGAGTAATTCTTCGAAACTGAAGACAGGAGCAGTAGCAAGAGGGTGGTCCTTGGATAGAACAACATAAAGTTTTTTATGAAAAAGTTCTTTCATCTCTATGGATGGATGATTTAGTGGTTCAATTAAACCGAGTAGGCTGGCATCTAGTTCTCCCTTGAGGAGAAGATTTAATAATTCTACTGAGCCACCCCGCATAGGGCGGATGTTCTTTAAAAAAGCAATCTCATTTTTTTCATTTAAAGTAGTGAAAAGATAATGAAGAATAATGGGTGGGAAACCCACGGTAGAGTAATGGGCTAAAGAGTGATCTATTTCTTTACGGGTAGAAATGGTTTCATGTAAGATCAACTCAGTGTGCTTCAGAAGAATTTTACCCTGTTCAGTTAGCTTGAAGGTTCGGTGTGAGGGATCGTGGTGAATCAACTTGCAGTTAAAGCTATCTTCTAATCGTTTGATAGCATAAGAAATAGTAGGTTGACTAACTTTGTGTTGTTTAGCAACCTTAGTATAGGATTGAAGCTGGCAAAGGTCATAAAAATATTGGAGATCTTTTAAGTTCATAGTAGCACACTTTCTTTAGTTAGGAAAAAACCCATCAGTCAAGATCGGATGATGGTCGAATAAAAAATTTTTATCTGTAGCCATCGATTTGACTATATGGTCTTTTGTAAGTTACAATGCGGGTAAGTCAAGGAAGTCAGAGAATAGCTAAGATACTTTCAAAAATGCTTACCATCATATCTTGCTTATCAATAGGAACTTGTTTAATCTTCATGTGGATACTTGTGTTAGTGAGAGGTTCTCACGCTAATCAGAGGCAGATTCAAGGCTATTAGAATTGAATCTGCCTCAGGAGGAATTTTGAAGGCGACAATCCCTTTTTCTAGACGGTGAATGGCTAGTTTTTAAATGGTGTTTCTTTTTAAGCTCTATTTTATACTTATTATAGCATAGAGAGGTGAATGTATGCTAAATAATACGTGGTTTACTTAAAGCGTGATTTTAGGTGTAGAGGTATAATCGAGATAAGGAGAAAATGTTGGTTTTACCTCTCTGTCTACTTAGGAAGAGCAAGAGAGGTTATCCTAGGATTCTAAAATACACTCTGCTAAAAATTATTATTGTATAAAAAATGGAGGTACCTATATGACGGCACATGATATCTTAAACAACCCTTTCCTTAATAAAGGAACTGCTTTTACCTTGGAGGAACGAAAGGAACTAGGCCTTATTGGTTTATTGCCTCCCTACGTCCAAACTATTGAAGAGCAAGCGTCGCAAACATATGCGCAAATGCAAACAAAAGTAAGCGATTTGGAAAAACGTCTTTTCCTAATGGAAATCTTTAATACCAACCGTACCCTTTTCTACTATTTATTTTCTAAACATTTGGAAGAGTTTAATCCAATTGTATATGATCCAACCATTGCGGATACTATTGAAGGCTATAGTGACCTCTTTGTAGATCCCCAATATGCGGGATATCTTGATATTAATCACCCTGAAAATATTGAAGCTACTTTGAAAAATGCGGCGGGTAATCGAGAAATCCGTCTTATCGTTGTAACAGATGCAGAAGGAATCCTTGGAATTGGAGACTGGGGAACAAATGGTGTCGATATTTCTGTTGGGAAATTGATGGTCTATACTGGAGCAGCGGGGATTGATCCTTCTATGGTGCTTCCTTTAGTCATTGATGCAGGAACGAACCGTGAAGAACTTCGTAACAATCCTAATTACTTAGGAAATCGTCACGAACGGGTCCGCGGAGATCGTTACTACGACTTCATTGACCAATTTGTTCAAACGGCAGAGCGTCTCTTTCCTAAACTCTACCTTCACTGGGAAGACTTCGGTCGCCTGAATGCTGCCAATATTCTTGAGAAATACCGGAAACAAATTCCAACTTTTAACGATGATATTCAAGGCACAGGGATTGTTACCTTGGGCGGTATCTTTGGCTCACTGGACATTAGTGGCGAAAAATTAACAGATCAAATTTATCTCTGCTATGGCGGGGGAACAGCTGGTGCAGGGATTGCTTCTCGTGTTCTTCGTGAAATGGTGAGTGAAGGACTTTCTGAAGCAGAGGCCTACAAGCGTTTCTTTATGGTTGATAAACAAGGTCTTCTCTTTGATGATATGGATGACTTGACACCAGAGCAAAAGCCATTTGCTAAGAAACGTGCTGACTTTAGTAACGCAGACAAGTTGACTGACCTGCTTGAAGTAGTGAAGACTGTGAAGCCAACAATTCTTGTGGGAACTTCAACTCAACCAAACACCTTCACTAAAGAGATTGTAGAAGCTATGTGTGAAAACACAGAACGTCCAATGATCTTCCCCTTGTCAAATCCAACCAAGTTGGCAGAAGCGAATGCTAAAGATTTGATCGAATGGTCAGATGGGAAAGCTTTTGTCGCAACAGGAATACCTGCGGGTACGGTTTCTTATAAAGGTGTAGACTATGTGATTGGTCAAGCCAATAATGCCTTGATTTACCCAGGTCTGGGTCTAGGGATGTTAGCCTCTGAAGCAAGCCTTTTGACTGATGAAATGATTGGGGCAGCGGCTCATTCATTGAGTGGGATTGTCAATTCAGGACAACCAGGAGCACCAGTCTTGCCGCCATTCAAGTATGTGGCAGATGTTTCTATTAAAGTAGCAGAAGCAGTAGCTAAAAAAGCGCAAGAGCAAGGACTTGCACGCGCTAAGGAAACAGATATGGCCAAAGCAGTTCGTGATTTGAAGTGGTATCCAGAATATAAATAGTCAATTCTTGTTACCTACCGATAAGAATCGAAGCAGCCATAGCTTAGCAAGGTATTAAAAGGGAGAAATCCAAAATGACGACCTAAAACAGTCCACTTTCTAGTTTTACTACTAACAGGTAAAACTAGAAAGCTATATTAAAGAATAGGTTTAAGTAATTCAGAAAGGGGTATATATGTCACTCTTTTTAACCTCGATTACGAGTATCATTCCGATTATCGCTATTATTGTTTTGGGGTATATTCTTCAGGTTAGGGGATGGTTTGGAGATAGCTTTGGTCCCAACCTGTCTCGTTTGATCATGAATGTAGCCTTGCCAGCGTCAATTTTTGTGTCGGTAATGAAATACCTAACATTAGATAAACTAATCAGTCTTTCTGGAGGCCTCCTTTATACTTTTGTGGCATTTATCTTAGGATATATCGTAGCTTATATTGCAGTTGTGGTTTTCAAGGTTCGTCCAGGGCGGAGAGGAACCTTGATTAATACCTTTGTTAATGCCAATACTATTTTTATCGGGTTGCCACTAAACATTGCTCTTTTTGGAGATCAGGCTCTTCCTTATTTCTTAATTTACTATATCACCAATACGATTTCCACCTGGACATTGGGCGTGTATTTGATGACGAGCGACAGTAAATCGGGTCAAAGCAAGGAGACAACTAAATTTGACTGGAAGAAATTACTACCAGCTCCGCTTGTAGGTTTTCTTGTCGCTCTACTATTTTTGCTTCTCCGAATCTCTATTCCAGATTTCGTAACGAATACCTTAACCTATGTTGGGAATATCGTCACTCCCTTATCTCTGATTTATATTGGTATTGTTCTTGCTAAGGCAGGCTTGAATACCATTGCTTTTGACAAAGATACAATTATCACCTTGGTGGGACGCTTTATCCTAGCTCCTCTGATCATGCTTCTTGTATTGAAGTTCTTTGCCCCAAATATGGCAACAGTAGAATTTAAGACCTTTATGATTCAGTCCGCGACACCAGCTCTAGCTGTTCTCCCAATCCTTGCTAATCAGGGAAAAGGAGATGTGGAATTCTCTACGAATGTGGTGACTCTAAGTACGGTTCTATTTATCCTTGTTATTCCAATATTACAAACTTTATTAGGATAAGAAGGAAGAGGATAGATATAAAGAACCCCAGTAAGCTTACTGGGGTTCTTTATATCTATATTAACTACCCTACATCCTTCCGACCAAACCACCAATAAGCCACGCCCAGCGAGCAGGCTGACAAGACCAGTCCGACTCCGACATAGCCTAGGTTTAGGTTGTCGCCATGGATGCCTTCGGCGTCGTATACGTAAGCAAAGGGTGTAAGCCATTTGAGGCCCCCAGGCCAGGGGCGATATTGGACACTCGGTTAACAAGGGAGAATCCTAGTGCTAGTTCGATATCTAGTAGAGATTGCATACTGGGGAGGAAGCCGCTTATGTTAGCTTCTTAACTTATTTTTAAAATTCATCCGAGAATCGAATTTTATCCATGTCTCTAATCTCCTTATAGAAGTTGAAATCTGTCCGATTCAGTCTATCGCATATTTGCTTGATCATATATTTTCCGCGTTCTTCGATTCGTTCATTCACTGCTTTTAGAAAAATGGGGAAATCTTCTTTCTCTTTTAGAATTGGAGTAGTATAACTATGATTTTTCCAGAGTGGCTCAATTTGATAGTCCTTATTTACATAGGGTTGTAGATAGTACAATTCAATAAAATTAATCCAGGCTTCAGAAGTTGGACTAATAAGATGTAGCCATTCTTGTAGTGATAAGAGGAAGATGTCCCAGTAATCTTGTGAGAGATTACTACGCCCAGTATTCATCCAATGAGGGAGTACGGTGAAGTTTCCAATTGTATGAGTAAGTTTGGCGAATGTTTGAAATGCGGGTCGGTTGTTTTCGATAATGTCAAACTGCCGATAATTTTGATCTTTATATAGTTTAGAATATCTCTCTTTTTTTCTATTATCTATTCCTAACGTTTTAGTTAGAGTTTTATAGTTAGAACTCTGCCGAATGGCTCTGTTAAAAGTAGTGAGAAAGGAATTCATGGTTTCGCCTCTAATCACATCTGTAGCCGAATTTTGCCAGCCCAAAACTTTATACAGCTCGATTGCTTCCTTGTCGCAGTCCGCATCGAAACCAGCTTTTTCTGTAATATTAAAGATAGTAGTATCTTTGAACTCGCCATTTTTGTATTTCAAGAAGGCTGTAATACTATCTTCGGATAACGAATCTTTAGGTAACGAATCTTTAGATAGCGAATCTTCAGATTGTGGAACTTTATAGCAATTCTTGAAATCCCATAACCAAGGCTTGCGTTTGTTTTTATGGCAATATTCTAGCCACTTGATCACTGTTTCTCGCTCGTCCGCTTTTTTGTGTCCCATAATGATGCTCCTTAATATCTTCTTTATTCTGTCAGGTAACTATAGCTTTATTATAATTCTTCGATTTGAAAATACAAGGATGTGTTTTAATCATGATAAATGACGGCGGGACACCTAGAACTTTGAGTAAGAAAGCCGATACCCATAGCTTATAAAAGACATTTAATCCTCGGAATAAGTCCCACAGCCTTAATGCCAGAGACAAGAAAAAAGCCATCAAGTTTATAAACTTGATGGCTTTAACTTTTACACTCTATCCTACATCCTTCCGCCCAAACCACCAATAAGTCACGCCCAGCGAGCAGGCTGATAAGACCAGCCCTACTCCGACATAGCCTAGGTTTAGGCTGCCATTAGGAATGATTTCGGCGCCGTCCACGTAAGCGAAGGGCGTGAGCCATTTGAGGCCACCTAGGCCGGGGGCGATATTGGCGACCAGGTTGGCTAGGTAGAAACCCAGTACCAGCCCGATGCCGGCGCCTAGACCGGTGCCACGACGTTTGCCGGACAAGGCCGACAGGCTCAGGCAGAGGGCGATGAACTCGAGGTGTAAGATTAGATAGGCCAAGTGCAAGAGTAGGAGTTGGCCCATAGGCGCGGACTCACCCATCAGGGTCAGACTTAAGAGAACAACTGCTAGGGTCACCGCGTTGAGTATCAGAAGCTGGCTGACGAGGGCCAAGGCCTTGCTGGTGACAATCGAAGCCCGACTGAGGGGATGGGTCAGCAGGAATTCGGCGGTGCCGGCTTGCTCTTCTTTGGCTAGGGAATTGCTGGCCAGAATGGCGGCATATAGGGCGCCACCAAGGCCCAGGACGCTCTGACATTCAACGGTATAGAAGCCGATGAAGGTCCCCATGTTGAGCTTGCCCAGGCCGAAGGCGTCGGAGAAGGCACCCATGGTGCTAATCAGGCCGTTGATACTAGCCATCTGGTCCTTGATTTGAGGGAAGAGCAGGGAAATCAGGCCCATAAAACCCGCGATGGCCGCCGTCCACAGGATTAGGCTACGCCAACCTTGGCGTAATTCGTGGCGGAATAGAATCATGACAAATCGCCTCCTTCTTGGTAGTAGTGGCGGAAGATTTCTTCCAGACTTGGCTCGGCCAGACTGAAGTCGCGGACTTGGCCGCCTGCCAGACAAGCTAGTAAGGCATTTAGGTCTCCTTGATAGAGGAAGCTGACTTGATCTTTGCCCTTGGCTTGCCAGTTGGAGACACCTGCTAGGTCTGCCAGGCCAGGTACTTGACCGGACAGGCTGACGCGTTTGGCTTGGTGCTGCATGAGGCTGGCGACATCTTCGGTGGCCACGATTTGCCCTTGGCGGATAATGGCCGCTCGGTCGCAGTGGTTTTGGACTTCGGACAGGACATGGCTGGATAGGAAGACGGTCCCGCCGGCTTGGCGGCGTTCCTCTAAGAGGGCGAAGAATTCTTCTTGGATCAGGGGGTCCAAGCCACTGGTAGGCTCGTCCAGAATCAAGAGGTCAGGTTGGTGCTGGAGGGCGGCCACAATGCCCACCTTCTTACGGTTACCCAGGGACAGTTGATCCGCCGCAATCCCAAGATCAAGCTGCAGCCGGTCGCTGAGGCGGCGGCATTCGGCCTGGCAGTCCAGGCCTCTCAGATCAGCAGATAGTTTGAGTAGGTCGCGGGCGGTCATGCCGGCATAGAATTGGGTTTCGGACGGCAGGTAGCCCACCCGGCGTAGGATTTGGCCTTGTTGGCGGCCGACTTCTAAGCCTAGGACCTGGGCACTGCCGCTGGTAGGCTTAATCAGCCCCAGTAGGGTGCGGATAGTGGTAGATTTGCCGGCCCCGTTAGGCCCGATAAAGCCAAAGAGCTCGCCCTGCTGGACGGTCAAGTCCAGACGTTCGATGCCTCGGTGCTTGCCGTAGGATTTGGTCAGTTGATGCGTTTGAATAGCGTACATGGGATCACTCCTTTCTAAGATAGAGAGACTTCCAGAAGTCAATCAGTTGGTTGAATTCCGCCTCGATGGTTTCGGGATCAACGGACCCTCGCTGGACATGCTCCCAGAGATAACCCTGGGCGGCCCAGGTCATATCCTTATACATGAGCTGAAAGTCGATATCGGGCCGAAAGCAGCTCATATCTAGCTTGTCCATGAGCTGGACCTGTTTCGCCTTGACTTGTTTCATGCGTTGGGCCAATTCTGGCATAATCTCGGGATCCTGCTCGTAGTAGGTCTTAAGGCTAAAGGCCAGCCAATCGGGATTGAGCCGGGCTAGTTGCACCTTAGTCTGGGTCACGCTCTTGAAGAGCTCGAAGAAATCCAGGGTCTCATAGCAGCCTCCTTCTTTTAGGTAATCATCGGTCTGCTGGACTAAGAGGTCGAAGAGGAAAAAGTAAAGTTCCTTTTTATTATGGAAATAATGAAAAAGCAAGGGCTTGGAAATCCCCGCCGCGTCCGCAATGGCGCTCATGGGTGCCTTCTTATAGGCGTGCTGGCCGAAGACGCGGAAGCCGGCTTGGATAATGGCCTCCTGCTTGGCTTGGGGCAGGGCATAAAATTTAGGATTCATTGCTTTCTTGGCTCCTTTCATTAAGAAGTTAACTTCATTATAGACCCATTGACCGTTTTTGAGAAGGGGGTCAGAAACTTGTGTACCCTATCTACTAGTTCTACTAGTAGATAGGGTGTAAGGTGGGTAGAATTACGTGGTGAGATGGTAACAAAATGGAGGAAAACTTGATATATAGGGGATTTAGCTAGTGAAAGCGATTTTCCCATTATATCATATATGATATAATGGGAAAAAGGAGGTGCGTGTCATGGACGCACATTACAAGATTCCAGAAGACATTCTGGCCCTGGTAGAGGGCTTGCCCTACCAGCAAGCAGTCAAGGCAGTGGCAGCCTTAGAAATCATTGAGCGGGAGGGGTTGACACCCGCTGTGATTGAAAAATGGGGCCGAGGCAAAGGTCAGGCTAAGACACTGGTTATTCCTTTGGGTGAGACCAAAACAAGAAAGGAAGGTGAAGAGCATGTCACTCGAGT
This sequence comes from Abiotrophia defectiva ATCC 49176, assembly GCF_037041345.1. Taxonomy (NCBI): domain Bacteria; kingdom Bacillati; phylum Bacillota; class Bacilli; order Lactobacillales; family Aerococcaceae; genus Abiotrophia; species Abiotrophia defectiva. The sequence continues at coordinate 1,821,089 of NZ_CP146287.1, read as the reverse complement.
CCTTAAAGAATCGCTTAGCATCCCAATATCCTGATTTTACTTTAGATTTGGCGGAGGAAGCTGCCCGGCAGGAAGTGGCCCTGAAATTAGTGGCCTTGCGCCTAGAGCGAGGCTTAAGCCAAGCTCAGATGGCAGAAAAACTAGGCTTACGCCAAGCTAACCTATCAAGGCTAGAGAGTGGCCAAGCCAATCCGACAGTGGGGATGTTGGGGAGGATAGCGGAAGCTCTAGCGTGTAAACTTAAATTGTCTGTGGAAGAAGGAAATAGTAATCACAAAAAACACGCTAATAGTAATTAGCGTGTTACATGAATTGAAAATTATAAGGAGCTAGATTCAGAGCTTTCATTCGATAGTGCACTAGAATCAGAGGGAACTTCCGGTAGTTCGTCAACGAATTCAATTTTATAGTGATCTTTGATATCGGGGTCCATTTCTAGGAGTTCCTGGATAACTGTCTTGGCAGTATCTTTTGCATAACTTAGTATTTGACAATCATAAATAAGCTGTTCAATGTTAGTTTCCTGAGTCGCCATGAAACCTGAGATATCAGTAATTTTTATTGGATTAAATAGTCCAGCACGTTCATCTAAGGTCTCGACAGAATTATGGTCTACGGCATGAGATAGTACTTTTGCGTCAGGTAAGCGAATATAAATGGTATCATCAATAACGACAGACTGCATAGAATCGAGGTCAACACCAGCGTGGATAATCCCGTTATACTTCACAATGAATGATTTTTCTGTGAAAGGAATACCTACACCCCAAGCCACGTGATTGTTCTTGAACAAACCGGCATTGGTATAGAAGTACTTTTCAGTTGTTAGCTCTTTCGCTTTCTCAATGCGCGAACTTACAATTTGACTAGTGATGATTGGCTTCTTAGCACTTTCTACAGGAGCCGGTTGTGGCGTTGGTACGGGCTGTTTGTTCCAGTTTCCACCAGCTACAAAGCCAGAAATAAAAATTATAATCAAAAGTACAATGCGTAGGAGACGCCGACCAAAAGGTTTTTTAAAATAGACGACAGAATCACCAAGCCAATCCGGCAATGTAATGGTCTGCTTGCTAGACATGTAAAATTCCCCCTAAGAAATAATGATTTCATCACAAAGAGCAAGTGCTATCCTTTCACATTCGGATGCTAGAGAATGAATGGGCTGGAGAATAGATAGGCGTCATATAGCTTATTGACGCATATAGCTCTTCTGCTATCACCTATTATAATCAAAAATAAAATAAATACAAGCGCTTGAGTTGGATTGTGAGGGAATAATTTTATATATAGGGGTAGTTCAAGCACCCTAGATTTCTCGCCCCCCAATTCTAGGACTTCCCCCTAAAATTTCAGCTATACTCAACTTGTCAGGAGGTCATACACATGAATATGATGGAAGCTTTTAACCGGACGTTGGACTATCTGGACTCTACCCTGGATGGGGAGCTAGATGAGTTGCGGGTGGCGCGACTGTCGGGTTATCCTTATGCCATGTTCAGCCGGCTCTTCTCCATGCTGACGGGGACGTCACTGTCAGAGTATTTGCGGGAACGTCGCTTGACAGAGGCAGCGCTGGCCCTGCGCCAGTCTGAGGCCCGAATCATCGACATAGCTATCCAATATGGCTATGAATCAGCCGACGCCTTCGGGGCAGCTTTCAAGAAATTTCATGGTGCGACTCCGACACAAATTAGACAGGGTGCGCCTTTCCGCCTAGTCGGGCGGCTACAGTTGCGGCTGACCCTGCAAGGAGGAGATAGTATGAAAATCAATATCCAGAACAAGCCTGCCTTAACAGTGGCAGGGTTCAATGCCAATAATATCCCTAGCAGCCAGTGCCCTCAGATCTGGCAAGATCTCTACAGCAAATTCTCCCATGAGGACTTGGCTAGCTTAGGTAGGGGCCAAAGCCTGGGAGTCTGCCACGACATTGACACACCAGAACGCCTCAACTATATGGCCGGCTATGAGGTGACCGACCGAAGCAAGGCTCAAGAACTGGGGCTCGATATCTTGGAGGTAGCAGCCACTGAATATGCGGTGGTTGAATTGAATGGGCCAGTGCCGGACTGTATTCATGCAGGTTGGCGCTACCTCATGGAAGTCTTCTTCCCTGAGCAAGGCTTCCAACATTCGGGCGCGCCTGATTTCGAGGTTTATAGTGAAGGCAATATGGGGGCGCAAGACTACCGTATGGAACTCTGGGTGCCGATTGTCAAAGTCGATTAAGCCAGGACAGATTTAAACAGACGGGCGGACTGCTAATAGGCGTCCGTCTTTTGCTTGCGTCAGATTTTGTGAGTGCCTGTGCATTTTGGACAGGAGCCGGCAAGTGGACTATAATAGGAAGCATCATTAAATTAGAGAGGTGATCCCCTATGGATAGACTGAAGAATATGTTTCAATCCCTCAACCGTGATTGGTTAATCCGCCATTATTTATTTGGTTTTGCTTTTTACGCCTTCTTCGTCTTTACATCCGTCAGCCAAGTCGGGAGATTCGATGCTAAGCTGCTGATTTTACTGCCTTGTGCCTTGCTTTATCCCTTTGCCATGTTTGTCTATGAGAGTCTAGTCGACTTCATTGTCGGCGACAATGTCTTCTTCATCAGTGGCCTCTTAATGATAGCCTGGAAGATTTTTCGTTTTATCATTATCTGGTTCTTGGCGGTGCCAATTGGCTTGATTGGTTTCATTTATCTCTATTTTGTTTGCGGACGTCAATAATAGTTTGCTGTCTCAAGGCCCCGTCATTTTCGAGTGATGGGGCCTTTTGAAATGCCTTTTGTTACCCTGCAACAAAAGGGCTAAATAATCATTTGCTATGTATATTTGGGGCGACTTATGGTACACTATAAGTGATATGCAAAGAATCATCGAAGATTGAAATTAGGGAGTTATATATAATGAAGAAACTAGTCATCCGCGGAGGCAAGCCCCTCACAGGTGAAATTACCATTAACGGGGCCAAGAACTCTACAGTTGCCTTAATTCCAGCTGCTATTTTGGCTGATTCAGAAGTTGTTCTAGAAGGCGTGCCAGATATTGCTGACGTCTATTCTTTAATCGATATTTTGGAGGATTTCAATGTTAAGGCCTCTTTTAAGGATAATGTCTTAACCATTGATCCAAGTGATATTAAATCCATCCCAATGCCAAGTGGGAAAATTCAGAGCCTACGTGCCTCTTATTACTTTATGGGGGCGACTTTGTCGCGCTTTGGTGAAGGGGTCATCGGCTTACCTGGGGGCTGCTTCTTGGGACCTCGCCCAATCGACCAACACCTCAAGGCCTTCCGTTCCTTAGGGGCTAAGGTAGAGGACGACTTCGGTGTAGTGACTCTGACGACCGACCAAGAAGGCCTTGTTGGGGCACGTATCTACATGGACGTGGTCAGCGTAGGGGCAACCATCAACTGTATCTTGGCAGCCGTTAAGGCCAAGGGCAAGACCATTATTGAGAATGCTGCCCGCGAACCGGAAATTATTGATGTCGTTAACCTGCTTAACAAGATGGGGGCTAAGATTCGCGGTGCCGGTACTAGCGTCATCAGGGTAGAGGGCGTGGAGCATCTGCATGGCTGTACCCACACCATCATTCCGGACCGAATTGAAGCCGGGACCTATATTACGGCTGCCGTGGCAGCTGGCCAAGGGGTCCGCGTCAATAATGTCATTTTTGAACATATTGAAGGCTTCATTGCTAAGGTTGAAGAAATGGGCGCTCAATTGGAGATTGGTGAAGATTCCATCTACGTTCATCCAAGTCCAAACCTCCGCATGGTCAGCGTCAAGACCCAGCCTTATCCAGGTTTTGCCACTGACTTGCAACAACCGCTGACGCCACTCTTGGCGATTGCGGCAGGTAACGGGACTATCATCGACACCATCTACCCAGCCCGTGTCAAGCATATTCCTGAACTCAACCGCATGGGGGCCGATATCAAGGTCGAAGGGGCCATGATTCGGGTCAATGGGCCAGCCCAGCTGAGTGGGGCGCAAGTTAAGGCCAGTGACCTACGGGCAGGGGCCTGCCTAGTCATTGCCGGCTTGGTGGCGGATGGCGTAACCGAGATTACTGGCGTCGACCATATCTTACGTGGCTACTCTAATATCGTAGGCAAATTGCGCGATTTGGGTGCCGATATTGAAATGATTGAAGTAAGCGAGATGCAAGAGGCCTAAGGGCCTTTTGCTGTTTAGTGGAGGCTCTTAGCCATGAAAATACATAAAACCAATGCTATGCGACTACTCGACCAACACAAGGTGACCTATCAAGTACGAGACTACAGTCAGACGGGCGCCTTATCAGGCTTGGAAGTAGCAGAAACCTTGGGCCAGAATCCTGACCAGGTCTTCAAAACCCTGGTGACGGTCGGAAAATCAGGTGGCCATTATGTCTTTGTCATTCCCGTGGTGGCTAGCCTGGATTTGAAGAAGGCCGCGCGTGCCGTAGGCGAGAAGCATATCGCCATGATTAAGGAACGCGACCTCCTGCCCCTAACGGGTTATGTTCACGGCGGTTGCTCGCCCTTAGGCATGAAGAAGACCTTCCCAACCTATGTTCATGCTAGCGCCTGGGATTATCCTTCTATCATGGTTTCGGCTGGCAAGATTGGCCTGCAGTTAGAGCTAGATGTTCGGGATCTGGCTTCTGTCCTAGCTCTGAGCGCGGATGATTTAATTGAATAAGTCATGGTAAGCAGCAGTCCTCAGGGGCTTGCTGCTTTTGATTTTCAAAAAAACCTTGCTTTAGCATAGACGCAAGGGGCGTCTTGCGCTATAATAGAGTTAAGAAAACGTATACATAGCAGGAGGGGTCAACATGTCAGACTTAAACAAGCAACAACACGTGGTGACCGTCATTCAAGCTAATGGGCAAAGCGAATTTGAAAGTATTCCTATTGAAACCATTGAAGGGGATAGTCAATTGTGGCAGATGCTCGGCTTGAGTGCGGCCCAACTTACTTATTTCCTAGAAGATGAAATTCTAGAGAATCCCTTCATTGAACTAGACTATCCTAAGACCAAGCCCCAGCAAGCATCGGTTACCCTACAAGAACACAGTGCCATTATTGGGGTGGATCCGCAGATGCCGGAAGCACCGCGTAATCTGCCTATGTTTCTCTTCGAACAGATTATGATGTACCGCCATACCATCATTCGGGACGCCATGGTGCGCTTGATTGATTTATTAAATCCTCAAGGTTATCTGCCATATAGCTACCAGGAAGTGGCCAAACAACTAGGCATCGAACCCATTATTGCCTTGGATGCCATTACCCTCTTCCAACAATTGGAACCTGCCGGGATTGGGGCCTATGACTTACGCGAATGCTTGATGTTGCAGACCGAGCAAGATGCTCATGCCCCTAATGTGGCCTACTACCTCTTAGAAGAATATTTTGACCAACTCAAGTCAGAAGATTATCAAGCCATCGTGACGGCTACTGGCCTGCCGCTAGCAGATGTCCTGGCCTGCGTTAGCTACTATCAAACCTTGCGGACCAGTCCAGCCGACCTCTTCCAAGTGGAAGAAGAGGACCATCTATTAGATGATGTGACGGTTCTCCAAGACCAGGAAGGCATGAAGGTGCGTTATAACGCCCACTACTATCCAAAATTAATCTTCAATGAGCCTTACTATCAAGAGATGTTAGCGACCCAAGATCCTGAGGTCGTCGCCTTCTCCAAGCCACAGAAACTCATGTATGATCGTCTAGCCCGTAACTTGCGGGTGCGGGAGCAATTGATTCTGAAAGTCGCGCAAGCCATTGCAGCGGTTCAGCACGATTACTTTAGCCAACTTTCAGATTCTAAGGTGCCACTCTTGCTCAAGCAGGTGGCGGAGATTACGGGCTTGCCTGAACCAGTCGTCAACCTCTTGGTGTCTAACAAGAACATGGGCTTTGGCCAATATGTCCTGCCAATGACGGACTTTATCACAGTGGCGACACGGGAAGACCGAGATGGCTTCTCCGCTGAAAAGATTAAGCAAATTATTCATGAGATTCTACATGATGCGCCAGCTGACTTAAGTGACGAGGAGCTGGTGGAACGCTTAGAAGAACGTAAGATTATGATTAGTCCTTTCATGGTGCGTAACTACCGCCAAGCACTGGGCCATTAAAAGTAAACACCCGCTCTAGGCTTGACACTAGAGCGGGTGTTTTATATTAAATTGAAAAGCAAGATTTTAGGGCGAGTTGTGGTTAACCACAACTCACCCCAAAATCCTGATGCAACAAGAAATTGATAGCTTGTGCCACAACCATCGTCTCAATAGGATGTACGCTTAAATTTATGCTTGAAAACGCGATTTTGAAAATATCGTATTTTAGACAAAAAGAATCCCCCGACTTCCATCAAGGAGTCCGGGGGATTTTTACGAAGCTACTATTTAACTTCGGCGCGGTTGAAGAGTTTGACCGCAATCCAGAAGAAGAGAAGGAAGTAGGCCGAGGCGACGACTGGTGTCAAGTCGAAGTTTAGGTTGCCCCAGGTCAGCGGCTTTCCTACTTTTAGGAAGGTGAAGAAGAAGGCAAAAACCTTATCCGCACTCAGGAATTTTTGAACCACATTCCCCATGTTTTGGGTGTTAGTGGTTAAGAATGAATAAACACCGCTTATGATTTGGTTAATGAAAGTGAGCAGGAGATAAGTAAAAATCAGTGGGCCCTGGCCAGCGAAGAGGAAGGCAGGGATGCTTAAGAGGGCGATGTAGCCTAGGAAGAGAGGGATGCTAGGAATCAAATAGCTAGTGAAAAATCCGAGGATTTCATCACCCTTGAAAGTAGCTCCCGACATGCTGCCCCCGATTACGAGAGAAACTAGGCCCAAGCATAAAGCCAGTAAGAGGTAGAAGAGTCCTACCAGGATCTTGCTGAGGACTACAGAGCGACGGCGGTGACCATAGCTGATGGTGTTAATCAAGGTCCGGTTCTTAGTCTCATTGTTAAAGGTCAGGATCTGAGCCACGAAACAAAGAAGCAGAGGTATTTCCTTGAGGCCAATGATATAGAAGCTCAAAACTTGGCTACCCACAAACCCCTTTTGCAGTTCAGTGATTTCCTCAGCCCTTAGTCCGGCGAAAAGCATGATGGTGGCCAGATAGGCAATACCGAGTGTCGCCAAAAAGCTGAGTAGCAGCATAGTAAAAGGCGCCACCCGATGGCGGATTTGATAGAATTCTGCGCGTAATAGCTGGAACATCTTAGTTGCCTCCTTCTGTAAGATTCAAGAAGACGGATTCGAGGTCATTCTTGTGGCTACCCAGGAAGAGAAGTTCGAAGCCTTCATTTACTAGGCGTTTGGCAATTTCAGGTAGGGGCACTTCTAAGTCATAGATGGCAATTAGCTCTTTGCCATCTGCTGCCACCTTATCTTGGCCCAGCCATTGGCTTAAGAAGTCAAGGGCCTTGGCATTGTCGGTCGTTTGAACCTGATAATAGGTGCTAGCTTGATGAGCGAGTTCTTGAGAGCTAATGTCGGCCACCTTGCGGCCTTTGTTAACGAAGACGAAGCGACTTGCCAAGTGCTCCAATTCCGACAGGATATGGGAAGAAATTAAGATGGTCATGTTCTTTTCCCGGTTGAGTTTCAAGAGTAGCTCCCGCACATGGATAATCCCAGCAGGGTCCAAACCGTTAATAGGCTCGTCCAGAATCAAGAGGTCGGGATCATGTAAGAGGGTTAAGGCAATGGCCAAACGTTGCTTCATCCCCAGGGAGAAGTTCTTGACTTTCTTATTGCCGGTCTTGTCTAAGCCAACCAAGGCCAAAACTTCGTCGATACGGGCGCTGCGGTCTTTGACCTTGCGTTGCAGGGCATAATGAATCATATTCTCCTTAGCGCTCATGTTATCGACAAAGGCAGGGGCCTCAATCAAGGCGCCGACGAAGTGGCGGTTGGTTAAGAGGGCCTCGTAGTCTACCGAGCCAAAGAGCTGAATGTTCTTCTCAGATGCAGGGGTTAGGCCCACGATGCTACGTAGCAGGGTGGATTTACCAGCCCCGTTGGGTCCGATGATGCCGACGATTTCACCGCGCGAGACGGAGAGATCGAAGGAATCTAAGGCCCGTTGCTTCTTATAAATCTTAGTCAGCTGGCTTACTTCCAAGACAGACTCTAAGACGGATTCAGTCATGTAAATCTTCCTTTCTTAAAGGGAATCGCTATCTATAGTATAGCAAGGATGCCTCTTGATTCCAAGCCAGACGGGTAATAGGCGGGTGTGTCTGAAGCAAAAAGATAAAGATTACGGTTGACATCTAGTCAGAAAGGCGTATAATAAATTATGGAAAAAGTAACCATTACATATTTTCATAGGAGGAAGATTTAATGAAACGTAAATTATCTGCACTTTTAGCAAGCCTAGTATTAGTACTTGGCTTATTGGCACCATTGGCTCCTACTGTCTCAGCTGCTGGCAAGAAGAAGGTCATGACCACTTTCTATCCAGTTTACTACTTAGCTCAACGCATTGCCGGGGATAAGGCAGAGGTTTCCATGCTCTTAGAAGGCAACCAAGATGCCCATGACTACGAAATGAGCGCCCGCGACGCAGCCAAGGTTCAAACTAGTGACCTCTTTATCTACCAAGATGATGAGATGGAGCACTTTGTTGAAGACTTAACCAAACTCTTGGATACTGACAAGACCAAGGTTCAAAAGACAACCGAAGGCATTGAACTTCTCAAGGGTGATGCCGACCATGAAGACCACGACCATGAAGCGGAATCTGGTCAATCTGGGGAAGAGCATCATGAAGAGGGCGAAGAAGGCCATCACCATGAATTTGACCCACATACTTGGATGGACCCAATGACTTATGCTAAGCAAGCTGAAAATGTGAAGAAGGCTTTGGTTGCCTTAGACCCTGAAAATGCGTCTACCTATGAAGCCAATGCCGCTAGCTTAACAGAAGACCTTAAGAAATTAGACAAAGAATTTAAAGAAGGCACCGCTAAGCTGAGCGACAAGAACTTTGTGGTACAACACGCTGCCTTTGGCTACCTAGCGCATGCCTATGGTTTAGAACAACATGCCATTACGGGTATCTCTTCTACAGCAGAACCAAGTGCGGCTGCCCTAGCTAAGATGCAAGAATTTGTTAAGGAACACAAGACCAAGGTCATCTTCGTTGACCCATCCTTGGATGATGCCATTGCCAAGACCGTAGCATCTGCTACAGGTGCTGAGCTCCGTCCATTGCGTACCTTGGAAACTGTCAGCGCAGAAGAAATTGCGGCTGGCGCTGACTACTTCAGCCTCATGCGCGAAAACCTAGCTAATTTGACCAAGTAAGCTAGTCAAGATTAAGACACCTCAAGCAAGCGGTGGCATTGCCACTGCTTGCATTTTTTGTCCTAAGTGGTCTATAATAGGAGGGGTCAAGTGTAGCAATTACTATCCAATTAATTGCTAACTCTTCAATTTTTGTCCCAACTAGCAGGCGGGACCTTTTTAGCCAGCAAATTATCTGCCAAGGAGGCAAGTCATGACCCTAGTCAGTGTCAAAAACCTCTCCTTCTACTATGATCGGGAGAAGGTTCTCAATGAAGTAAACTTTGAAGTCAACCCCGGCGAGTTCGTCATTCTGACCGGAGAAAATGGGGCGGCCAAGTCCACCCTCTTGAAGAATATCCTAGGCCTACTTAAGCCAGCGTCAGGAACGGTCACGATTGCCAAGACTAATGCCCTAGGCAAGCCCTTGTCTATTGGCTATGTGCCACAGAACGTCAACTCTTTTAATGCCGGCTTCCCTAGCCGGGTTCAGGAGTTTGTCGAGTCCGGCCGCTATCCAAAGGGGCGTTGGTTCAAGCGTCTAGACGCCCATGACAAAGAACACGTGGATCGAGCCCTATCGGCTGTCGGCATGAGCCATTTGCGCCATAAGAAAATCGGAGAATTGTCAGGCGGTCAGAAGCAACGTATCTGCTTAGCGCGGGTCTTCGCCACTGATCCGGACTTCTTCGTCTTAGATGAGCCAACCACCGGTATGGATATTGAGTCCCGACGGGCCTTCTACCGGCTCTTACGCCATGCCTGTAAACATCACGGCAAGTCCATCCTCATGGTGACTCATGCCGACCAAGAAATTGAAGGTTTCTATACCCGAGAAATTAGACTAGTGAGAGAGGAGGGAACCCCATGGAGATGTTTCAGCTTGACTTCATCCAACGCGCACTCCTAGCAGGCCTGGCTATTTCCTGCATTACGCCTATTATCGGCCTCTTGCTGATTCTGAAGCGCCAATCCATGATGGCCGATACTTTGTCCCATATCTCCTTAGCGGGGGTAGCCTTGGGGATGATTCTACGGGTCAGTCCAACGGTGACCACTCTCCTAGTCGTCATTGTGGCTTCGGTCTTACTAGAATATTTGAGGCTCATTTACCGCGACTTCTCCGAGGTGTCGGTGGCTATTATGATGGCTGGTGGCATGTCAGTGGCCTTGGTGCTTATGAATCTTAACCGCAACGCCTCAAACTTTAAGATTGAGCAGTTCCTTTTCGGTTCTATTATTTTGATTTCACCTCAAGAGGTAATTCTCTTGGCCGTCCTAGCGGGCATTGTCCTAGCCCTCTACCTGCTCTTCCGTCGCCCTCTCTACGTTATGAGTTTTGATGAAGCGACGGCGCATACGGCGGGTCTGCCTGTCAAGTTCATGTCCATTCTACTGTCTGTCGTGACAGGGGTGGCCATTAGTGTCATGATGCCGATTGTGGGGGCCTTACTGGTCTCTGCCCTCATTGTAATCCCGGCCGCGACTGCCATTAAGCTGTCCTCAAGTTTCAGACAGACTATCTTGATTGGCTTTGTTATTAATGTGGTAGGGATTATCGCTGGTTTGATGGCCTCTTACCATCTAAATACGCCGCCAGGGGCTTCCATTACCTTAGGCTTCGTGATTTTATTTATCGTTATTTCTCTAGGTCAAGGCTTCCTTGGCTGGTGGCGAAATCGTACCTAGTTACACTTAATACTCCGATTGAGTCGTTGGATTCAATCGGATTTTTAGTTTTTTGATGAAATAGACAACAATGATTTGACAGTCAATAAACTATACAGAGAGTTATATATTGCGAGACTGGCGTGAGTGTTTTAGATATTTTATGAGCATATTTTTTATATAGATGCTCATGCTTAGCCTTTCTTAATGTCTAGACCTATATCGAGAAATTTCGTACGCAAGACGAATATTGTGAAAAATAACTATGGAAAATGTTCAAGTATCTGATATAATAGAGTCAAACCAAAAAGGAGTTGTGTATCATGGGTGTAGAAGCCAAGAAATTTAAACGCAATCATCGGATTGTTTTCATATGCCAGTACTTAATGGAACATCCCAATCAGCTAGTCACCTTGTCCTTCTTTGCAGATTACTTTGATTCTGCCAAGTCCTCGATCAGTGAAGATATCAACTTTGTACGCGACGTGTTTCAAGAGAATGATTTAGGGGATATTCGGACTGTAGCAGGGGTGTCCGGCGGCATTATCTTCTACCCCACCATTCAAGATCGTGACTTGAAGGATCTTTTTCAGCGTGTCGCTAAGAAAATGGAGTCCGGCAAGCGGGTCCTGCCTGGCAACTATATTTATATGGGCGATGTCTTGCAAGATTCTGACATTCTTAACCGTTTAGGTAAGTTGATTGCCTCTCGTTACCAACGTAGTGGCGTGGATGCTGTTATGACCATTGAGACCAAGGGGATTGGCTTGGCAGTCGCTGTTGCTCGCTATCTCAATGTCCCTCACGTGGTGGTGCGTCGTGACTCACGTGACGCTGAAGGGTCAACTATTTCTATTAGCTATCTATCTGGCTCTCTGCAAACCGTCAACAAGATGGAGCTATCCAAACTAGCCTTAGCGCCTAGAAGTAAGGTTTTGATTGTTGACGACTTCCTCCGCAATGGAGGGACTATTTTTGGTCTCTTGTCTATGCTGGATGAATTTGAGTGTCAGCTAGCCGGTGTCTGTGTCTTTGCGGAGAATACGGACCAAGAAAAGCAAAAATTGCCACCTCACGAGTCCTTGATGAAGATTCAAATGGTCTATAACCCAGAAATCGAACATTTTGAGCTCTATACGGAACCTGGCAGCTTCTTCACAGAAGGAGAGGCTTTCGAACCATTCACAACGTCTCTACACTAGAAAATAACAAATTGATAAAAAAAGATAATTCGATTGGATATCTGCGCCTGAAATCGGTATAATAGTATCGGTAGATTACGAAATCAACGTGCCATGTCGTACGTAGTAAGCAAAGGAGTATGATGAATGGAGAATCGGATGGCAGTCATTCTAGCTGCAGGGAAGGGCACACGCATGAAATCTTCCCTCTATAAGGTGCTACACCCCGTGTGTGGTTTGCCTATGGTAGCCCATGTGGTGCGAGCGGTTGAAGCCAGCGGTGTCAATCAAATCGTCACCATCGTGGGGCATGGAGCGGAAGCTGTACAAGCCTACTTGGGCGATAAGTCTAGCTATGCCTTACAGGCAGAACAACTAGGGACAGGCCACGCAGTCTTACAGGCAGAAGCTGCCTTGGGACATTTAGCGGGCAGCACTCTGGTGATTTGTGGTGATACACCGCTCTTAACTGCTGAGACTTTATCGGCCCTTTTTGACTATCATCAAGCGCAAGGGGCAGGGGCAACCATTTTGACCGCTGTTACCGAAGACGCGACAGGTTACGGACGGATTGTCCGTGACGCTGAGGGACAAGTTCTGAAGATTGTGGAACAGAAGGATGCCACAGAGCAAGAGGCGCTGATTCGTGAATTCAACACGGGGACCTATGTCTTCGACAATCAATTATTGTTTGATTGCCTCAAACGTGTCGGCAACGACAACGCCCAAGGCGAATACTACTTGCCGGATGTCATTGCTCTAGCCCGTCAAGCAGGGCGGACTGTAGCTGCTTACGTTATGGCAGATGAGACCGAAGCCATTGGGGTTAACGACCGAGTAGCCCTAGCGGAAGCGACCCAATCTATGCGCCGCCGCATTAATGAATATCATATGCGCCAAGGCGTGACCATGATAGATCCAGCTTCAACCTATATTGAAGCCGATGTGGTCATTGGTTCAGATACCATTTTGGAAGCTAATGTTAGCCTCAAGGGCCAAACCCGTATTGGGGCTCAGTGCCAAATCGGGGCCAATACTGAAATCCATGACAGCCAATTAGCGGATGGCGTATCTGTGACCCAATCCGTTATCGAGTCTTCGACGGTCGCCACTGGTGCTACTGTGGGACCATTTGCCCACTTGCGGCCAAATAGCCACCTAGGCCAAGATGTTCATATCGGCAACTTCGTCGAAGTTAAGAACTCTACTTTAGGGGCAGGTGTCAAGTCAGGCCACCTAACCTATATTGGCGATGCTGACCTAGGTCGTGATATCAATATCGGTTGCGGGACTATCTTCGTCAACTATGATGGTAAGAAGAAGCATCGTTCGACCATAGGTGACCAAGCCTTTATCGGCTGTAATGCTAACATTGTCTCACCAGTTAAGATTGGCGACCAAACCTTTATTGCGGCGGGTACCACCGTGACACGCGACGTGCCAGATCAAGCCTTGGCCATTTCCCGTGTCAAGCAAGACAACATTCCCAACTATTGGCAAAAATTTAGCAAAAAGTAATTTTTAGGAGGAACCATTGTGGGTAAACATTATAAAGATCCGAAGTTGAAGATTTTCTCTTTGAGTTCAAACCGTCCTTTGGCAGAGAAGATTGCAGAGGCAGTTGGTTTAGAACTAGGGAAAATTAGTATTTCGCGTTTTTCAGACGGTGAAGTCAAGGTCAACGTGGAAGAAAGTATTCGGGGGGCGCACGTCTACATCGTGCAGTCGACTTCTGACCCAGTCAACGACAACTTGATGGAACTCTTGATTATGATTGACGCTTTACGCCGGGCAAGTGCCAAGACTATTAACGTAGTCATGCCATACTACGGCTATGCGCGTCAAGAACGTAAGGCTCAGTCGCGTGAACCAATTACCGCTAAATTAGTTGCTAACATGATTACTATTGCCGGGGCAGACCGTGTCTTAACCTTAGACTTGCATGCACCGCAAATTCAAGGCTTCTTCGATATCCCAGTGGACCACTTAATTGGGGTGCCACTCTTGGCTGACTATTTCTTAGAAAAAGGCCTCTTCGGGGAAGATGTCGTGGTTGTTTCTCCTGACCACGGTGGGGTAGTGCGGGCTCGCAAACTGGCCGACTTCCTCAAGTCGCCGATTGCCATTATCGACAAACGCCGTCCGCGTCCTAATGTCTCTGAAGTCATGAACATTATCGGGGATGTGGCAGGCAAGAAATGTATCATTATCGATGACATGATTGATACCGCAGGGACCATTACCTTAGCGGCAGCCGCCCTCCTAGATAAGGGTGCTGATTCCGTCTATGCTTGCTGTACCCATGCTGTCCTATCTGGTCCAGCTGTCGAGCGCTTAGATGAATCTGAAATCAAAGAAGTCATCGTGACCGACTCTATCCAACAACCAGAAGGTCGCCACTTAGACAAACTCCAAACGATTTCTGTCGGCACTTTAGTCGGGGAAGCTATCAAGCGTATCCACGAAAACCGTTCAGTAAGTCCACTCTTCCAAGAAAAATTCAAGTTGGAAGATTTAAGCAAGGAAGACTAATCCTATTCCAGTCTAGAAAGGAAGAACCCCATGAAACAATTCTTCAAAAAAATGGCCGCTCTTTTAATGGCCCTGACCCTGATTTTCATCTCTTTACCTAAAGTACAAGCAGAAGATTTAGCAATCTCTGAACTTTTAGGCCGTAGCTATGAAGCCTACCGTGGCCTCAAGAGCTTCCACACCCAAGGGACGCTCAAGGCTGCCATTGATCGTCAGACCCAACATATGGACCTAGGCCAAGTGCAAGTCGATGGTTATGTCGATATCCAAAACCTAAACGTTGATCTGAATATGGTCATTGATTCAATTTTCCTGCCGCAATTCCGCAATATTCGTTGGGGTCTGAAGGATAATCAAACCTTCTATGAAATTGATGATCGCATCGCCCAAGTGGAAGATACTGGCGCGGAAAAAGCTGATTTTAAGAGAACTTTAGAGCGTGAAGGTTTCAACTTCCCTGCTAAAGACGAAGTCGTTAAGGCTTTGGCTCAACATGATGAGCTAATCAAGCAAATTTTCAAGCTCACTGAGACAGATAGCGAGTATGTACTTAGTCTTCGCGATGATATTGATGCCAAGAAACTCTTCGATGATAACAAGGCTGCTTTGGATGAATTTAAGCAACGAATCTATGATGAGATGGAAGAGCGTGGCGAAAAAGTGTCGCCAAGCTACAAGGCACAAGTTGACCGTTTCTACAGTGCTGAGACCTTAAGCAAGTTCTTGGAAAGCAAGCCGGTTTATGAAGTTCATTTTGCTAAGGATAGCTACCTGGTGACATCTTATAAGGTGGAAGTGACCTTGCGCTTCACAGACTTCCTAGATAGCAAAGAAGTTGAACAATTTGGTCTCTATAGCTTCTACTACAATGCAGAAATGACCTTCGACGGCTTCAACGAGAGCCGCGAGATTAGAGTGCCAGAAGAAAAATTACCTGGTTCAGAGTCTGAGTCAAGTCGCTTGACAGAATCAAGTGAAGACAGCTCTTCAAGTTCTGCTTCAGAATAAGGACAATTTTCTAGCAGCCCCTAGGGGCTGCTTTTTTGTAGACCCAAGGCCAGGGACGAACTTTCCTTGCTTTAGACCCTGTGTTTTGTTCGGAATAAAGGGCTTTTTCTCGGTCTAAAGTATGAAATTTATATGAAATCGAGGGCTTTTGGTTGTAATTTAAGCTGAGCGCGTTATAATAGGAACATGTAAAATCTTTTACGTAAAGGAGAATGATGATGAAATCCATCAAGAAATTTTTTGCTGTAACAGCTGTGGCTGCTACTGTATTCGCTACTACACCTGCTACAACTGCACATGCTGTAGGTTTGAATGAACTCTTCAGCAAAGCTGATGCAGCTTTGAAAACTGTGAAGTCTGTAGACTTAAAAGGTAACTTAACTGTTGCTTTCGACCAAAACGGGACTAAAGTTAACTTCGCTAACGTTAACTTTGAAACAGAGTTAGACTTAGAGAACGTTCAAGGTGAAGGTAAAGTTGAGATTGCAAGCCAATTGTCTCCATCTGCTCAGAAACAAGCTTTCCAATTGAAAGATGACACCTTATCAACTCAAACTGGCGATAAAGATTGGACAAAGGCAGACTACTCTGCGCAACGTAACCAATTCAAGACAGCTCTCCAAAACGCAATGAAAGAAGCATACAAGGATTTAACTCCTGAACAAGAAGCTACTTTAGGTCAATACTTTGAAATCAAAGAAGACGGCGAAGACTATGTTTACGCCCTCAAACAAGGCATCGACGGGAAGAAATTCTACGAAGATAACAAAGCAACCTTCGAACGCGTTAAGGAGCAAGCTTTAAAACAATCAGAAGCTAACGGTCAATCTGTATCTGATCAACAAAAAGCAACCTTCGACAAGCTTTTCAGCGCTGATACCATGGAAAAATTCTTTGCATCAAACCCTAAAGTAGAAATTCGTTACAACAAATCTACTTTCTTAGTTTCTAAGGTTACCCTTGATGTTAACTTGAAACCTGCTGACTTCTTACCAGCTCAATCAGCTCAAGGTGCACCAGGCAATATCGCTGTGCAAGCTAACTTAGAAGCTAAAGACTACAACCAACCAATCGAATTAGAAAACCACTAATCCGTAATGAAAGCACCCCTAGGGGTGCTTTTTTGTAGCTTGCTAACTGGTCGCTAGCAAAAAACGATGGTTATTCTACTGATGTCTGATTTATAGGAGGAAAGACTTGAAGTCTAAGCTCTAAAGTGTTAGCATAAAATTAACAGGAGTTTGACTAGTCAACTCCTGCAATGTAACTGAGACTAAGAGGAGGAATGAAAATGAAAAAATTAGTCAAAGTGTTAGTAGTCTTCTTGGCTTTCTTTAGCCAATTACCTTTCGCTGCAGCTCAAGATGCTGCCCCATCTTTCGCTGATTTGATGGCCCAAGCCAACGAAGCAGCACTCAAGTTGGAGACTTTCCACTTGGAATCTAGCCTGTCCGTTATTGGTACTACTAAGACTACACCACGTAGTTTAACGGCTAACCTAACAGGTGACGTGGATGTTAAGAATGCTGAACTCCAAGGTTCACTTGATTTACAATTGCCACCAACCACCAATGGCCAATTTGAGGCAGTGGTAAAAGGTGCCAAAGCCTTCTTCCGTGAAGGAGACAAAGACTGGCATGTATCAGATGTTTCCGTCAACAAACAAGAATTCCAAAAAGCTTATGCCAAGTTTTTAGAAGTAGCTAAGACAAATTCTGAGTTAGACAAAGAATTTAATACAGCTCTTTCTGAATTATTCAATGTGGAAGCAAAAGATGACGAGTATCAAGTTTCCCTCAAACAAAACATTGATGGTGCTAAGTTCTATCAAGATCACGAAGCCCTCTTCAAGAAATTGCAACAAGCGGCTCTAGACCAAGCTAAACAAGCAGGTCAAAACGTTAGCGAAGAAAGCTTCAGCAAGGTCTTCACTGCTGAGAACTTCAAGAAGTTCTTCGAATTGAACCCTAGCTTGGTAGTGAGCTATGATAAAGAAACTCACTTCATCAAAGCTTTCAACCTTGTCCTTCATGTAGACGTGGCTCAAGTAAATCCTAAATTGGCTGAGGGCGACGACGCACCACAAACAGTGGATGTGACTTTCTCTGTGACTGTAAGCAACCACAACCAACCAGTTGATATCAAGGAACCTGAAGCAGGGGCTGGCAATGCTAATTCCGCTTCATCTTCTGAAGAATAAGCAAGCAATAAGGCTAGGACTTGGTCCTAGCTTTTTCTTGTCTAGGATTTATTTTAGCATCAAAAGTGCTCAGGATTGCTTGTCCTCTAAGCCTTAAGGTATAATGAAGAGGTAGATGAATCCTGGAGGGATAATATGAATATCAAAGCAATTGCCAAGGAAGTCTTAGAATTCCTGGTTTACTTAATTATTATGGTAGCGGCGGTTTTCGCCTTGCGTCATTTTGTGGTGGAGTCCTTCCGTGTGGATGGACACTCGATGGACTATACTTTACAACATGATGAACGTCTCTTTATGTGGAAACTGGCTAAAATCGAACGTTTCGACGTGGTAGTTATTAAGGCGCCGAGCGACCCTAGCAAACGTTACATCAAAAGGGTCATTGGCGTGCCAGGTGACACCATTGAAGTGCGCGACGACAAACTTTACCTCAATGGCGTGGCTACTGACGAGCCATACTTAGCTGAGAAGGTGAAGGAGTACCAGGCAGCCAATCCAAATGGCAACTTCACGCAAAACTTCACCCTAGCTCAAGTTGCAGGAGCTAGCACAGTGCCAGAAGGTAAGTACTTCGTCTTGGGGGATAACCGTCAGAACTCACTAGACGGCCGTTCCTTTGGCTTTATTGATGCCAACACGGTCGAAGGGGAAGCCGATGTCAGCTATTGGCCTTTAAATCGCCTAGGCCTCTTGCAAAAGTATAAATTAAATGATGCGGGGCAAATTGTGAACCGCTAAGTGAGTCAGGTCCAGGGACGCAGTCCTGGACCTTTTTTCTTGCTAGGAGCCAGCAGAGGACAGCTTGACAAAGGGCTTAAAAATGCGTATATTTATAGCTGTAAATAGACTAGTACAGTCCCTATGGTTTTAGAGAGTGCGTCCTTGGCTGGAAGATGCATACCCTCTGGTGGCTTGGAACCTACTATTGAAGAGAACAAGTGGGTTGGCCTCCTTATCGGCTATAAGTTGGCCGGCGTCTATGTCGGCAAACAAGGTGGTACCGCGGAGTGACTGTGCTTCGTCCTTGATTAAGGATGGGGCACAGTCACGATTTTTTGTAAGGAGGTTTACCAGATGGTAACAAGACAAGAAGATTTCTCAAAATGGTATTTACAAACCATTCAACAAGCAGATTTAATGGACTACTCGCCAGTGCGAGGCTGTATGATTTTTAAACCAGATGGCTATGAAATCTGGGAACATATCCAAAAAGCCATGGATGCTCGTTTCAAGGAAGAGGGCATCCGTAATGCCTACTTCCCAATGTTAATTCCTGAATCATTCTTCAACAAGGAGAAGGATCACATCGAAGGCTTTAGCCCAGAATTACCATGGGTAACGGAAGCGGCCGGTGAGAAATTAGAAGAACGTTTGGCCTTACGTCCAACTTCTGAGACCATTATTGGGGATGCCTTCTCCAACTGGATCCAGTCCTACCGTGACCTACCACTCGAAATCAACCAATGGGCTAACGTGTTCCGTTGGGAGAAGAAGACCTTACCATTCTTGCGGACCTCTGAGTTCCTCTGGCAAGAAGGCCATACGGCCCACGCCGACGGTCAAGAAGCCTTAGAGCGCACCATGCGTATGCTCCAAATCTATAAGGAAGTCGTGGAAGGTGTCTTGGCTGTGCCAGTCGTAGACGGTGAGAAAACACCTTCTGAGCGCTTTGCCGGGGCTGTTAGCACCTTCTCCATTGAAGCCATGATGCAAGACGGCAAAGCCGTTCAAGCTGGGACTTCACACTACATGGGGACCAAGTTTGCGGAGGCTTTCGACATCCGTTACCTCAATACAGATAACGAGCACGTTTATGCCCACACTAGCTCATTCGGGGTATCCACTCGCTTGATTGGGGCTATGATTATGACTCACGGCGATGACAAGGGCTTGGTCTTGCCACCAGCAGTGGCCCCAACTCAAGTAGTCTTCGTTCCAGTAGGTCCATGGCAAAAGAACCCAGCCATTCTGGACAAAATCCATGAATTACAGGCACAACTTAAAGCTGCAGGTATCCGTTGCCGCGTAGACGACAGCAACAACTCGCCAGGTTTCAAATTCAATGAATGGGAACTTCGTGGGGTGCCAGTTCGGATTGAGTGTGGTCCACGCGACTTAGAAAATGCGCAAGTCATGATGAAGGCTCGCGACTTAGATGACAAAGTAGCCGTACCATTTGACAACTTCTTGGCTAGCGTTCAAGCGGAATTGGCTAGCATGCAAGGACGACTCTTAGAAAAGGCGCGCCAAATGAACCAAGCCAACTACTATACAGACATCAATAGCTTAGATGAGCTCAAAGCCCACATCGAAAGCAAGCGGGCAGCTGGCCAAGTGCCTGGTTGGGTGTTAGCAGGTTGGGATGGCACTGAAGAGAGCGAAGCCAAGATTAAGGAAGAAACTGGCTTCACCACGCGTAACATTCCATTTGCAGGTCAAGTGCCAGAGAAAGCAACCTGTATCGTGACAGGCCAACCGGCTAAACACACCGTATGGTTGGCGCGGGCCTACTAAGAAAGAAGGAAGCTAAGATGGAGGCTAAGTTTTGCCGCGAATCACGAGCGGTGCAAACCCACCGTATTCTACCTTTCCATTGTAATATGCACCAAACCCTCTATGGCGGTCAGCTCATGGAATTCATTGATAACTGTGCCAGTATTACAGTGTCCCGCCATACGCGCAGTCTCTGTGTGACGGCCTCGATGGACCAGCTCAACTTTATCCGGCCTCTGCACTTGTCTGACTCCGTCTGTGTGGAAACCATTGTCACAGGTACCGGCCGTACCTCGGTCGAAGTCTTTGCCAAGGTAGTAGGGGAACGCCTTGAGACGGGGGAACGTTATTTAGCAGCGACGGCCTTCTTGACCTTTGTGGCCATCGATGAGACGGGGGCTTCGGTTGAGGTCGCCCCTATTCAGCCAGAGGGCCCAGAGGAAATCTTCGTCTGCGCAGGCTACCCAGAACGCCAGGCCAAACGCATGGCCGAACGCAAAGCATCGGCTCAATTCCAGTCAGGCCTCAACTTGGATTTTCCCTGGGATATCCACTAAGGCCTGTCTGACGCCAGGTGCTAGCTTTTCTAGTTAAGGGCCAAATTTATTCTTTACATTTGGCAGAGAATTAGGTATGATATTAGTGTTGCACCGAGTGCAGACAAATAACTCTAGACTAGCAAATAGCCTAGGGCAGAAAGGAAGTTCATAAATGAGACCAGATATTCATCCAAACTACCAACCAGTTGTCTTCATGGACACTACTACTGGTTACAAATTCTTGTCAGGTTCAACGAAAACTTCTAACGAAACGGTTGAGTGGGAAGATGGCAACACTTACCCATTAATCCGCGTGGAAATTTCGTCTGATTCACATCCATTCTACACTGGGCGTCAAAAATTCACCCAAGCAGATGGTCGTGTGGACCGCTTCAACAAGAAGTACGGCTTCAACAAATAAGCCACTATTCTATCCACAGAAGACTAAGAGCCCCTCGGGGCTCTTTTTTGATTTTACTTAACAATCTTTCGCAAAGCGTGACAAGACAAGGTTTTTGGCTTATAATAGAGGACGAGACTAAAATTCGAAAGGATGTTTTTTTATGAGTACATTATGGACTGTTTTAGGGATTATTGCTGGGATTGTGGTCCTATTAGTAGTCTTCTGGGCATCTGTCTACAACCGTTTAGTTCGTTTACGTAACTGGTCTGAAGAGAGCTTCAGCCAAGTAGACGTGCAACTCCAACGTCGTAACGACTTAATTCCAAACTTAGTGGAAACAGTCAAAGGTTACTCTAAACACGAGAGTGAAACCTTAGATGCCGTAGTGAAGGCACGTCAACAAATCGTCAACTTGCCAATGGATGCAACACCTGAGCAAAAGAACGAATTATCAAACCAATTGACAGGCGCTTTATCTCGTTTATTGGCTGTAGCAGAAGCTTATCCTGAGCTCAAAGCTAACCAAAACTACTTGGACTTACAACGGAGCTTGGAAGAAACTGAAGACTTGATTGCCAAAGCACGTCAAATCTACAACTCAAGCATCGGCCAATACAACACTGGGATCCAAACCTTCCCTAACAGCTTGGTAGCTGGCTTAAGTGGTTTTGCACCAAAAGCTTACCTACAAGCACCAGCTGAAGCGAAAGAAGCACCAAAAGTAAGCTTCTAAGTCTAAACTTGCTCCCATTATATTATTGACTTACTAGCTAGCATGGAAAGGAGGCATGAGATGAAACGGGTTAACCTCTATGTGCATTATGACTCGGTTACCAACTATATGATGACCCGGGCCCTAAGTCTGACTAGTGACGACTTTAGTGCACAGAATTTACCTAATAACTTGATTTTGGCAGAAGCACCGGCTAATTTTGGTCGCTTTGATGTGCAGACCAACTTCAAGATTTTGCGGGGACGGTCAGAAGTCTTACGGTATATGGAGACAGTCCAAGCCCAGAAGCTGCGGATGTCTAACTGGATTGACTTCGAATCCATTGAACTCATGCATCAATTGACTCCTCAGGAAATTGCGGAATTACTTTACCTCTTCCACTCTTCCAATGTCCTACGCTCGGCTTTCTTCTATAAGTTGCAGAACAACTTTGTCTATCTCACTTTACCTAATGGGCTCAACAAGCTCTTCTATCGGCATATTCAAGACTTCTACCCGCGCTTTGCTCGGAATATGACCGAACGCATGACGGAGCTAGTCAATGAGAATAAGAATCTTTTCTTCTCTAAGCGCCAGACCGTATCTCTTTTGCCTGCGCACGTAGCTGAGGAATTGGCTCCCTTATTTGCTAATGGTATTAAAGTAGACTTTGTGCAAGCTCACTACCTAAATGGAAAATGGTTAGTTCCCCTATTTGTCATTGAAGATGAATTGACCTTGCTCTCCCAGAATCAGAATTTGGCTGAGCAGATTGGGGAGATTGTCTATGATACTAGTGCCAGCCATTGGCGCCTAGTATTGAATATCTAAAATTGATGGAGGAACTTTACATGAAAATCGTCTTACTCTATGGTGGGCAGAGTGCTGAACATGATATTTCCTTGATTTCAGCACATAATATTATGCAGTCCATCATGTACAATTACTATGAAGTACAACCAGTTTATATTACCAAGCAAGGAGACTGGCTCAAGGGGGCGCCTTTATCAGGTCCGCTTAGCCACTCTAATCAACTTGCCCTAAGCGCTGGTCCGCAAGCATGTTGGGCTGAGGGGCCAGAGGGTCAATCAGTCGGGACCTTAATTCAACCTGGCGACATTAAGGAAGCAGATACCATTGTCTTTCCTATCTTACATGGGCCTAACGGCGAAGATGGGACCATCCAAGGTTTCTTGGAAGTCTTGGGTATGCCTTATGTCGGGGCTGGCGTGACTGCTAGCGCCTGCGGTATGGACAAGGTCATTTCCAAACAACTTTTCCACCAAGCTGGCTTACCACAAGTGCCATACGTGGCCTTTGATTCTCGTGAATGGGCTCAGTCCCCTGAGGAATGGATGAATCGCTGCGAGGGCAACTTGCTCTATCCGCTCTTTGTAAAGCCTGCTAACATGGGCTCTAGCGTGGGGATTTCTAAAGCCACCACAACCGAAGAGCTGCGTGCAGCCGTAGAGAAAGCCCTGCAATTTGACCGTCGCATCGTGGTGGAACAAGGGATTTCTGCTCAAGAATGCGAAGTAGCAGTTCTAGGCAACGATGACGCACACGCTAGTGTAGTCGGCCGTCTGGTTAAGACCGCTGATTTCTATGACTACGATGAAAAGTATGTCAACAACACAGTTGAAATGGAGATTCCGGCTCAATTGCCAGACGCCATTAGTGACAAGATTCAAGAATATGCCCTACGCGCCTACCGCGCATTGGATGGCAAGGGCTTGTCGAGGGTTGACTTCTTTGTGACGGCTAGCCACGATATCTATATTAATGAAATTAACACCATGCCAGGCTTTACCCCTTACAGCATGTATCCTTGTCTTTGGGAAGCGACCGGGCTTAATACCCGTGACTTGATTGAAGAGCTCTTGCAGTTAGCGCTTAAGAGCTTCGAAGACAAGCAAGCTTATAAACAAGTAAGTCGTTAAAGACAAAACCACATGGCGCAGGCTGTGTGGTTTTTGATAGCATTAGAAAAGCGAAGTGCAGAAGCACTTCGCTTTTTCTTAGGCATTGAGGGCCTGAATAATGTCCGCAATTAAATCTTGCGGGTCTTCAATCCCTACGGATACTCGTAGTAAGTCGGCTGTTAAACCATAAGACTCGCGAATGTCTTGCGGGATGTCGGCATGGGTTTGGGTGGTTGGATAGGTGATGAAGCTTTCGACACCCCCTAAGCTCTCCGCAAAGGTGAAGACCTTGAGAGCGCGTAAGAAGCTGTCTACCTTGCTGGCATCTTGAATCTTAATGGACATCATGGCACCGCGACCAGGGTAGAGTACTTCTTTGATTTGCGGGTGTTGGCTTAGGGCTTGGGCTAGGGCCTGGGCATTGGCTTCTTGCCGGTCTAGTCGCAGGGACAGGGTTTTAAGTGAGCGGATAAAGAGCCAACAGTCAAAAGGTGACAAGGTTGGGCCTGTTGTGTTGGACAACCAGACTAGTTGCTCGCCCAAGCTAGCATCCTTGGCCACCACCACACCAGCCAAGATGTCGTTATGGCCAGTCAGGTATTTGGTGCCTGAATGAATGACTAGGTCAGCCCCTAATTCTAGGGGACGTTGACGTAGGGGCGTCAAGAAGGTGTTGTCCACGATAAGGCGTGTTTGGTGGTGTTGACAGAGTTGGGCCACAGCCGCCAAATCAATTTCCTGCATTAGCGGGTTGGTAGGTGTCTCGACGAAGACAGCAGCTACTTGATCGCTAATTAAGGAGGTCAAGTCTTCAAAATCTTGGAAATAAGTAAATTGATAGAAGCCTTGCGCTTGGAGCTTATCGAAGTAGCGGAAGCTGCCCCCATATACGTCTCGTGTTACCAGGAATTGACTGCCAGCTGGGAAGAGGCCCAGGACTAGTTGGATGGCACTCATACCAGAAGAGGTCACCACTGCTTGGGCGCCACCTTCAAGGGCAGCCAGGCCTTCTTCTAAGACCGTACGAGTGGGGTTTTTGGTTCGGGTATAGTCAAAGCCTGTACTTTGGCCCAAACCTGGATGGGCGTAGGCGGTAGACAGGTGAATAGGCAGGGAGACTGCGCCAGTCTGTTGGTCTTGTCGGTTGCCCAGTTGGGCTAGTTGAGTGTCACGATGGGTCATCAGGGTCAACTCCTTTATGGATTAATAGGTCAAAGAAAAAGCCCGACGCACAGGAAAAGGCCTGCGCGCCGGGACGAATCTTCGTGGTACCACCCGATTTTGTACTTGCCTCACAGCAAGCACCTTGGTAAGTCTAAGACTTGGCAGTAACGTTGCGAACGTCTCACTGGCTGAAAAACAGTGAAATTCTCAGAGGCCATCTTGGGTCAAGGTGGCCACCCCTTTGCAGCAACTAGGGCTCTCTATAGACCGTGGCTTGACTTACTCATCTCGTCATCGAAGTAGTATTTGCCTCAGTGTAACACGAAAGCAGAAGCCTGTCAACAGAGCCATTTTGTCCTGAGTTGACTAATATGACTGTCATGGGCTTTAATCATATTATTACCTCTCGGTGGCAATTCTTGACCTTGAACCACTAGGTGCTATCCAGTATAATAGAGACTATATTGGTGACCAATTGGACTGAAAGGGAGGAACTATAATGGCGCAAAAAAATACAAAAAAATCTTGGGTTTTGCTTCAGCTAGGCTATTTAGTCTTGTGTCTTTTAGTCGGCGCTGCAGTTGGCTTGCTGATTGGGCACTTCTTCGGTTCTTCACTGGCCAATCAGATACGTCATGTGTCCATTACCTATTTGCTGGCGACCTTTATAGTGAGCACGATTTTACATATTATTATTCATGAAGGGGGCCACTTGCTTGGTGGCCTGCTGACGGGTTATAAATTTGTTAGTTTCCGGGTCATGGATTTAAAATTAGAAAAAACAGAGTCAGGTGGCTTTAAGTTTCGCTGGCAACATGTGGCCGGAACAGGTGGCCAGTGTTTGATGCGCCCACCACGCTATCAAAGTCAACATTTTCCCTTTAGGCTCTACTTAGCGGGTGGATTTCTGGCCAATATTTTGACTAGTGTCTTGGCCTATTGGCTATGGCCTAATATCTATGTCTTTGTCTTTGCTAGTCTAGGGATTTTAATGGGCCTGACTAACGCCATTCCCATGAGTTTTAATGATGGCAAAAACTTACTTTTATTGAGCAAAAGTGAATTAAACCGCCTGGTCTTCTTCCTAATGTTAGAGGATAATTACTGGGCCAATCGTGGTAAGTCTTATGATGAGAAATATCGCTATCTACGGCGTGTTACTATTAATGAGACGAACTTCTTGACTGATGCTACGATTTTTTATGACTTAGAGCAACTAGTGGATCAGGGTCAGTTCGAAGAAGTCTATATCCTGTCTAAGAAAATCTACCAGGAACGGGAGGATATGGTGACGCCCTATCGTCAGGAAATCTTGCGTCTCTTACTTTTTGCGGCTAGCCTGCAACATCCGGAAGCCCCCCTGATTACGACCTTACTGGAAGATCCACTCTTAGTGGCCATGCTGAAAACCAAGCGACCAGAAAATTCAACGGCCCAGGCCGCCTATCACTGGCGGGTCAAGGGTGATGTGGTAACGGCTCTGGAGCATTTGGCGCAAGCTAAGAAACGACTACCTCGTGCCCATAATCTTAGAGCCCAGGAGCAGGAAGCTCGCATTATTGATTACCTGGAAGAGAAAATCCAGGCAGAACAAACCAGCAATAATTAAGAACCTCAAGAATCGGCTACTAAACCGATTCTTGAGGTTTTTGGTTAAGTCAGAATACAGGACTAAAAAAACGGACGTTTACATATAGTAGGCGCTTTTTGTTCGGAAAAGCTTTACTTTGAGCAGGATAATCGCTATATTTAGATTAAACAATTTGAAAGGAGTGACAGTATGAACTGGTTCATATTAATTGGTATTGTTATTATTGTCCTTGGTTTTTCGCTTAAGTTGGATACCATGGCGGTCTTAATTGTAGCAGCCCTATCCACAGCCTTGGTGGCTGGTATTAACTGGCAAGAGGCGCTAATTCTCTTGGGGGAGAACTTCGTCAAGAACCGTTTGGTCACCATCTTCTTGATTCCAATTCCTATGATTGCTATGGTAGAGCGCTTCGGCCTGCGTCAACAAGCCCAGCATCTGATTAGTAAGCTCAAGGGCTTGACGGCACCTATTTTGCTGTATACCTATGTCTTGATTCGTGAGGTGTCCCTAGCCTTCCATATCCCTCTGGGTGGACATGTTCAGTTCGTTCGCCCCTTGATTTATCCTATGACCGACGCCACTGTGCGAGAAAAATGCGGCGATGATTTAAGCGATGAGGAGGTTGACGCTATTAAGGGTAAATGTGCGGCCGTAGAAAATATCGCCAACTTCTACTCTCAAAATATCTTTGTCGGTTCTTCAGGGGTCTTGCTGATTATTTCTACTTTAACTGAAGCAGGTTATGATGCGGCGGCAACAGATGTTGCCAACACAGCTCTGACTGTAGGGATTGCTAGCTTAATCGTGGTAGCACTCTATATGGCATACTGGCAGCAAAGTCTGAATAGAAGGGGGAGAAAATAATGGAAATCACTGCAGTACGTGATCTGATTTTAGAATTCGCTTATTACATTGCGGGGGTAATCTTCTTCCTGTCAGCCTTCTATGTTTATCGCTCAGATAGTAAGACTCGATTGGGGGCTACCATCTTCTGGAGTCTCTTAGGGGTTATTTTTGCCTTTGGGTCTTACTTGCCACCATTTATAGTAGGGGTTCTGTTAGTAGTCATGGCGATTTTAACTGTAACTAAGCAAGTGACTACTCCTAGTCTTCATACGGTGTCCGATGCTGTGAAGGAGGAACGTGCTAAGCGCTATGGCTTATGGATTTTCTTGCCTTCTCTGACCTTGGCCTTAGTTGCCGTCTTGTTAGTTTACAATGTTAAAGGTTTAGGGGGGCAAGCGCCTTTAGTAATTGGTGGCTTAATTTCCTTGGCGGTTGCTTTGATTATGTTACGTCCTAAGCCAAAAGAAGTCTATGATGGGACCACTCAGATGACGCTACAAATGGGGGTAACCATCATTCTGCCTCAATTACTTGCTGCTCTGGGAGTTATCTTTACCAAGGCACAAGTAGGGACCTTGATTTCGACAGCTGTAGCCTCAGTGGTGCCAGCGGAGAATCGTTTGTTAGGTGTAGTAGCCTATGTTTTAGGGATGGTAATTTTCACCATGATTATGGGGAATGCCTTCGCAGCCTTCACAGTAATTACGGCAGGTATTGGGATTCCGTTTGTTTTCGCTTTGGGAGCTAATCCGGTGGTAGCCGGCACCTTAGCTATGACAGCGGGCTATTGTGGGACCTTGATGACACCGATGGCAGCTAATTTTAACTCTATGCCTGCTTCTCTCTTAGAAATGAAAGACCCGAATGGCGTCATCAAGCAGCAAATTCCTGTTGCGCTTGTCATGATTGTCTTGCACATTGCCTTGATTTACTTTATGGCATATTAGAATAGGAGATGAACTTATGAAAATTTTAGTAACAGGTTTCGACCCTTTTGGCGGAGAAGCCATTAACCCCGCCTGGGAAGCCGTTAGTCGCTTACCTAAGGAAATTGAGGGTGCTGAGATTGTGACGGTTCAGATTCCAACCGTTTTTGGTGATTCGGCTAAGCGTCTCTTTGAAGCAGTTGAGCAGCACCAACCCCATGCGGTGGTCTGCGTCGGTCAAGCGGGCGGTCGCTTTGGCATTACGCCTGAACGGGTAGCCATTAACGTGGATGATGCGCGAATCGCTGATAACAAGGGCCAACAACCTCTGGATACAGTCATTCAAGCTGACGGGGCGCCAGCCTACTTTACGACCTTGCCGGTTAAGGCCATGGTAGAGGCAGTTAAGGCAGCGGGCTTGCCTGCTAGCTTATCTAACACGGCTGGGACCTTTGTCTGCAACCATATTATGTATCAGAATCTCTATTATCTGGCTAAGCATCATCCTAATACTCAAGGGGGCTTCATTCATGTCCCTTATGTGACGGAACAAGTGGTAGACAAGCCGGGTCAAGCCTCTATGGCTTTAGCTGATATTGTTAAGGGTCTGACTGTCTGCTTAGAGACCCTTGTAGCCTACCAGGGCAAGACGGATGTTCGAGTTGTGGGCGGCGAAACCCATTAATAACAAATAAAACTGAAGCCAACCCAGGGGTTAGGCTTCAGTTTTTTTGTCTGAACTTGCTTCTGTTTCCTTAATGATATAAATTGGACGCCGTTTGGTTTCCATAAAGATTTTACCGATATAGTTACCGATAATCCCTAAAGAAAGGAGTTGGATACCGGAGAAGAAGAGGATGATGGAGACAATCGAAGGCCAACCAGCCACTCGGTCGCCGAAGAGAAGGGCTCGTACGATAATAACAACTAAGAAAAAGGCTGAAATTAGGCAGGTGATGGTCCCCATAATGGAGGCTAAGGTTAAAGGAGCCTCGGAGAAGTTAATAATGCCATCAATGGAGTAACGTAGCAATTGGAAGAAGTTCCAACTGGTTTGCCCAGCTACCCGGTCACGGTTCTCAAATTCTAGGTAGACCGTATCAAAGCCCACCCAGCTGAACAAGCCTTTGGAGAAGCGATTGTACTCGGATAACTCCAAAATGGCATCGACCATTTGGCGAGTCATTAGGCGATAGTCGCGGGCCCCATCTACGATTTCGGTCTGGCTAATGCGATTGATGATTTTGTAGAAGAGACGGGCGAAAAAACTACGAATGGGTGGCTCACCCTTGCGGGTAGTCCGTCTAGTCCCGACGCAGTCTACCTCTTTGCTTTGGATAAGTTCAAACATCTGTGGAAGTAGCTCCGGTGGATCTTGTAGGTCAGCATCCATTAAGGTGATGTAGTCACCACGACAGGCTTTGAGTCCAGCAAAAATGGCGGCTTCTTTACCGAAATTACGAGAAAAGGAGAGGTATCTCACTCTGTCAGGATGCTCTTGATGTAAGTTACGTAGGACAGTTAGGGTCTCATCCTTTGAGCCGTCGTTAACAAAAATATATTCTGTTTGGCAGCCAAGGCCTGTGATCACTTCTTCGGTCGCAGCAAAGAAATATGGGATGGCATCTGCTTCGTTGTAGCAGGGCACAATAATAGATAACATGCTGATTCCTCCTATCCTATCTCGTGATTATTATAGCACAGAGACCTTACTAATGCGAGGTTTGTGGCGAAAGCCAGCGCCTGGTCCTTGTATCAAGTGATGACAAAAATGCCTGAGGAGAAATTATCTTAGCTCAAATGAAATAGCTTACAAACAGTTCAAAATATGCTAAAATAAAGTTGGCATCCATTCGATGATGGATAGCGAATAGAATATCGCCCCACTAGGGGTGTTAGGGGAGTCTTACAGATGAAAGAACCAATCCTGGTCATTATGGCAGCCGGAATGGGCAGTCGTTATGGTGGCCTCAAACAGCTTGATTCAGTCGGACCAAGAGGGGAGGTTATGCTGGATTATTCGCTCTATGATGCGAAAGAAGCAGGCTTTAAGAAGGTTATTTTTATCATTAAACCCGACATGGCTGAGCGTTTTAAGGCCCAAGTTGGCGACCGTATAGCACAATATATGACAGTAGAATATGTCTATCAGAAATTAGAAGATTTACCGGCGGGTTTTGCCGTGCCAACTAGCCGAACCAAGCCTTGGGGGACCGCCCATGCGGTTTGGTGTGCGCGAGACCTGATTGATGCACCTTTTGCGGTTATTAATGCCGATGATTTCTATGGCCGGCATGCCTTCCAATCGGTCTATAATTATTTGGTTAAAATGCAGACCTATCGTAATCCGCGTTATAGTATGGTGGGCTATCCACTCAAGAAAACGATCTCGGCTAACGGGGCGGTTTCGCGGGGCCTTTGCCAAATTAATGAGTCAGGCTACTTAGTTGAAATCGAAGAGCAGACTCAGATTGAAGCCTATCCAGAAGGGATTCACTATACGCAAGACGGCTTAAACTGGGTGGATGTAGACCCAGAAACCATTGTGTCCATGAACCTCTGGGGCTTCCCCGAAGCTTTCATCCAAGTTATTGAAGGCTATCTACCAGAGTTCTTGGAGAAGGGCCTTCGGACTAAGCCTGATAAATGTGAGTACTACCTACCAAGTGTAGTTCGCAAGCAAATTAAGTCTGACCAAGCCAGAGTCAAGATTTTAGAAACCCAATCCCAGTGGTTTGGGGTCACCTATCAAGAAGACAAACCTTTAGTGGTAGAAGCCATTGAAAGTTTGACTCAGTCAGGTGTTTACCCAAGCCCCTTGTGGCCAGAAGTTTAGGATAGTAGCAAAAGGAGTGAAGCATATGTCAACCGTTCTAGCGACCGATTCGCCGGCCTACTTGGCCTATCAAGCTTATGATTTACCAGGGAACTTGCTTGCCCTAGAGCCCTTAGGCAACGGCCTGATTAATAAAACCTACCGCATCCAACAAGGCAATCATCAAGGCTGGCAAGGGGAGTATGTCCTCCAAGAAATCAACCAGTCTATCTTTCCAGATGTTCCCGGGCTTATGCAGAATATCTTGGCCGTGACAGATTACATGAAGGGAATTATCAGTCGTCGTGGTGGCGACCCCGAGCGGGAAACCTTGACGGTGGTGCTTAATCGTGAGGTCTTACCATATACGCGCTTGGAAGATGGGACCTATTGGCGCATCTATGAGTTTATTAAGGACAGCTTCAGCATTGAACAAGTCACCAATGAGGACGAGTTCTATCGGGCTGGCCAAGCCTTTGGGGCTTTTGCCGCTGATTTAGATGATTTTGATGCTAGCCAACTGACTGAAGTTATTCCCAAATTTCATGATACGCGTCATCGCTATGCTCAGTTTGAAGAAGCCGTCGCCCAAGACCGTGCGGGACGTGTGGCGGAGGTTCAGGAATGGGTTGATTTTGTACGAGCTCGCAAATCTGATTGCTACCTGCTCTATGACTTGTTAGACGCAGGCCAATTACCTCTGCGCGTGACCCACAATGATACCAAGCTCAATAATATTCTTATGGATGCTGGAACTGGCCAGGCTCTCTGTATTGTGGACTTGGATACCATTATGCCAGGTCTAGTGCTCTTCGATTATGGGGATGCTATTCGCTTTGGGGCCAACCATAATGCGGAGGACGAGGCGGATTTGAGCAAGGTCCAATTTGATGCCCATTTATTTGAGGTTTATACCCGAGGCTTTTTGAAGGGGATGGGGAATCGCCTAACTACCTTAGAAATTGAATTGCTGCCTTGGGGAGCACGGGTCATTACCTTGGAGCAGGGGATTCGATTCCTGACCGACTACCTCAATGGCGACGTCTATTACGGCACCAGCCGTCCAGGCCAGAATTTGGATCGGACAGCTACCCAGTTGACCTTAGTGGCTCAGATGGAAGCTCAATGGCCTGAACTCAAAGCCATTGTAGCGCGCGCGGCTCAAAGTCGCTAATAACAAATAAATGAGACTCAAAAATGCCGACTCAGTCGGCATTTTTTCTTGGCATTGAATAAGTCAAAAAAGTTGTTGTGGCTTTAAGTAGATTTTAAGTAAGCATCCTATACTTAAACTATCAACTAAAACAAAAGAGTTGACGAAAGGATGATTAAGATGAAAAAACTACATAAAATTGCCGCACTCACTAGTTCTGCTTTTATCTTAGCGCAAGCCAGTCTCATGACGCTTACGCTTAATACCCCACTTGTTCAAGTTCAGGCAGCACCACCTCAAGCACCTCCAGGTGGAGGCGGAGGATTTGGTGGATCTGGCACCGTTAATCAAGGGACAACTGCTACTGAGCTTACCGAGGACGGCACTGTGACCGATACTCAGTATAGCTCTACTGGTGATGATGAGAATGCACTCAGAGTAACCAATGCCAAAGTGACCTTAACCGGCATCAAAGTGGATAAGACAGCAGGAGCAAGCTCTAACACAGAAGACGGTGACTTCTACGGGATGAATGCCGGCTTACTAGCAACAGACGGTGCCACCGTGACCATCAAAGATGCGACCGTTAATACTAGCGCTCAAAACGGTAATGGGATTTTCTCCTATGGCCAAGGCACGACGGTGAATGTAGCGGATACGAAAATTACAACTACGGCTGACAACTCTGGTGGGATTCAGACGACAGGGGGGGCAACTATGAATGCGACCAACTTGACCGTCGAGACGGCCGGGAACTCAGCAGCAGCTGTCCGGTCAGACCGGGGTGGCGGCACAGTAGTGGTTGATGGCGGGACCTATACTTCTAAAGGTTACAATTCACCAGCCATTTACTCAACGGCCAATATTACAGCTAAAAATGGGACCTTCACAGCTCAGAACTCTGAAGCCCTCGTAATCGAAGGTCAAAACTCTATTACCTTAGAGAATGCGACAGTGGAAGGCAATATGAGTGATACCAAAGGCAGCAGCTCTGATACCAATGTCCACAATGTCATGATTTACCAGTCTATGTCTGGGGATGCGGAAGTCGGTAAGGCCACCTTCACCATGACGGATGGCAACTTGATTAGCAACAATGGCGATTTAATCTATGTCACCAACACGCATGCTGACATTAACTTAAGCAATGTCACCATCAAAAACCTGGATACAGAAGGTCGTCTCTTAGCTGTCTTAGGGAATGATGCCAGCCACGGTTGGGGGACTGCCGGCGCCAATGGCGCTAACGTCACCATGACAACCCAAAATCAAACTTTGGAAGGTGCAATTGAGGTCGATACCATCTCTACCTTGAATTTGACCTTAGGCAAAGGCACCAACTTTACCGGCACCATCAAAATCGTCGATAACGCAGATGGTGGTAAGGCGGTTGCGGATAATGCAGTGGTTACAGTAGAAGAAGGGGCAACTTGGAACTTAACTGGGGATGTTACCTTGACTAGCTTAACCAATAAAGGCACTATCAACTTCAATGGCCACACCATCACCTTAGCAGACGGGACGGTCCTAAAATAAGCGCAAAAAGCAGCCCTCCCACTTAGGGGAGGGCTCTTGCTGTGTTTGGAGGTTTATTTGGCTGACTGGTCATCAAGTCTGGTTAAATCATAAGGTGTTTGTTGATAAACCAAGTTCAACCAATTATGGAAGAAGAGATAAGCGCTAGATCGCCAACGATGTTGGGGCGGTAAATCCGCTTGGTCTTGCGGATAGTAGTTCAGAGGTAGGCAAACTTGGGGATTAGAACCGAGGTCTCGTCGATATTCCTGATCTAAGGTTAAGGCGTCGTATTCCATATGACCCGTGACAAAAATCTGACGATTGTCCTTAGAGGCAGCCAATAGGGTGCCTGTTTCAGGTGCAGTGGCCAGTACATCTAACTCTGGGTGCTGGGCCAGTCTAGCTTCATCGATGCCCGTGTGACGTGATTGTGGCGCCAAGAAAGAGTCGTCCATTCCTCGTGTTAGGGGATGGTGACGTTGGGTCAATTCATGACTAAAAATACCAAAGAGCTTAATAGGTAGGCTATGTTTAGTGATGCCATAGTCGGTATAGAGCCTTGCTTGCGCCCCCCAGCAGATATGGAGGCAAGAAAAGACATGGTTTTTAGACCAGTCGAAGATGCTTTGGAGTTCCGACCAGTAGGTGACGTCTTCGAAGTCAAGGTGCTCTACTGGAGCTCCCGTCACGATTAAGCCGTCATAATAGCGGTCCTGGATTTGATTAAATTGGTAGTAGAATTTCTCCAAGTGCGAGGCATTGGTGTGGCTGGACTTACGGCTCGACATCTGGAGGAAGTCAACTTCAATTTGCAGAGGTTGGCTACCTAGAAGGCGTAGAAATTGAAGTTCAGTTTCTTCTTTTTTGGGCATGAGGTTGAGGAGCAAAATTTTAAGCGGGCGAATATCCTGGCGCTGTGCTGTCTGCTCTTCCATGACCTGGATACCTTCATGAAGTAATTCTTGTTTGGCGGGTAGGCCATCAGCAATACGAATAGGCAAAGGGCAACCTCCTTACGCGATAACTCCTATCAAGTAAAGGAGCTTTTCTCTTATTGTAAGGGCTAAAGCGGGCAAGGGTCAATCATCTGGCTATATTGATTTTATAGGAGTATCTATAGTTTTTAACTATAAATATGTAGGATAAATAAAAAATATAGGGTATAAATAGCTATTTATCTTATAAAAGGCGAAAGAAAACATATAAAATAGGTGCTATTATTAAGTTGGAAATAAAAAATAAGAATACATTTAGAGAATATTCTAAGAAAGTTCAGCTTATTCCGAATATTTAGTGAAACGAATCTCTATTTATTTAGGAAAAGATTATGAAAATCAATGTATTGACCAAATATCATTGACGTGATATAATTATTTCGAATTCGAGATAACTAAGTGCTTTAAGCGACTGCTTTTAGAACAGAGGGGAAGTAGTTCTTTTACTATGAGTCATTTCGAATTTAAGATGAGTGTGACAACGGGTGATATCAATTACTTCAATCACTTGTTTGGTAGAAACCTAAATCTTTAGCTACTTATGGTTCTTTTTCTCGCCTGATGGCGAGATCGGCTAACAGAAACTAATTTTGTCAAGCAACTGCGGCGCGTTGTAAATGGTGACAAAATATGTGAGTAGGCGAGAGAGGCGGGACAAGTGATAGCCACTAATTGGTAGTTGCAATGAATAGTGAACTCACTATTCGGATGGAGTGGAGACTTTCTCCCGTTGTTCACATTATCTGAGGTTGCCTTTTGAAAAGGCGGAAGATACCTCGCCTTGGCACCTATCGTAGACCACTAAGATTGAGGGATCTTGGTCAGATAGTCAAGGTACCATAGCTAGCAACAGGCTAGCGCAACCTTTTTAATTATTGGTTACTATTGATGATAGATGGCTCAGTTAGTGCTTTTCCCTTTAGGGGAAGGTAAAAGTACAGTTGGGTGGAGCATCTTCAGTCAAATAGGAAGTTTAGGGGCTTACCGATTACTTTTCTATTTTGACGCGTCTATCATTATGAGAAAAGCGTGTTGACTTGGGGAAGTCAACACGCTTATTCTTTATTATTGAGTTTTAAGGAAATGGATATACTTGTTTCCCCAGGCCCCCAATTGTTGAAGCACTAAACGAAATTCCATGCCGATAGCGGATAGTTGATATTCTACCTTAGGTGGAATCTGTGGATAGGCTTTGCGAATAATGATGCCATCTTCTTCCAACTGACGTAATTGTTTGGTGAGGGTCGCTTGAGTGATTCCAGATAATTCACGGTGGAGAACATTAAAGCGTTTAGGACCTTGCTCGAGGGCGTGGAGGATGAGAATACTCCATTTGCCAGAGAGAACTTTTTGGGTAACAACAAAGGGGCAAGTAGGGAGTTTGTCACTGCTGAAGCGTGCCATATCTATTAAGTCCTTTACATAATTATTTTTGATACTTAATACAGTGTATAAAGTTATATTTAAAAGGTCAAGTATAAATATTTCTCTTGTTTAAAAAAACAAGACTTGTTATAATGGGACCTTAAGAAAAAATAGGAGGAGGTTGGCCAATGCATCAAGAATTAGCTTTGAAAGTGGTTGTGGGACTTATGCGGACCAGTGGCCAACTGACACAATTTTTAAAGAATGACGTCAGCAGTTACGGGCTTAATTCGACAGAGTTTGGTGTTTTAGAATTGCTCTGGTCTAAAGGAGAGTACCCTGTACAGCAAATTGCTAAGAAGATTCTGATTTCTTCCTCCTCGACAACCTATGTCATTAATCAGCTAGAAAAAAAGGGGCTTGTTCAACGGAGAATTGATACTAAGGATAGACGGGTAGCTTATATTGGCCTAAGTCCATCAGGTTTTGATTTGATGCGAGAGATTTTTCCTGTTCACGTAGCCAAACTTGATAAAGTATTTGGTAACTTAAGCGAAGCGGAGTTGCAAGGGCTTAGCACCCTACTCAAGAAGATAAATTTCGATCTACCATAGGTGATTTCCATCCGTTTTTAATAAAGTAGCGCTGTTCTGCCAGAAGAACAGCGCTACTTTTATATTTCAAGAAAGGACTGCTTTACTTAGTCATGCCCCACCCAGAAAGATGGGGCGTGTGTGTGCTACTCATAAGCCTATAGTTTGTCGCAAAAGGTCTATATTTTGTACAGTCAGGGTCATGCTATAATAAGGGTGAGGTGATGACGATGAAAGTAAGATTTCCAGTAGATTTTTGGTGGGGTGGGGCAACTTCTGGCCCACAAAATGAAGGGCGATTCCATAAGCCCCATGTCAATGTATTCGATTATCATTATGATACCAAGCCGGAAGATTTCTTCCGCTATGTGGGGCCAGATGTAGCCTCCGATTTCTACCATTTATATGAGTCAGATATCGCCCTATTCAAGGACTTAGGGTTTAATAGTTTGCGGACCTCCATTCAATGGACCCGCTTGATTGATGATTTAGAGGAAGGAAGCTTGAATCCAGAAGGGGTAGCTTACTATAACCGGGTCATTGATACCCTCTTGGCTGCCGGCATTCGGCCGATTATCAATCTTCACCACTTTGATTTACCAATCGAACTCTATGAGCGTTACGGTGGTTGGGAGTCCAAGCATGTCGTAGAGCTTTTTGTGAAATTTGCGCGCCGGGCCTTTGAATGTTTCGGCGATCGTGTAACCGACTGGATGACCTTCAATGAGCCTATGGTAGTCGTAGAAGGCCAGTATCTCTATGGTTTCCACTATCCTATGTTAGTAGATGGCAAGAAGGCGGTGCAAGTAGCCTATAACCTACAATTAGCCTCTGCCAAGGCCATTCAAGCCTACCGCCAAATCAATCAAAATACGCAAGGTCGGGTCACCATTGCTCTTAACCTAACGCCGGCTTATCCAGCTAGCCAATCCGAAGAAGATTTGGCAGCAGCACATTTTGCCAACTTATTTGTCAACCGCCTCTTCTTAGATGCTTCAGTTAAGGGACATTTTCCTGAGGAATTAGTGGCCATTCTGGCTAAAGACGGAGTCTTGTGGGAAGCGACGCCAGAAGAGCTAGCCATTATCCGCGACAATCGTGTGGATTATATCGGGGTTAACTACTACCACCCTCATCGGGTTAAGGCTCCCGAGATTTCGCCTAACAGCTTAACTGTTGACTGGATGCCACAACGCTACTTTAACGACTATCAAATGCCAGGCCGTCGTATGAACGTGGACAAGGGCTGGGAAATCTATCCGCAAGCTCTCTATGATATTGCTAAGAACCTTCAAGACAATTATGATAATATCCCTTGGTTCGTCTCCGAGAATGGGATTGGCGTCTCGCGCGAGGAGCGCTATCTGGATCAGACAGGGATTATCCAGGATCAGTATCGGATTCAGTTCTTCAGTGAGCACCTCTACTGGCTCAACCGAGCTATGCAAGAAGGGGCCAACTGCTTTGGTTACCATGTCTGGACGCCAGTCGATGGTTGGTCCTGGCTCAATGCCTACAAGAACCGCTATGGCTTAATTTCTAACGATATTCATACCCAGACCCGGACCGTCAAACAATCCGGCTGGTGGTTCAAAGATTTAACTGCTAATCATGGATTTGAATGGGAGGAAATGACATGACCGAGCAACTACTAGTATGTGATGTCGGGGGGACGAGCGTTAAGTACGGCATCTTTGATGGGCAGGTTTTGAGCCATCAAGGGAAGTTTCCAACGCCCGCGACTTGGGAGGAATTCCAGTCCGAGCTTGCTAAACTCCGCCAAGAATTGGACGTGTCTATCAAAGGAATTGGCTTTTCCGTGCCAGGGACCGTCTTGCCGGACAAGGGCCTTATCGAAGGCATTAGTGCCGTCCCTTATATCCATCATCGGCCTTTTGTTCAAGAAATGACCCAAGCTTTCCAAGTGCCTATCACCATTGAAAATGACGCCAACTGTGCGGCGGTAGCTGAAGTTCATTCAGGAGCTGCTCAGGGAACCCAAGCCGCCGCCCTCCTAGTCTTAGGGTCTGGCATTGGGGGTGCCCTGGTCTTAAATGGCCAGCTCTACCGGGGCCCAGGAGGCTTTGCCGGTGAGTTTGGTTATGGCATGGTCGACTTTAGTCGCCGGGTTAGTCCAACCATGAGCCCGGTCAATGTGGCGCGGCGCTATAACGGGTCGAGTGACTTCAAGGCCCTCTTGGAATTGGCGAAGCAAGGCTATCCAGAAGCTAAGGAAGCCGTCGATCAAATGATAGATGATTTGGCCCTCTTGATTCATAATCTCTATGTCTTCATGGATTTGCCACTTATTTTGATTGGGGGCGCCTTGTCGGGCAATCAGGACTTCAGTCGGCTACTAGAAGATCGGGTCAAGACCTTCTTAGCAGCGTCTGAAGTTCCCCATCATCCTCAGGTACGTTCTTGTGCCCATCAAGCAGATGCTAATCTGATTGGGGCAGGGGTAACCTGGTTGGCAGCAGCAGAACTTAGTGAGTAGCCTGGCTTCCAAGGAGTCAAACTCATTTAGCTTATATTTCAGGCATGACTGAAGTCATGCCTTTTTTACTTTGATCTGACGCGACCATAAAGTCTAGTAAAATATCTGCTTAATTTAAGAGCGAGAGAGGGCCTTAAAAAGTACAAGTTAGTTGCTAGAGTCTCGGGCGAAATAACTATTTGCCTATACGGGTTTAGTGCACAATGTATGATTTAATACCTATAATTTTTAATAAATTACCTATGATTTGAGGATAGGAAGCTCAAGGAGAATGGCGTATAATACAAACTGTAAACGTTAACAGAAAAGAGGAGTGACAATGGAAGCAGCGAAAAAAGCTAAAAGCTCCAAAAAACGACGCAAATGGAAACAAAATATACCCTTGCTCATTATGACTTTACCGGGGCTGATTTGGCTCATTTTTTTCTACTATATTCCAGTACTGGGGAACGTGGTGGCCTTTAAGCAGTTCCGTTTCTCCAAGGGGGGATTTGTTCAGTCCATCCTCGACAGTAAATGGGTAGGGTTCGCCAACTTTAACTACCTATTTTCAAGTTCTAAGGCCTATCTCATTACCCGAAACACCGTCTTATACAACCTAGCATTCATTATTATTGGCCTTATCTTCGCTGTTATGTTCGCGATTATTCTTAGCCAATTACGTAGTAAGCTTTTGGTTAAGACCATTCAAACCTCCATGCTCTTACCTTATTTCTTGTCATGGGTTATCATCAGTATCTTCGTCTTGACCTTCCTGTCTACGGACCGCGGGCTATTGAACCAAATGTTAGGGGATATGGGCATGAAGGCCGACACTAACTGGTATACAACGCCTGACATGTGGCCACCATTCCTTGTCTTCATGGGGATTTGGAAAGGGATTGGTTATTCCTCCATTATCTACTTCGCGACCATTGTGGGGATTGACCGGACCTACTATGAAGCCGCCCAAATGGATGGCGCTAGCAAGTGGGACCAAATTCGCCACGTTGTGATTCCGCATTTGGTACCAATGATGATTATTCTAGTTATCTTGGGGATTGGGAACATCTTCCGGGCCGACTTCGGTCTCTTCTACCAAGTGCCACTTCAATCTGGTCCACTTAAGAATGTGACGTCCGTCTTAGATACCTATATCTATGATGGTTTGAAAAACGCAGGGAACCTGGGGATGACCACCGCAGCCGGGCTTTATCAGTCCTTCGTAGGTTTCATCTTGTTGCTGTCAGCTAACTTGATTGTGCGCAAGATTGATCCAGATTCTGCTTTATTCTAGGAGGTGCCACCATGACTCAGACCAAGAAAAAACTGGGTAAGGTATCGGTGGATACCTTCGGCCCCAAAGCTAACTTCTTCTTCAGTCTTCTGATGATCTTGGTTGGTTTGACGGGTGTCTTTCCCTTCATCTTTGTTATCATCTTATCGCTGACCGATGAAAACTCCATTGTGCGGAACGGCTATCGCTTGATTCCGGATGCCTGGTCTACGGCAGGTTATGAGTATCTCTTTACCCAAAGTTCTACCATCGTCAATGCCTTTATGGTGACGGTCTTCGTGACCGTGGTCGGGACCTTGATTAACGTAACAGTTACGTCGACTTATGCCTATGCCTTATCACGACCTTACTTCATCTTCCGCCGCTTCTTCCTCTTCATCATTTTGGTGACCATGTTGGTAGGGGCTGGGATGGTGCCAAGCTATATCGTGATGACTTCCTTACTCAAGCTAAGAAACTCTATCTGGGCCTTGATTTTGCCAATGGCCTTGAGCCCCTTCAACGTCATCATCATGCGGACCTTCTTCCGCAAGTCTATTCCTGAATCTATCATTGAATCCGCTCGGATTGACGGGGCAGGCGAATTTCGGATTTTCCGCCAAATCGTCCTACCACTTGCCATTCCAGGGATTGCAACCATTTCCCTCTTTGCGGCCATTGGTTTCTGGAACGACTGGTTTAGCGCTTTGCTTTACTTAGATGATCAAAACCTCTTCCCACTGCAATATGTCTTGATGCAAATCCAGGCCAATATTGACTATATCGTTAAAAATGCTGCCCAAGGGGCTTCGGCCGTATCGGGCGTCTCGATTCCGCGGGAAGCAACGCGTATGGCCATGGTGGTTATCTCAACCTTGCCAATTGCCTTAAGCTATCCTTTCTTCCAGAAATACTTCATTTCTGGTTTAACCATCGGTGGCGTCAAAGAATAGACGTGACCACTCCATTCTTACAGGTAATAACAATATAAAAATTTTAGGAGGAATCCACAATGAAAATGAAACGTCTTGTACGTAATATGGCTATGTCTGCTTTAGCAGCAGTATCAGTAGCTTCTGTCTTTACTCCAGCTGTTAAAGCTGAAGAGCCAACTACTATCACCATGTACCAAATCGGGACACCACCTGATAACTTGGATCAACTTTTGGCTAAAGTTAACGAAGCTTTCGTTCGTGACTTAAACCTTAAACTTGAAATCCGCTACCTAGGTTGGGGTGAGTACGATGACAAGATGAACGTGATGACCAACTCAGGTGAAAAATACGACATCGCACGTGCTTCTGGCTACATCCAGAATGCTTCAAAAGGCGCTTATGCTGACTTGACTGACTTAATCAAAGAACACGCTCAAGACTCCTTCAAGTACTTAGATGAAGCTTATATCAAAGGGAACACAGTTGACGGCAAGATGTATGCTTTCCCAGTAAACGGGAACGTTTATGCGCAAGAGTTCTACACCTTCAACCCAACCTTCTTGAAGAAATATAACCTCAAATTAGACGGTATCAAAGAACTCAAAGATGTAGAACCTCTCTTACAAACCATCAAAGACAAAGAACCTGGCGTAGCACCTTTAGCTGCAGGTCGTGGCTGGCGTGTAGGGCATGACTTTGACTATGTCATTGGCGATGCTGTACCACTCGGGGTTTACCTCAAAGGCGATACTGCTAAAATCGTGAACCCTTATGAAGAAACAGATGCCTTCATTCCAGAAATCAAGGTAATGCACGAATTCTACAAGAAAGGCTTCGTACCTAAAGACGCCGCAACTTCTGACCAAGGTTACCCATTAGATGCTGATACTTGGTTCATGCGTCGTGAAACAGTAGGGCCACGTGACTACGGTAACTACTTACTCCGTGCTGTTTCTGGTAAAGACTTAGAAATCGTGCCTCACGGCGACACCATTATCAAGACTAACGCTCAAGCACGTATGTCAAACTTCGTTATCGCTCAAAACTCTGATCACGTTGAAGAGTCAGTTAAATTGCTTAACTACATCAACTCTAAACCAGAAATCATGAACACCTTGGTTTATGGTCTAGAAGGCGAGAACTGGGAAAAAGTTGGCGAAGACAAGATCAAACTCTTGCCTAAGTACAACGAAGGTGCAACTCACATGTCTGCATGGAACACAGGGAACGCTGCCTTGCTTTACAAAGATGAACGCATCACACCAGAACAATTGGCTGCTTCTGAAAAAGGCTTGAAAGAAGCAACAGAGTCTCCACTCTTAGGTTTCAACTTCAACCAAGAACCTGTAGCGGACGAAATTGCTAACGTCAACAACGTCGTCAACGAATATGTTGCAGGTCTCCACACTGGTACTGTTGACCCTGAAAAAGTCTTACCTGAATTCAACAAAGCTTTGAAAGACGCAGGGATTGATAAGATCAAGGAAGAAATGCAACGTCAATACGACGAATTCTTGAAAAACAAAAACTAATGCCTAATGAATGAGGCGAGGCTGGGACTCAGTTCCAGCCTCTTGTTGTTAAAAGACGGCTCAATCCTTGCGGCTCGAAAGCAGAAGGCGGGAGCTTTTGCACTCCCTCATATCAAAGATTGAGGATTGAAAGAAAGGAAGAAAAGAGATGTCAGCTCCTTACCAAACCATTGATACCCGTTGGGGGACGCGGAATAGTCACCGCTTAGGTCAGGGCAACACCCTGCCTTATACTGGGGTGCCCTTTGGCATGAACCATTTTGTTTTGGAGACCCGGCCTGGGGAACCACGCTTTTTCCATCCGGAAGATGGGACTGCCTTTGGGATTCGTTTGACCCACCAACCCAGTCCCTGGATGGGGGACTTTGCCTGGGTGACTTGGCAGGTGGCCTGCTTAACGGATAAGGAGTGGGGTCAACTTAAGAGTCCGTTGTCGGCTGAGGCCAGTCGAGAATTGGCTAGCTCGGGCTATCGCGGTGATCTAGCTCAATTTCGACCAGGCTTTTTGTCCTACCAACGTTTGCGGGACGGCTTGCAGGTGGCTTGTTGTCCAACGAGGGATGGGGCCAGCCTTAAGGTGACACCTGACC
This sequence comes from Abiotrophia defectiva ATCC 49176, assembly GCF_037041345.1. Classification (NCBI taxonomy): domain Bacteria; kingdom Bacillati; phylum Bacillota; class Bacilli; order Lactobacillales; family Aerococcaceae; genus Abiotrophia; species Abiotrophia defectiva. Next base: position 1,777,373 of record NZ_CP146287.1, on the reverse strand, counting down.
GGCGCTATCCTAAGGGGCATTGGGTCATGAGCTTAGTTCTGTCCCAAAGTGGCTGGTATGAGCTAGAATGTCGTCAATTAACCTTCTATACTAATCAACTAGTAGGTTCTAAGTACAGCCACTATGGTCAATACAGTCGCATGCAAGCACCTGAAGGTGTATCCTTCAAGCTTTGCCAGGTGGTAAATTTGGGAGCGGGGCTTCAGCAACTTTGGCTAGAGTTGGATGGCATTGAAGCTGTCCTAAGCCAGTTCTTGCACTTGGAATGGGTGACCTCTTATATTAGCCCAGCCCAGCTGGAGCTTAATTATCGGCAATCCAATTTCTTCGGCCAGTCCTGGGATCAGCAGTGCGCTCAGACGGTGGCCGCATGGGAAGACTATCTTAGCCGTTTGACAGTTAGTCACAGAGAGAGCAAGTTAGTCGATCGTTTATATCACTGTCTCTATCGGACGGCCACCTTTCCTCAGGCGGCCTATGAGTGGTCGGAGACCGGGGAGCCTATCCACCAATCGCCTTATACGGGTAAGTTGGAGCCTGGCTACTTCTTCACCAACAATGGCTACTGGGACACCTTCCGGACTAACTACCCACTCTATGCCTTAATTGTGCCTGAAATGGTGCCACTCTTCCTAGAAGGCATTCTAGCTGTCGCCCGAGAAGATGGTTTCTTGCCTAAATGGCTGTCTCCTGATGAACGGGGGCTCATGCCAGGGACCTTGGTGGATGCGGTCATTGCGGATGCCATCGTTAAGGACCTAGTCCCATCGGAGTTAGCCCAGGAGCTTTATCAGGCCATGCTTTATACGGCTGAGACAGAGAGTGTTCATCCCTTAGAAGGTCGCCAGGGAGCGGGTGACTATCGTCGTTTGGGCTATTTGCCAGCAAGCTATGGAGAGTCGGTTAATAAAAGTTTGGACTACGCCTATAGTGACTTCTGTATTAGTCAGGTAGCTCAGGCTTTAGGTGATTCCGAGCGAGCCAAGTATTACCGCCAGCAATCACTCAACTACCGCCAGCTTTTCGATCAAGAGACTGGCCTAATGCGGGCCAAGGATCAAGCAGGCCACTTCTTAGACGGTTTTGTTAGCCAAACCTGGGGTGGTCCTTATACCGAGGGCTCTGCTTGGCAGCAGTCTTTCGCAGTCTATCATAATTTAGCTGACTTAGTGGCCCTACATGGCGGAGATGCTGCCTTCTATCAGCAGCTGCGGGCCTTAGTTAATCAACCTGCCAGCTACCGGGTGGATGGCTATGGCTATGAAATTCATGAAATGTTAGAAATGGCCCGTCGCGACTGGGGCCAGCTAGCCCTGTCCAATCAGCCCAGCTTCCATCTGCCTTACTTGCCAATCTATGCTGGCTACCCTCATATGGCCCATCAATTGCTTAAATCGCTCATGCTAGAGGCCTTTAAGTTGGAAGAAGAGGGCTACATTGGTGACGAGGACAACGGCTCCTTATCAGCCTGGTTTGTTTTGAGTTCTCTTGGAATTTATGCCGTGACACCAGGGACTAATCAATATGTCTTAGGGATCAGCATCTGGGACCAGGCCAGTCTCAACCTAAGTGAAGGACGGGGCTTCCAATGGACTACTCTGAATCCTAGCCAGGTACTCAATGTAGTTTTGAGCCGCCAATTAAATGGCCAAGATTATGATGCTCATTTCCTGACTTATGAGGATATCATGGCGGGTGGCCAATTAGAGCAAGAGCTAGGCTTCCTGCCGTCACTGAAGCCAACGGAGCCATCTTTAAGACCGTTTTCTCTAGCGCTAAATGGCCAAAGGGAGTATAATAGTCTTGATTGTAAGATAGAGGAGGAAGCGCATGGAAACTAAACTTGTTGAGATGATGATGCGAGTCTACTATTGGATGAAGGTGGCTGCCTTTTTCTGGTTAGGTTGGTTGGCTGGCTTGGGCATTTTTGGCACTATGGCCAGTCTGACAGCTTTAACTGAAGCCCACCAAAGCGCTAAGTGGCGGGCAGACCTGCTGACTTTCTCTGGCTTTTGGGATAGCTATAAGGCCAACCGTCGTGATAGCTGGGGCCTTAATCTCTTCTATTCCCTCTTGTCTGTTTTCCTGTGCTGGTTAATTTTTATTACGTCTCAAATGAGGGGCATGATTTTCTTGGTGGCCCTTGTCATCCAAGTGACCGTTTTAGTCTTAGTGAACCTAGCTTTAGTGGCAGAGAGTCAAATGCGGGTTGTCTATCAGGGGGAAGCCAGCCAATTCATTAAGTTTAGCTTCTTCCAACTTTTGGTGACGCCACGTCCCAATCTTCTGACCTTGGTTTATAGTTTGGTTATTATCTGGGTGGTGATGACCTTCCCGGCCTTGGCCTTTATCTTCGCGGTCCCTCTCTGGGTGACTAGCTTGTCGTCCTTCTATTTGAGAGAGTGGCGTCGGCAAGGAGTGATTCCGCATGAGCCAGAAGAATCCCAATCGCTTTAGTCGGCTCTTACGCTACTATGCGACCCTGATTTTGGTCTTAGTTTTTCTGCTGCCTCTAGTAGCGGTCTACTTGCTCTATCAACATAATATTAATAATGCCCTAGCTGAGCTCAATCTCATGCACTACCATATTCAGACAGAACTCAGTCAGGCTGACCAAGATACTCAGAAAATCGCGCAAAAACTGACTGAGTCAACCAAGCAGATTGAAGCCTTGCGCCATTATGCCAATTATAGCTACCAGGAGTCGCTAGAGAGCTTTCTAATGAATCGTCAGTACAATCTCTACTTGCCTGATAAGCTCTATCGACTTCATCGGGAGTTTCAGGATATTACCTCGATTCTTATCCATGTCGATAATGCCAAAGAACTGATTGTCTCTACCGCGGACAACACACGTGGGCGTAAGATGATGCCGTCTGATATAAGTAAAGAAGAGGGCAAAGAAATTGGCTTTGACCGCCCTTTATTTGACTTGCGTTCTGGTCATAGTTTGGGGCAGGTACAAGTCAACTATCATGCCGATCGTTTCTTCCAAGGGGTGGCTGAGTCGCCACTCTTAACAAAGGCTCAAACTGTCGTCGTCGATGCCAAGCTAAAACGCATGCTCCTAGAACGTGGCAAGCTGAGTCAAGACAAGCTACAAGCAGTCATCAAAGGAGAAAACGTGCCTTCTGGCTACCTGATCAGCCGCATGGAGACGGGCGAAGATTTACTAATCATCAGCCTTCTGCCTAAGTCGATCATCTGGCAACGGGTTATGGGTCCAGTATTAGTGATTACCTTGATTACCATACTTGTGGCAGTCATCCTCTTGGCCTTGCTTTATCGTTTCTTCGGGGCCTATTCCAATCAGGTTCATGATATGGTCACGACCCTCAAGCGAATTGGAGAAGGGCAATTTTACTATCGTATTCGGGAAACGGATAAGCAGGATGAACTGCGGGAAATTACCCACTCCATTAATACCATGTTAGACCAGTATCAGGTTAACATACAGGAACTCTATTCCATGGAAGCCCGCGAGCACGAAGCTATTCTCAAGGCTTTGCAGTCGCAAATCAATCCGCATTTTATGTATAACACCCTAGAGTTTATTCGCATGAGTGCCTTGACTGAGGGGGCAGATGAATTGGCCGATATCGTCTATGATTTCGCTGCCTTATTAAGAAATAACATTAGCGATGAGAAGGAGACGACCTTGGAGCGTGAGCTTTCCTTCTGTCGTAAATACATCCACCTCTACCAAGTGCGGTATCCTAACAAATTGCAGGTGGATATTGAGATGACATCAGAATGTCAAGCTTTCGTCTTGCCTAAGTTTACCTTGCAACCATTGATTGAAAACTATTTTGTGCATGGCGTGGATTTCGCTAGAAGTGATAATCACTTAGTCATCAAAGCCTGGGTGGAAGGCGTGGCCGACCAAGCTAGCCTGACTAGCAGGCTCTGGATTGAAGTTTCTGATAATGGGAGAGGTATGTCCCCAGAAACCCTCAGCGCCTTAAATCAAGGATTAAGAGAGGGAGCTCGACCCATTGAACCGAATAGCCGGCAGTCAATTGGAATCTTTAATGTGGCTGAGCGACTCCATCATTATTTTGGTGGCGAGGCTACTTTATCTTATCAAATAAATGAAGAAGGAGGTGTCCGTGTATGGCTCAAGTGTCCTTTCAACCCACCCCACTCAGGGTCCTGATTGTGGACGATGAGTACATGATTGTCAAAGGCTTAGAACGCCTGATCCGCTGGCAAGAACTAGGTCTGCAACTTGCAGGGACAGCTGGTAATGGCCAGGAAGCCTTGGACTTAATGAGTCACCAAGCGGTGGATATTGTCATCACCGATGTCAATATGCCTAACGTGACGGGGATTGATTTTATTAGTCAAGCCAAGGAGCTAGGCCAGGACTTTGTCTTCATTTTTGTGTCAGGCTATCAGGAATTTGAGTACGTTAAGCGAGGTATGGAATTAGGGGCCAAGAATTATCTGCTTAAGCCTATCGACAAGGTAGAACTCCATCGGGTGCTTAGCCAAGTAGCCCAAGAAATTCGGGATAAGCGAGCCCTAGATCAGGTTATTTCGGACCATGAGCAAGCTCAACTGACTAGTTGGTTAGAGACAGGCCAAGGGAGCTTACCTCTTCGTTACCAGGATGTCACTGCCCCCAACTGGCAGTGGGTTTTGGCACAAAAAACTTGTCAGCCCCAATTGTTGGCTACGGGCGGTTGGTCTATTATGGTGCTAGGTGACTGGCTACTAGGGATTATGCCCCAGTCGGGTTCTAGTCAAAAACTTCAAGACAGTGGGATGCAAATTCAGTCTGGGCTGAGCTTGACCAATATTCATCACAAGCTTCAAAGCTTCCTTCAGGCTGAAAGTCGACGGCTTTTCTATGAATGGGAGTGGGATGAAGAGCGAGCTAGGCAAATCTTTTGGCAGGATGAGAGTGACGCTTCCCAAACAAATCCTACGACCGTTAAGTTAGTCGATCAATTAGTGGGTCATCTCTATGAAGCCATCGATAATCAGAATAGCATTAAACTGGATGCGGACTTAGATAGCTTCTTGGCCTTTTGTCAGGAGCAGGAACTAGCGCCTCAGGAAGTGGTGCAATTAACGGCCTTGATTCGGCATTACTTTGATATTAAATCTAACCAGCATACCCCAACCAGTCTCCTAGATGAAGGGGCCAATCAGCCTCTGACTTTTGCCTCGCTAAGCCAACACCTCAAGGAAAGTTTGGATTTAGGTGGACGTGAGAAGCGTCACCACCTCTATCCGCCAATAGTCAATGAAGTCTTGGCGGCTATCTATGAACGCTATAACGAGAATATCTCCATGAAGAGTTTGGCCGATGACCTCCATGTCAATGTCATGTACTTGGGCCAACTCTTCAAGCGTGAGGTCGGTATGACTCTGTCCCGCTATATCAATCAATATCGTCTAGCCATCGCCAAGGATTTACTGATTGCGTCTAAGCTGTCGGTGGCCCAGATTGCGGTCAAGGTTGGCTATCAGAATCAAGCCTATTTTTATCGGGTCTTTAAACAATCTGAGGGTGTCAGTCCTAAAGAGTATCGCCAACGCTATCATGATCATCTTAAGGCTCAGGAAGATAAGCAAACGACACGGTAAGGGTTAGCCTTGCCGTGTTTTTATTTAGGACAGGGACAGAGTCCTATGGGCTAACTGGAGCTCTTTTTAGCGAAAATACATTGTATTTTGACCCAATCAAGAGTAAAATAGTACTGATACAAAAGAATGCAAATCTATAGAAAAGGTGGCAGTATGATTTTGAATAAAGATATAGCCGGCTATGTAATAGACATCGTTGAAAGATTAAATCGGGGGCAGAAACAATTTTTCTGGGCCATCAGTGACTTAATAAGTTTTATTGTAGCCATTGTGGTATCCTATGTCCTCTTCTATACTTTGATTAACCCTAATCCCTTTGACTACATTGTGTATGTGGGGTTAACTTTTGCAATTTACCAAGTCTTAACCCATCTTATGGGCTTGGCAGCAAGTATGAGCCGCTACAATTCCCTAGATGAATTTATGAAGCTCTTTTCCACCATCGCCATTTCCAGTGTGGTGGGCTATGGCATTAGCTATGTCTTCTTGCCTCAGTTTTCAGTTCGTTTCTTGGTTCTCTTCATTCTCTTGAGTACCTTCTTGGTCTTTGCACCACGTTTGATTTGGCAGCTCTTATACTCCCAACGTGATCGCGGCCAGGAGGTGGCGACCAGTCGCCGGATTTTCCTAATTGGGGCTGGGGACGGAGGCGCGGCCTTCATGAACAGCTATCAACCTCAAACCAGTGATTTGGACATTGTGGGGATATTGGATAACGACCTCAATAAGAAGGGGCAACAGCTAAGTGGCGTGCCGGTCTTAGGTCGTTACGATGACTTAGCCAGCCTAGCCAAAGAATATGATATTGATGAAGTCATTGTGGCTATTCCCTCTCTTGAACCGCGCGAATATGAACGTATCCTCGAAATGTGTAACGAGGCGGGCTTAACCGTCTATAAAATGCCTAAGGTTGAAGATGTTATTCAAGGGGCTGGCCCACAACGCAATGAGATTAAGAAAATTGACATTGTAGACCTCTTGGGTCGTAAGGAAATCCGCCTGGATGAGTCATGCCTGGACCAAGAGTTAAGCCATAAAACCATCTTAGTGACCGGGGCAGGTGGCTCAATCGGGAGCGAAATCTGTCGCCAAGTCAGTCGCTTCAAGCCTAAACGGGTCATTCTCTTAGGTCATGGCGAAAACTCCATTTATCTGATTTACCATGAATTAATTAAGAGTCATCCAGAAATTGAATATGTGCCCGTTATTGCAGATATTCAAGATTACCCACGCTTATTACAAGTCTTCCAGGATTATCAACCAGCTATCGTCTATCATGCAGCAGCTCATAAGCATGTGCCGATGATGGAGCGTAACCCTAAGGAAGCCCTCAAGAATAATATCCACGGGACCTATAATGTAGCCAAAGCAGTCGACCAAGCCGGTGTACCTAAGATGGTCATGATCTCGACAGATAAGGCGGTCAACCCACCTAACGTGATGGGGGCAACCAAGCGTGTGGCCGAACTGATTGTGACAGGCTTCAATAAGACCAGTCAATCTACCTATTGTGCCGTTCGCTTCGGTAATGTCTTAGGTAGCCGAGGCAGTGTCATTCCAGTCTTCGAACGACAAATTGCTGCAGGTGGCCCGCTGACGGTGACCGATTTCCGCATGACCCGTTACTTTATGACCATTCCGGAAGCTAGCCGCTTAGTCATTCATGCCGGAGCATATGCCCGCGACGGCGAAGTCTTCATCTTAGATATGGGTGAACCTGTTAAGATTTATGACTTAGCTAAGAAAATGGTCCTGCTTAGTGGTCATACTGAAAAAGAAATCCCAATTGTTGAAGTAGGCATTCGTCCGGGTGAGAAACTCTATGAAGAGCTCTTGGTGGCATCAGAATTTGTAGATAACCAAGTACATGATCAAATCTTCGTAGGCAAGGTAAATACCATGCCGCTGGCTACCATTGAAGCTAAGATGGCAGAATTCGACACCTTAGAAGGCGATGTGCTCAAGGAAGCCATCATTGGTTTCGCCAATCAAACCACTCAAGCTGACTAGGAGGCTCCCTAGATGAAATCAAAACTCCAGCATTTGCTTTTAATGGTCGTCTTGGCCCTAGTGGCCAGTCTGTGGCAAGGGCCTCAAGTTCAGGCAACGCCAGATTCTGAGCCTATGTCTTTCCTCTTTCTAGGAATTGACACGGGGGAATTGGGCCGGACAGAACAAGGGCGTTCCGATACCATCATGGTGATGACCCTGAACCCTAGCCATAAAACCTTACGCCTCGTTAGTCTACCGCGAGACACCTATGTCAATATTGAGGGCTACGAGGGCATGGATAAGCTCAACCACGCCTATGCCTATGGTGGTGCGGAGTTATCCAAACTAACCGTCGAGCACTTACTAGGCGTCCCCATCCAACACTATCTAGCGCTTAATATGAAGGGGCTAGAAGATTTGGTGGATTTAGTGGGCGGCGTAGAAGTAGTGCCACCTGAAACATTTACCATTGATGGCTATGAATTTTACCAAGACACGCCGGTTTATTTAGATGGCCGGACAGCCCTCTACTATGTGCGAGATCGCTTCTCTTCAAGCGGTGACTATGCCCGCCAAGCCCGTCAACGACAAGTGCTTGAAGCCCTGATGCATAAGGCGCAAGATGCTTCTTTTAAGCTAGATCCTTTGAAAGTTGCGTCACTTATGACATCTGTCTCGACTGACTTGTCCCTGGATCAATTGATGGGCCTCTTCAACCAGTATCGTCAGGCCGATTTACAACTTGAACTTGGTCAGTTACAGGGGCAGGGCCAAACCATTAATGGTGTTTACTACGATATCCCTGATCAAGCCTCTCTAGCTGAATTGCGCACGACCTTGCTATCTGATCTAAAAGAATAGGAGACTCCTCATGAAGAAAATTAGAAAAGCTGTCATTCCTGCGGCAGGCTATGGAACAGGCTTCTTGCCAGCAACTAAAGCCTTTGCCAAGGAAATGCTCCCGATTGTAGATAAGCCTATTATTCAGTTTATTGTGGAAGAAGCTATTGCGTCTGGTATCGAGGAAATCTTGATTATTACGGGTAGAACCAAACGTCCCATTGAGGACCATTTTGACTCCAATATTGAATTGGAAGACAACCTCCGCTCAAAAGGCAAGGCTGATTTGCTTAAATTAGTAGAGGGGACTACCCAGGCTAATCTCTTCTTCGTTCGCCAATCTTATCCAAAGGGCTTAGGGGATGCGATTTTAGCGGCTAAGGCCTTTGTGGCGGATGAGCCTTTTGTAGTGATGCTAGGCGATAATATCATGACGGGTGAAAAACCTGTCACTCGCCAACTCATGGACCTTTATCAAGAGACCCAGACGGCCAATGTAGCCATTATGGAGGTTTCTGATGAGGAAGCTGAACAAATGGGGATTGTTGAATTAGGCAAAGAAGTATCCAGTCAAGTCGGCTTGCCTGTTCATCACATTGACAATATGGTGGAAAAACCAAAGGCTAGCGAACTCAAGAGTCACATGGCTATTGCAGGACGTTATGTCTTGCCACCTGAAATCTTCAATCTCTTGGAAGACCTACCTGTAGGTAAGGAAGACGAGGTTCAGTTGACGGATGCCCTTAATAAGCTCAATCAGACCCAGCGAGTGCTAGCGGTCCAATGCCAAGGCAACCGACATGATGTCGGCAACAAAATGGGTTACATGCGCTATATGGTTGAATATGGTCTAAACCATCCTGAAACGGAATTAGGTCTAAAGGCCTACATCAAGCGTTTGGCAATAGAACTAGATAAATGATAACAAAGGCTGGGATAAGAGTCCCGGCCTTTTTTTGGTGTCAGTGCGATGAATGTGACTAGCCCCTTGTTGAAAGGGTTTGTAGTTTATGATATTATTGCTAAACATTTTGCGCACTTTCTTTCATCTTATAGATGAAAAACAATAAGTATCAATTTTCATTGTGATAAGCATAGAATTTTTAGGTAAGAGGTGCTATAATGGGTTAATGTTGTTACTAAGCCCTTGGCTTTTCCTGTAAGGAGGATATCCTGTTGTGACCACGAAAGATCGTGATTTGAAAAAATTTTTAATATGTATGGTTGACTTGATGGGTGTCATATTAGTAGGCCTATTTTTAACCCAGAGTAGTTCACCTCGATTCCATATTGATATAGAAGATGTTAATACCATGCTGCTGATCCATATAGCGGCTTTTTATGTGTCAAGCCAGTTTAACTCCTTGTTTGATAGGGGTTATCTAGAGCAACTCAAATCAGTCATTATCTATTCTTTGTATTTTCTTGTTGGTATTACCATGATGGTCTTTATGTCAAAAAGTCATTTCTATATTCCTCGGACTGCATCCCTGGTTTTTGTCGCTTTGAATGGACTTTTGGTTTTTGCTATTCATTCGAGTATTAAGTACTATTACCAACACCTCTATCCAACTCTCAAATATTCACGTAAGGTTCTGTTAGTTACTACTTCCGATCGATTAGATATCATCGCTGAACGATTTAAGGTAAGTCAAGGTTGGGGTGGTCAGATTAGTGCGATTGCCCTACTAGATGCTCCTCAAGAAATTGCTTTGCCTGATATTTTTAAAGGTAAGCATCTAGTCACGGTTGATGAAATGGAATGCTATGCTAGGCAAAATGTTGTTGATGAGGTTTTCCTCAATTTGTCCCGTGATTTCGATGAGCAGATTTCAGACTACCTTTTGCTCTTCCAATCCATGGGAATTATAGTAAGCCTTAATATTTCGGCCTTCGAGATTCCTCTCAATTCGGATCGCCGAGTTCGCAAGTTAGGTAAATTTAGTGTCTTGACTTTCTCTACTAAATTCTATGATTACGAGTGGATGGTAATTAAGCGACTACTGGACGTCCTAGGTGCCTTAGTTGGCCTTGTCCTGACCTTCTTAATAGGGTTAGTGCTAGTGCCTTTGATTAAGCTAGAATCCAAGGGGCCAGCTATCTTCGCCCAAAACCGTGTAGGTCGTAATGGTCGGGTCTTTAAGTTCTATAAATTCCGTTCCATGTACGCTGATGCTGAAGAGCGCAAGAAGGAATTGGAACAATACAATCAGATGAAGGGTCTCATGTTCAAGTTAGAAGATGACCCACGTATCACCAAGATCGGTCGCTTTATTCGTCGGACCAGTTTAGATGAGCTGCCGCAGTTCTATAATGTTCTGATTGGTGACATGAGTCTAATCGGCACCCGGCCACCGACTGAGAGTGAGTTCAAAGCCTATTCTGCTGGCCATAAAAAACGTCTTAAGTTACGACCCGGTATTACCGGCCTCTGGCAAGTAAGTGGCCGTAGTGATATTACTGACTTTGAGGAAGTCGTGCGGTTAGACGCCGAATATATCGATAACTGGTCCTTGTGGCTAGATGTCAAAATTCTCATTAAAACCATACAAATTGTCCTGCTTGGTAAGGGCGCTCGCTAAGTTGCGAGAGGAAAAGATCAGCTGTTGCTGGTCTTTTTCTTTTAGAATAGATAGTCATACAGGTAGCTCGTGTTCTTGCTAGTTTCAGTTGACAAGATTATCTGGGAGCTTATCTATACAAAAATTTTCTCCCTTGCCCAACTTATGGTATAATAAGTCGAATACAAGAGAAAGGTGAGGAGAAGATGTTAGAATGGTTTAATCAATTCTTAGCGGATAAGCCCTTGGTTCGAATCCTAGATATCGCCATTGTCTGGTATATTATCTATCGTGTCTTACTCTATGCACGTAATACTCGAGCAATGAACTTGCTAAAAGGGGTCGGCATGATTCTGGCCGCAAAATTTATTGCCTCTATTGTTGGCCTGCAGACCATTGACTGGTTGCTACAACAAATCATTTCCTGGGGTGTGGTGGCCGTGGTCATCCTCTTCCAACCAGAATTGCGTAGAGCTCTAGAATCAATTGGCCGTACGGTTAGTTCTCGCTCACGAAAGGGATTGGAGCATGATCCGACTGCTCGATTGATTCAAGACTTAGACAAGAGTATTTGGTACATGTCGCGGCGGAAAATCGGGGCGCTGATTTCCATCGAACGAGAAAATAGTCTGAATGAATACATCCAAACAGGGATTCCTATGGATTCAGCTATTTCCCATCAGCTCTTAGTTAATATCTTCATCCCCAATACGCCACTTCATGATGGGGCCGTTATTATCGCGGGCCATCGCGTGGCAGCTGCTGCCTGCTATCTGCCTTTATCTGGTAGTCAGGCCATTCCTAAGGAATTAGGGACGCGCCATCGGGCGGCTATTGGTCTGTCAGAAGTAACAGATGCGGTGACCTTGATTGTCTCGGAAGAGACAGGTGGGGTTAGCTTAGCCATGAGAGACCATTTGCACCGGGATGTAGATTCTAAGGAGCTCAAGGAGCTCTTAAAACGATATTTAAGTAGAGACGACCAAGGCGATAATGCTGAGTCTAATCGTAACCGCCTGGTTAATGAGCTCTTGTCATTCTTTAACAAGCAGAAAGGTGGTGCCGCATGAATAAGTTTTGGAATAGTCGTTGGTACGACAATAAATGGTTCTTGCGGATTGCTTCTCTAGTTTTTGCGGTCTTCCTCTATGGTATGGTACAGGCAAGTAGCCCCTCAGTGACTAGCCTATCTAATTTGCAACAAGTAGTCAGTGTGGATACAACCGAAACCATCTCCAACGTCCCAGTCAAATTAGGTAAGCATGACGATGATATCTTTGTCAGCCAACTGCAAGAAACCGTGACCGTTACCCTAACGGGTCCTAAGAATATCGTCTCTTCCCTAGCTAGTGGCAATTTAGTTGTCCAAACCGAAGATTTAACCGGTATTGAGACAGGGCAACAAACCCTCAAATTAGAAATTCCAGGCTTGCCAGACAGTGTCAAATATCAGATTAACCCATCGCGGGTAGTCGTCCAGGTTGCAAGACGTAAGACCTTGACTGTACCAGTAGAATACGAAATCGAAGAAGGTACCATTGCCTCTGGTATGGAAGTTGGAAATGTGACGCTCAATCCAAGTCAAGTTGAGTTGACGGGCAATGAGGAAAATATCAATAAGGTGAAACGCGCCTACATCCGCATCAGCAATACAACTGCTCACAACCGGACCTTTACCGGTAAGTTCAAACTCCAGGTAGTGGATGCTGACAACAAACTCTTGGACGTCAATGCCAATGTTAGCGAAGTAGAAGCACACGTTGAGCTTAACGCACAACAGCGTAAGACGGTTAACTTAGTGGTGGCCGCGCAAGGCGAATCCAATAGCTATCGTTACCAATATCAACTGGTTGATGCTAGTCAAATTGCCCTTCAAGGATCGGCTTCAGTATTAGAAAACATCCGTAATATTAAGGTCAATGTAGACGTCAGCAACTTGACCTCTAGTGCCACACTCAAAGGTCAGTTAGAACTGCCAGAGGGTGTCACCGCCAATCTTTCAGGCCCCGTTTCAGTTGCTGTGACGGTCACCCCAATTACAACGGATACCAGTGATACTACCAGTAGCACACCTGCCGCTAGCTCCAGCAGTGCGGTGGAAGAAGCCCCAACAACCCCCAATCAAAATGGTGGCAACGCCAATCCAGGTGTGACAGAAGACAATAACGCCAATCCTGGCGCTCAAGGTGTCGAATAAGCATCGAGCACCTTTAGATTAGCTCATAATAAGAAGGAGAAAACAAACACAATGGGAAAATACTTTGGAACTGACGGCGTTCGCGGCGTCGCTAATACGGAATTAACACCGGAGTTAGCCTTTAAACTAGGCCGGTGCGGGGGTTACGTTTTAATGCAACATGCACCAGAACAGGCGCATCCACGCGTCTTGGTGGCACGCGACACCCGGATTTCCGGTCAATTACTAGAACAAGCTTTAGTAGCCGGCCTTTTATCAGTAGGGATTGAGGTTATGCAATTAGGCGTCATCTCGACGCCAGCAGTAGCCTACCTGACCCGTACGCAGAATGCGGCAGCAGGGGTTATGATTTCTGCTTCCCACAACCCAGCCTTGGATAATGGGATTAAATTCTTTGGTTCTGACGGTTTCAAACTTTCTGATCAACAGGAAGAAGAAATCGAAGCCTTAATTGATGCGCCAGAAGATACCTTGCCACGGCCAAGTACAGACGGTCTTGGTACCATCGATGAGTTCCCAGAAGGGGCTATCAAATACTTGCAGTTCCTGCAATCGACTATTTCGGGCGATTTGGAAGGCATTCGTGTCTGCATCGATGCAGCTAACGGGGCAACAGCACCTCTAGTTAACCAACTTTTCGCTGATTTGGAGACCGACTTCTACACCATGGGCGACCGTCCTAACGGCATTAACATCAATGATGGCGTAGGTTCTACTCATCCAGAAGGTCTGCAAGCCTTCGTCAAAGAAAAAGGCGCCATGGTTGGTTTGGCCTTCGATGGAGATGGCGACCGTCTGATTGCAGTAGATGAGAATGGTGAATTGGTTGACGGTGACAAAATTATGTTCATCTGTGGCCAACACCTTAAATCTAAAGGCCGCCTAGAAAAAGACACCATCGTATCGACGGTTATGTCCAACATTGGCTTCCACAAGGCCATTGAAGAACATGGCATGGTCGCACTGAAAGCCCAAGTGGGTGACCGTTACGTAGTAGAAGCCATGCGTGAAGGTGGTTATGTCCTTGGGGGCGAACAATCTGGCCACATCGTCTTCCTTAACTTGAATACAACTGGGGATGGCCTCTTAAGTGCCGTTCAACTCCTAGCCGTAATGAAGGAAACAGGTAAGAGCCTGTCTGAATTAGCGGCTCAAGTGACCATCTTCCCGCAAAAACTAGTTAACATTCGCGTACGAGACAAACACACCGTTATGGATGAGCCTGCTGTTAAGGCAGTGATTGAAGCGGTTGAAGCTGAAATGAACGGTGACGGACGTATCTTGGTTCGTCCAAGTGGGACTGAGCCTCTCTTACGGGTTATGGCAGAAGCCTCAACCGACGAGAAGGTTTCCCGCTATGTGGATACCATTGCCGATGTCATTCGTGCTGAACGCGGAATCGAATAAGCCTAGTATTAGGTTGGGACCTTAGGGTGCCAACCTTTCTTGTTGTTATTGACTAGCCCGATTGAAAATTCAGCGGATAAGGGCTATAATGTCCAATGACGATCATGCAATAGTATAGTGCGGAAGGAGCCTATCATGACGGAATTAAAAAGCAAGAAAGACCGGACCCAGGACTGGCTCCAAGCGCATTTGGGGCATCTAAGCTTACGCTGCCATCACTGCCATCAAGCCTTGAGCCTGGAGGGCTATAGTTTGGTTTGTCCTCAGGGACACCGAGTAGATAGCCATAAACAAGGTACCTATTTTTTGAGCAATAAGTCAGTTGATGACCATTATGACCGCCAACTATTCCAAGCAAGACGGCGGTTTATTCAAGAATCTGCTTATTACGCTCCCTTGCAGGACCTGCTAAACCAATTAGTAAGCGACCATCAAGCCAGCCTAGGACAATCAGACTTACCCTATCGTATTCTAGATGCAGGTTCGGGCGAAGGGAGTCACTTGGACTGGCTCTTGGCTCAAGATCCGAACCACCGGATTGGACTTGGTGTGGATTTGGCGCGGGCAGGTATTGCCCTGGCTACCGATTTTAATGGGCAACAACTCAATTTAGTAGGGGACTTGGCCCAGCTACCTATTGGCGACCAGACCATCGATGGCCTATTGTCCATCTTGTCGCCTTCCAATTATCAGGAATTCGACCGGGTCTTGGCTCCGGGCGGACGGGTCTTCAAGGTTATTCCAAATGCCGGATATTTGGCAGAAATCCGCCGGGCCTTAGGGCAAGAGGCGGTTAAACAAACTTACGACAACCAAGCAACGCGACAAGTCTTTGAAAGCCACTACCGCCATCATCAAACCTATCTAGTACAGGAAAAGCGTCTGCTCACAGACCAAGCCAAGGCTGACTTAGTGGCGATGACACCTTTGACTTGGCACCTAGATGCAAGTCAGGCCAGCCAATTAGTGGAGTCTCTACCGGCTGAATTCCTACTTGATGTGACGGTCTTAGTAGGTTGGAAGGAATAAGGTTTTACTTAAGGGGTTAGCCTGAGAGAGCTAGCTCCTTTTTCTATGGCATCTAGTCGCATATTAGCTTAGGTTTCTAGTAGCCGAAGGGGCTTCAAATATGATAAAATGAAGGGTGTGAGTATCAGGAGGTGGGTTGCATGATCGCGGATGATTTTATCGATGATTGGCAATTATTTTTGGCACCCTATGAGCAGGCAGTGGATGAGCTTAAGCTCAAACTTAAAAACCTGCGCAAGGAGTTTCGTATCGAGCATCGTCGGGCGCCTATCGAGTTTGTAACCGGACGGGTCAAAACGCGGGAGAGCATCTTAGAGAAGATGGAAGTGCGCAAGATTGCGCCAGAAGATGTGCTAGTAGGGGTGCAGGATATTGCCGGTGTTCGAATTATGTGTCAGTTCGTAGAAGATATCTATGAAGTGGCCAATATTTTGAAGAATCGTCAGGACTTCAAAGTACTCTTAATTCGCGATTATATTCAAAATCGTAAGCCGAGCGGTTATCGCTCCTATCATATGGTTTTGGAGTATCCTGTCCAGCTGGCTTCCGGCGAAGTCAAGCAACTCATTGTTGAGGTGCAGATTCGGACCTTGGCCATGAACTTCTGGGCAACCATTGAGCACTCGCTCAACTACAAATACCAAGGCGAATACCCACAAGAAATCTTAGAACGGCTAGAGCGCGCCTCGGAGGCAGCCTTTCGCCTGGACGAAGAGATGTCGGAGATTCGCGATGAAATTCGTGAAGCCCTCTTGCTCTTCGACAAACGCTAAGGAAGGACGGTTGACGGATGAAACAAGCAATTATGATTTATACCAATCAGCAGCCCCAATCCTTAGAAATTGAGGCCAGCCTCAAGGATAAATTGGAGCTTGCAGGCTTCCGATTGGTGGAATCTGGCCAGGTGCCTGATTACCTGATTACCATTGGCGGTGATGGCACGCTCCTAGCGGCCTTCCACGATTATCAGGACTGGTTGGATTGTGTCATCTTTATCGGGATTCACACCGGCCATTTGGGTTTTTATGCTGATTGGCTTCCACATGAAATAGACGAGTTAGTCGACAGTTTGGCTCGTTCTGGCGGGCAAGGCCATGTTAGCTATCCTTTACTTAAGGTAGAGGCTGCTTGCAAAGACGGCAAAATTCATGAATGGCTGGCCCTCAATGAATGTTCCCTGCGGACCATGGCTGGCACCATGGTGGCCGAGATTCAGATTAACGAGAAGTTCTTTGCGACCTTCCGTGGTGATGGTCTCTGTATCGCAACACCAACCGGGTCCACCGGCCTTAACAAGTCACTAGGTGGGGCTGTCATGCATCCACGCGTAGACGCCTTGCAACTAACAGAGATGGCTGCCCTTAATAATCGGGTCTATCGGACGCTAGGTGCACCTATGATTATTCCGCGTGATGAATACCTAACCTTGCTAATTCAAGAAGAAGCTCAGACCATGCTCATGATTGACCATCTCACTTGCGAGACTAAGGGCATCCAGTCAGTCAAATTCCAGTTGGCTGATACAAGGATTAAGTTTGCCAGCTTCCGCCACACCCATTTCTGGGACCGCGTAGAGAATTCTTTTATCGGCCATAAGCAGGAACGGGATGCAAATATCAAACACTAACAAGTCAGTAAAATAGAAAAAGAGGGAAACACATGCGTTTTAACCTACAAGCAATCATCAAATTCAGTCTTTTAGGACTAACAAGCTTGAGCCTAGCAGCTTGTAATTTAGGACCAGAGGCGAGTCAGCCTTCAAACAGCTCCGTGGCTAATGTGCCGGTTTCAGAAGTTGATAGAAAGGTCGAGATTCCTGAAGATACTAATATCGCGACCATGTCTGAATCTGATAAGGCGAGTTTTTACGCTAGTTTAGATCAAATTACCTTAGATACGAGCGAGGGCCATAAGGCCTCCAATTATTCCAACTTTAAGGAGATTATAAGCGAACAGGATTATAACGACTTAATTTTGTCAACGGCAGATGGGGCTAAGATTATCTATCTGGGCTTTGACGAGTGTCCTTACTGCCATGCCTTCTCTCCTAAGTTAAACCAACTGGCCAAGGAAAAGGGCGTGACCGTTTATTACTACAATACGCGTAAACACGCTAATGACAGTAACTTCGAATCTGCTATGCAAGTCTATGGTGTGAATAAAGTGCCTAATGCCTTTATTGTTAAAGGGGGCAAGCCAGGAATCAATGTTAACCACGCTAGTAAGATGGCGGAGCTAGAAGCTTTTATCAATGAGGCGGCGAAATAAGCGTGGTTCAGTTTCAATGGCACTATGAGGGGGACCATCCAGTACGGATTAAGGACTACCTTAAGCATCTGGGCATCCCTCGCAAGTTCGTATCACATGTCAAATTCGAAGGCGGTAACATCTTACTGAACGGACAAGAAGTCAATGTCCTTGCCAAATTAGAAGCAGGCGATGTCCTGACCTTGGTGGCGGCCGACGAGGGCACACATGAGACGGTGCCGCCTTCACATGTTCCCATCCAGGTCATCTACGAAGATCGGGACCTACTGATTGTCAATAAGCCGACTGACGTAGTCTCTATCCCTTCCAAACGGATTCCAGATTCCGCCATGGCCAATCGGGTTAAAGGCTATTATCAGCGCCAAGGCTACGCAGACCAGGTCATCCATATTGTCACCCGTTTGGACCGCCAGACCACCGGCCTTATGTTGATAGCTAAGCACCGTTTGGCTCACGCCATGTTGGATAAGCAGGTCCAAGGTGGACAAGTTGAGAAGTATTATTTGGCCATTTCAACAAAATCAGACTGGCCGGCTCACGGCGTCATTGATTGCCCTATTGCGCGCACAGAAGATTCAATTATCACGCGACGGGTCCATGAAAGTGGCCAGCGGGCAGTCACCGAATATTGGCTTAAGCAAGGTTTTGCTGATAGCAGTCTACTCAAGCTTCGGCTTCATACCGGACGTACTCACCAGATTCGGGTCCATATGCAAGATGCAGGTGGGGTGCTAGTTGGAGATGACCTTTATGGTGGCCCGCATTTGGAAGAGCTTAGTCGCCAGGCCCTACACTGCGGTGAACTACGTTTCACCCAGCCCTTCACTGGCCAGCGCCTAGTGCTATCGGCCCCTCTACCTGAGGATATGGCCGCCTGGCTAGCCAAAAGGGAAAGTAACTTAGAACAAAAAGAGAGCTCGATAGCTGACTAATCGAGCTCTTTTCTTATAGAAAAAGGTTGGAGTTAACTCCAACCTTACTTAATGTATACGGTAGCTTCGAATGCGGTAGCCCCGTCGCTCTAATTGCTTGACCAATTGGTTAAACTCAACGGGGTCTAGACTGCTTGGCAGAGCATAGAGGATTTGGCCCTTGGTATCCATATCGGTTTTCTCCAGGGTGGTAGCAGAGATAATGTCGCTAAAGCGATTGATTAACTTGCTGACTTGAGCCAGTTCTCCACGACTACCTAGGGTCTCGACTGATAGGGCAAAGCCTGCATTCGGCATGGCCCAGGCTTGAGCTAGCCACTGCAACATGGTGTTATGGCGAATAATACCGCTAAAGCGATTGTCACGGTCCAGAACAGCTACGTAAGGTAGGTCATTGAGGGTAAAGACCATATGATAGAAGGAGTCCTGCTCGTGCACTACGCGAGTCGTGTTTTTGAGGAAGTGAGTGACCGGCAGGCAACTCAAATCTTCATCAGGGTGATGATAGGCATATTGATAGATGTGATAGCGATAGAGATTACCGCGGTAGAGGGTCTGGGTGGCGTCTAGGACGGGCACACAGCGTAGTCCCTGATCTTCTAATAAATCCAAGGCGCTTGCGCAGTTATCGGCTTCGGTTAGATAGGTAATCTGCTGTTTGGGGACGACTAGTTGTTCAATCATAGCGGCACTCCTTTCCGGGGAACTTTTGCCCCCTAAAATGGGGCCTAATCTCATATAGTGTATCAAAAATAAGGGCAAAACACAATATTTTCTCATGGATATCTCATATAATATTAAAAATATCTAAAAGAAAACGTATTATTGGTCCCTAGCTCTTGCAATTTGAACCATTTTTACCTATTATTAAAGTTAACATTATATTGTAAAAGCAAAAGGAGATTGACGACAATGGACCCCTCGGGGAATTTAAGTACACAAATCTTATTAATCTTAGTACTGACCTTTATTAATGCGATTTTCTCGGCATCAGAGATTGCCTTCGTCTCGCTCAACCAACAAAAGATGACCCAACTGGCGGAATCAGGCAATGTCAAAGCCCAACGCGTGATGAAATTGTTGGATAAGTCGGACGACTTTTTGGCTACTATTCAAGTTGCCATCACCTTAGCAGGCTTCTTCTCTAGTGCGTCGGCTGCAACCACCTTTGCAGATCGAATTATGACTTGGTTGCCAAGTTTGCCGGGCGGAAAAGCAGTCGCGATTTTGATTGTCACCTTTGTTTTATCTTATTTAACCCTGGTTTTAGGGGAACTATATCCTAAGCAGGTCGCCCTTCAGATGCCTGAAGAGATTGCCTTAGGCACGGCGGGCTTTATCTCTGTTACTCAGTGGTTAGCCAAGCCTTTTGTGGGCTTGCTGACGGCTTCAACAGGGCTTTTGAAGCGATTGACGCCAATTGATTTTACCAAAGAAGAAGAAAAGTTCACCCGTAGTGAGATGAAGGCTCTCTTGGCCAACAGCCGCAACGATGGGGCCATTGACACGGATGAGTTTGCTATGATGCAGGGTGTGCTATCGCTTGATAGCAAGTTGGCCCGTGAGGTCATGGTGCCTCGGACAGACACCCAGATGATTGATATTGAAGATCCGCTAGAAGAAAATATCAATGCCTTATTAGATAGTCCTTTCTCGCGGATTCCACTCTATGAAGGTGATAAGGACAATGTGATCGGCGTGATTCACGTTAAAAACCTCTTGCGCGCCTCACGCCAACATGGATTTGATAACTTAGACTTACGTGAGATTGCCAATGAGCCAATGTTTGTGCCCGATACCATCTACACAGATGACCTACTCTTAGAGTTCCGTCGCGAACAAACCCATTTGGCCATCCTTAAGGATGAATATGGCGGTGTCGAAGGGATTGTCACCCTAGAAGACTTAATTGAAGAAATTGTCGGGGAAATCGAAGACGAGTCCGACATCAATAGCGAGTCCTTCCAGGCTATTGACGATACCCACTGGGAAGTTGACGGCGGGGTTACCCTAGATAAGTTTAATGCGACCTTCAATGAGTCTGTGCGATCAGAGGACGTGGAAACCATTGCCGGCCTCATGATTCAAATTATCGGCTATGTGCCAGATGATGATGAGCGTTTGTCGGTGCGGGTTAACGACTATGTCCTGACCACCACGCAAATTGAAAATGGCCGTATTCGTTGGGTGCTGCTGACACTAGATGCAGAGCGCACACTGGCAGCTGATTTTGACTACCAAGACTTCGAAGAAGAAGAATTTGGTGACGAAGAAAACGAAGAAAACTAGACTTTTAAAGGGGTAGAGACGGAGCGTCTCTGCCTCTTCTGCTATAGAATTTGAGAGGAAGGAAAGAGTATGATTATCTTAATTACGGGGGCGTCTCATACAGGAAAAACACTACTCGCGCAGAGACTATTGGAAAAATATCATTATCCCTACCTATCCATCGACCATCTCAAAATGGGCTTGATTCGGAGTGGGCATAGTCCCCATCATGCCATGACGGATGATCAGACCTTGACCGAATTTCTCTGGCCGATTGTGCGGGAGATGATTAAAACAGCCATTGAGAATGGGCAGAATTTGATAGTAGAAGGCTGCTATATCCCTTTTGATTGGGCCAAGGACTTTGAAGCAGACGAACTTAGCTAGATTAAGTATTATTGCCTAATCATGAGTGAGGATTATATTAGAAAGCACTTTGCCGATATCAAAGCACATGCCAATGCCATTGAACAAAGGGTAGATGACACTTGGTGTACCCTTGACAGCGTCTTGAGGGACAATGCAAGGCAGCTAGCTCAGGCTAAGCAAGCAGGCGCCAACTATCTTCTGATTCAAGACGGCTACCAAGTAGAAATCGACTTATAAAAGTTATGGGGCACTGCTGACGCGGTGCCTTTTACTGTGTCTTGCTTTCGCTAAACTCGCAATGTTTGAAGGTAATCTTTATGATATAATAGGCTTAATTAAGGAGCGATAGCATGGATTATCAACTTAAAATACCCGATTCTATTTTAGCGATGGCGCAGCTAGAGCCTAGTTCTAAAACCCTGACAGTGTCCGAAAAGGCCCTACGTAAGCATATGCATAAGCATCATCATGCCAATTGTCTAGATTATGTGACTCGTATTCCAGAGATGATTGCCCATCCAGATTTTGTCGGGCGCAATAGGCGAGTGGACCAACCAAGTTTTGAGTGCATCAAGTGCTATCGGGACAATATCCTACTAGCAGTCAAACTTGCCAAAAAGGAAGGTCACTACTATGTTGCTTCTCTCTATGAGGTCACAGACGACAAGCTAGAAAGTATGCAACGAAGTGGCCGCATTCGAAGGCTTGACAGCCCTTCTTCGAGAGTGGTAAAATAATAGTGTAGAATAACAACGAGGTCAGAAAGGCACCTGACGCACCTCTTAGAGGTAACTGAGATGTTGGATACGCCGCCCAACCGTTTGTTATGATATACCCGTCGAGACATCGGTTTACCGGTGTCTTTTCTTATATATTGGACCTGTTAGATGGGCATGATGAACGATAAAAATAAGAGCCAAGTCTTTGAACTGCACCCCATAAGTTGGATTTTTATTGTCCAACTTATGGGGTGCAGTTTACTTCAGGACGTTTTTTTATTTTCCACTAATCTCTGTAGATATATTCAATCGTTCCATCCCTACCAACTAGCATGACGGATTTATGCTTCCTCACAATGTCTTGGTGGCTATCGATAATGGTGCGACCGGCATCAGTCAAAGAGTTATCCTCTGATAAGTATCCTCGCTCTATGAGCCGACGTCGACTGACTTCGGCGTTCAGGCCATACTTCCTTTGATAATAAAGAGGGTATGGGAAGATATTCTTACGACTTGTTAGCCACCAAAGCAGTACCACCTCTCCAAACATCAAAGGGGTGTGATCATCCACTTGTGCCTTCATGTATACCTTAGGAACAAGCACAGCAGGGAAGGAACTTGCGTTTTCGATGACGTATCTAGCCCCTTCCTCGTCAGGCAACTCTGGTAGAACTTCATAACCTCTGTTCTCATAAAGCGTAGCAAGCCGATCTAGGTAGGTCCCGTGGTCAGGACCTGGGTCTCCATCAGCAAGTGAATTAAACATTGATATTTACCTCCTTATGTATAAATCGCTCCATCCCAGTTGGAAGTCCATAGTACTTCAGTACACCGCCAACGGTTTCGATTGAGTATTCTTTGTGGCTATCATCAATCAATAAGTGTGTGGCGAATTCATTAGCCTCTCGTTCAATCTTGAGTTTGGATGTCAGACTTAATGTGGACAGCCTTGGCGCCTTCTCATCTGGGTGGAGCAGAGCGCGTCCCAATTCATGCGCGCAAGTAAAGCGGTGTTTATGGGAGCACAGGTTTCGATTAAGAACAATCAATTTAATTCGTCTGACTCTGGTGTAATAGCCCATGACTTCTCCCAAGTCAGTTTCTAATATGTAAATTCCCTTGGACTCATCAATCTTAAATAGAGTTCTCGACTTCAAGGATCTAATAAAGCGTTTTAACGCCAATCATGATCAATCTCGATATTTCTTAGGCGTATACTTACGTTTAGCTTCATTTTAGCAATACGTACAGCCTGTTCTAATGATGCAATTAGTAGCTCTTTGGGTTCCTCACTAAACTCTGCCATTTTCTTTGAGTATTTGAAGCCATCCAGCTCTTCTATCAAGCGTTCAAGGTCTGCCTGGATAGATGGTTCGTCTTTTTCCTTAAGAGCATAGTATGGCGTTTCTGTTCGTCCTAGCAAATAGTCAGTACTGACCTGGAAGTGGTCAGCAACTTTTTGAAGACGTTCGCTGGATGGGGATGAGGCATCCCATTTTCTAATAGAGCTGTTAGCCAGACCAAGCGCTCGTTCCAATTCTGCAAAGGTCATCTTTTTGCTGACAGCAAGGCTTTTTATTCGTTCTACTAAAGACATCCGTATCAACTCCTAAGAGCTTACCAAAAAATAAAGAGAAAAATTTCCGTTCGATGTCAACAAGAACGGAACCTAAACTCAGAATATTTTCTATAGAAAAGGCGGGTGAATCATGAAATAAGTACTAAAAGAACTCCTCGCAGAAATTAAAATCATCAGCGATAAGTTGGAAAGGATTGAGAAACATGTGGAACCAATTAGCTTCAAAGTAGATGTCACTACTGAGTTAGCCGAAATCAATGCTAAGAAATATCTCCATGAAGGCCAACCAAGGATAAGGTTAATCTCTACCAAGAAGTAACTTTATGCCGAATATAACAGGGCCTAAAATGGCTTTTACTGGGTCTGACTCAATTTGACCGCTAGCAAAATACCAAAGTACTCCTAGAACGATATTAATCAACATATCGGCAATGTACGTTCGGATTGCCTCCGGAACCTTTTCAATATATGACTTAATTACAGAAGGAGACACGCCATCGTCAATATCATCAAAAAATTTCTCAATAAGCTTTTCAGATTCTTCCTTATAAGCGTCGTTTTCATTTTCATCTATGTATGTATGGTTTTGATAATTTTCTTCAACTTCAAGCACGACGTTGCTCGCGAGATTATAAAACAGCTCGGGCTCGATTTCACTGTTGAAGACAGACAGAAATTTCTCAGTGTTGGGGAGATTAGCGAGGATGCTGCTGATACCGTTCAATTTTTCATTTATCTCAAGAGACATTTTTCCAACTAAGTATAGTGACGGTTGAGCTGCCTCGTATAAGCGTTCAGATGCAGTTGCAATTACTCGTGAAGCTTCGTAAAATCTATCGAAAATTTCATTTTGTTTTTGGTAGATAGGCTCTGCAATCTTACTAATCCGAACCATAGAATCTGTTATCTCTTTAGTAAGTTGGTTAAGACGATACACAGATTCTGATAGGTTAATGTTTTCATCTGACATTATTATCACCTCCCACCGACTAAGATTCCCGAATGAGGGTACAGTCATCGTTATTCTAACAGTTCGGCTGGTGGGGGGATATATAGAAATCGAAATTCAGCAAGAAACCTAAAACATATAACAAGAATCTTAAACTTTAGAAAAGAGGATGACTGTGTTGTGGTCCTCAGATCGACAAAGGTTAGAGCCCTCTATAGCCAAATGGTAGGGCGTGGCACTCGGTTATTTCCAGGAAAAGAAGAGTTACTGTTACTAGACTTCCTGTGGCACACAGAACGTCACGATTTATGCCGGCCAGCAAGTATTATTGCAACCGACGAAGCCGTTGCTAAAGCGATGACTAAACGTTCAGAAGAAGCAGCTAACGTGGCCCTGGACATCATGGACTTAGAAGAAGTAGCAGTTAAGGATGCAGTCGCAGAACGTGAAGAAGCACTTGCTAAGAAATTATCTGAGATGCGTAAACGTAAGCGGTCCTTGGTCGACCCGCTCCAGTTCGAAATGAGTATCCAAGCAGAAGACTTGGCCAATTATGTTCCCGCCTTTGGCTGGGAAGCTGGTCCACCGTCTGAAAAACAACTGAAGGCACTAGAGAAATCCGGTATCTTCCCAGATGAAGTAGAAAATGCCGGTAAAGCCAAGCTTATCCTTGATCGCCTCGACAAGAGACGAAGCGAAGGCCTAGCTACACCAAAACAAATAAGATGCCTAGAGCGGTACGGATTCCGCAACGTAGGCATCTGGAAATTCGATAATGCTAAGCGACTGATTGACCGGATTGCAGCCAACAACTGGCGTGTTCCTCGTGGTGTCGATGTCGCTAGTTATGAGGGGTGAGAATTATGTTATTAGTATCAGTAATCATCAACCTGGTAATCCTATATTTTTACTCATATTACCTAGCGATAGAACTGGGTAAGATGGAAGATAGGCTAGACGAGAAGCTTTTATTGCTCAAAGACTATATCACAAAAAACTTTCCCAATGGGAGTTAACTCGTAAATACTCCGAACGAATCTTATCTCTTGATCTGCGTTTATTTTCAAAGATGAGACATCAGGATTCTGATCAACTATTTGAGATAAGATTCTTTCACCTGTTTCATACCGACTAACAAAGTACTCGGAACTTAAAGATGAGTCAGTGGTGTGCTTGATTAGATTTTCTGATTCAAGAAGGGATAAATCTAATTCCGCTCCTTGAGTATTCGATTCATCTAGTAATAAAAGCGCGAGACCAGGGGCGTTGGTAACACCCGAAATTTTATTAACTATTGTCAGTTCTACGTATGGAGTTAGTGACAATTTATTTGTGTATAGTACCTTCAGAAGTTTTGCTTCTGAAGAAGTCATATTCGAAATGATTGTACTAAATATCGGCAGCACTTTACTATTTTTCCGATTATCTAAGGTGGAAGTAATCAGCGTGGTGAACATATCACGAATTTCTTCTTCGTTTATCTGGTATCTTAAATCCTCAATCGCCTTAATCGTCAGATTGATTTTAGAATCATCGCGATTTGCCTCTGGTATATCATTAAAGTTTTTATAGAGGTCCTCTTGAAACTTCTCAAGGTTAAAATTTCGTTGAATATTAAATTTTCTAAGTGGATCTAAAAAATAATGGAATATTGCTTCAACGATATCTTTTCCTGCATTCCCAACTGATTCAGCAATAGGTTTGGCTAACGCATCGCCTGTCTCTGAAGAGATTGGAAGTTGTGGGAGATTTGAATCCATACAAGACACATCCTTATACGTGTATTTTTAATCACATTATATCACACAGAGAAAGAAGGTGATACCTTGTCAGAAATTAAATTAACTGAGCTACTCGAATATGTCGACCCTGCACTATGCTCCTATCAAGAATGGGTCAACGTCGGGATGGCACTCAAACATGTAGGCTACACAGCCATGGACTGGGACTCATGGTCCAAAGGAGACCACGCTCGCTATCACGCAGGTGAATGTTTTAAGGAATGGGCCTTCTTCGAAGGCAGCAACACCCCAGTTAACCGGTAGGCCCATTTATCAAATGGCAGTCGATGGTGGCTATGAACCGCCGCGGTCATATGATGATGGCCGAGAAGAACTCAACTGGGACGGTATAATCAAGTATGACAACGACTATAAAATAATCGATAAAGGCTGGGTAGAAGCCAAAGAAATTAAAGAGTCTGATCATTGGAACCCAGTGGAGGTCTTTTTAATTTTTACTTCTGCCCCCTAAAATTCAGAAAGAGGCCAGAACGGAGTCTTTTTTTGCGCAATATGAATAATAGGAATAACGTAAAATAGCCAATGCTATTTATTCGGCATTTATGGTATAACCAATAATTATGCCAAAAAACACCGTCAAAACGGTGTTCTAGTTTTCTTGTGACCCCCGAATGACCCCTTCCAATTTATCAGCTATATCGCCATGACGGCTAGGGTATAGGTGGCTATAAATATTGAGGGTAGTATCCACTCGCTCGTGGCCTAATCTCTCACTAATGGCCAAAGGTGAGACGCCTAATTCAATCAGCATAGAGGCGTGACTATGGCGAAGGTCGTGGACCCTAATCCTTGGTAGCCCAGCCTTGTCTGCTCCCGTTCTAAGCGTCTTACCATAACTATATACCCCTAGGGTAAATAATCGCTCTGTAGGCTTGTAATAGGGCAATTTAGAGGTGTAGTCATTCAGTAGTTCGAATATTGAAGGGGGCAAGGTAATGATGCGATTAGATTTAGGCGTCTTTGGCTCGGTGATCATATCGACGCCGTCAATCTTAACATAGGTCTTAGATATGCTGACAGTCTTTGATTCCTGGTCGAAGTCCGATAAGGTCAAGGCCTGCAGCTCTCCAATCCGCATGCCGGAATAAAATAAAAGAGAGAACGCCAGCTGGTAGTAGATATTGTCCTCTACGGTGGATAGGAAGGTATCGAATTGGTCCTTGGTCCAGAATGCTACCTCACCGTTCCTGGTGCTCTTACCAATAGTCCCTGCCACTCTGACAGGGTTATTTTTTATGCCATGGAATTTGAGTGCATAGTTAAAGATAGCGGATAGGTTGGCATTGACTGTCCTTAAGGTGGTCTGGGCTATCTTTTCGCCTCGGTTAGTTGGTTGATTCATAAGCCAGTTTTGCCAGCGTCTGACTGTCTTAGCATCTATATCAAGCATGGATTGATGTCCGAAAAATGGGACCATCAGCCGATAGATTATCTTACGCTTGTTTAGCATGGTGACTGGCTTCAATCGATGAGAGCAGTCTTCCAGGTAAAGTTCGACGAAAGACTCGAAGGTCATATCAGAAGCGCCAGATACCTTCTTCTTATATTCTTGTTCGAATGCCATGGCCTCTCGTTTGGTCTTAAAGCCCCGCTTTGTCTTATAGCGTCTTACGCCAAGGTCGTCCATATAGCTAACCTTGGCCATCCAGGTCTTCCTGGCTTTATCCTGTCTTACGCTCATTGTAGTACCTCCTTCGTTGTGGTACAATAAGGGCATAGCAAATAGCCCCATTGTGGGTGTTTTGTGGTAGCTCCACCCTGGCTCGCCAAAGTTCAGGGGTGGGGCTTTTATTTTTTTCTAACCGATTGGAATTCCAACTGTTTTAAATCACCAGCTTTTCTTTTCCAAGTAAATTACGGTGCTTATAAAAACGTCGTCACGTAGGGATTAGTTTATTTTCCTCTGTTTATACAAAAATGGACGGATACAAAGTACCCGCCCTAGCCCTATAGGCAATATCTGATAAATAGTCCTAAAGACTCTACATATATATTATCAGATTTGGGTACTTTAGTCAAAATACATAAAGCACAAAAGACCGCAGATACTAACATCTACGGTCTTTCGGTTGGCAGAACCTCTGCCCTTCAAAGATTAACCGTAGTATAGTACTATTTTTTAGGTTTGTCAATCAATCCCCGCTAGTTTCTCCTCTACAAATCCACACTCACCTGAACGGCCTTTCCGATGATCCGTGCGGGGTTGTCGTCGGTAATGATATAAGGCGGATAGTCCGGATTGTCAGCAATCAACATGACGATGTCACCTTGTTTCTTAACCCTCTTTAGTGTTGCCTCAGTGTCACCGTTAACGAGCACCGCCGCTACTTCGCCATACTCAACTGTTGGCTGCTCACGAATGAGTACCAGACTCCCCTCTGGGATAGTAGGAACCATTGAATCACCTTGGGACTTCAAGTAGAAAAGATTCCCAGACGGTAAACGGTCCGATAGTTCCTCACGGTAACCGGTGATGTTATCCTCTGCTAGGATTGGTTGGCCGCATTTGATGGTTCCTAGGATGGGAACCCGGACAATCGATGTTCGGTCTACTTTGATGAGGTTGGTGGGGTGGTCTGATATCCCTATAAGAGTATTAGGTGATACGCCAAATGTGGCGGCAATAAGTCGGACTGTATCCATCCGAGGCTCTGCTTTTCCATTCTCCCACTTAGAAATGTTTGTCTTATTAAACCCGTCCGGGTAATCAGTATCAGAGGACGAGGCGAAGCGGTTCATCCGCTCTGCGAATTCTTCCTGGCTAAGTCCTAGCTCCAGTCTTAACCCTTTGATTATAGTTGCGAAGCTCATTGCTCTCACGCCTTCCTTCATATTATGTAACCTCATTATACCGCTACGTTGCGAAAGGAACAACAGAAAAACTAAAAAAGTTTATCTTTTTTCGCTTTTTTTGTTGACACTGAAAATTCAAAGGTGTATTATATGGTTACGGTTGAAACAAGATAAACCGAGAGAGGAGGATTAAGTAATGGCAACGGTTAGAAAACGACCACCTTACAAAGGCTTCATGGCCTGGATGCTAGTCAATGACGTGAGTCGGAAGGACATTATCGAACTACTATCTCTTAGCGATTCGACACTCAGTCATCGACTCAACGGAACAGGAGCAGACTTTAGTATTGAAGAAGTGCGGAAGCTCATCGCCACATACGGTGACAGCATCAGCGAATTTTTTTTGATTCAAGAGTAGAAAAAAGATAAACACAGGAGGGAGCACCAATGAACGAATTGGAGCTAAAAGAAAACGACAGACTAATTTTGAATGGCCTGCCGTTGGATGGAGTTGAGAAGTACAGTATCGAGAAAAGTGGAGCAGATGACTTCACTCGCCTCAATGTGACGCTTCTCGTTAAAACTAAAGGCTAGTTGAATATCAAGTCAATTGCTGTGAGTATCACTCGCACACCAATTAACATCGCATCGTACTCTACATGACCAGTACAAAGTTGATAGATTTTGGAAACCAATGCATAGCAAAGTATGGTTCCAGCATACTTTAGGACTGGTTCAGGTATTTTATAGACATAAGATTTAACAACATCAAAGGGGGTAACATTTTGAATATCATTAAAAACTTTTTCTATAAGATTCTCTGCTTCTTGGGCTTCACTGTCATTTCCATAATCCTCTATATCTGGCAGTCCTTGACAATACTCTTCGGTCTCAAGAATGACCGCATTTATAAGATCGTCAGAATATTCGGGAAGGGCCTCGCCGTCGAGAAGAGAGAGAAATCGGCTGGTAGCGGGAAGATTAGCGAAGATAGAACCGAATCGATTTAGTTTATATGTACTATTCGCCAATGCCATCGATACTGCAACAAAATCGGGCCCATTTTCTCATTAAGTCGGCTCACAACCTCTGCTAATTTCTGGGAGGTTTGACTATGACGATATAGGGCCTCTGGAGGTGTTGGAATTTCATTTGACACTTAACTCACCTCCCACCGACTAAGATTCCCGAATGAGGGTACAGTCATCGTCATTCTACCACCTAGGTAGGCTGGAGGGGATAGAGGAATCGCAACTTAGCAAGAAACCTAAAACATTTAGCAAGAATCTTAAACTTCAGAAGAAAGAGGAGGAATCACAATGTCAACAGTAGTCAAAAGCCAAAATTACACAGTGCAAGAAGTGGCTGACTTGCTCGGATGCAGCAAAAGCCACGCTTACAAGCTAGTACGCCAAATTAACAAAGACTTGAAAGAGAAGAATTTCTTGGTGCTATCAGGAAAAGTAAACAAGCTAGCGTTCCATGCAGTAGCGGGAGGAGCACCGGAATGAAATTATCAATGAGAAACATACATATATATGCCTGTATCTTCTTGTATATCATGTGCTTCTTCACCGCTATCTGGGCGTGGTGGTGCAACGGCTGTCAGCCAGGTGGAGATCCAGTGGCTAATGGAGTCATCATCATCGCAATGATAATTGGTGGTATTGCAACAGGACTGTATGAAGAAGGGATGAAAAAATAGTGCATTATGATGATTTGCCACGTTTCGCAAAATTGAACGCGATTAAGCAGGTGCCAAACGGCTATAGCGTGTACGACTATCGTTACACAGAGGAAGGTTTAATTATGACCTGCATCCGAGAGAAACGACATGAGACGGCGCTAGAGCAGTTGGAGCATTCTGTTGAAGAATACAAAAAGTCCCGCGAACACACGCATATTAAGGACATCGTGGAGTTCGCGAGACTATTAGAGAAGACCTTATAAAGGTCACCCATAGATAAGGAGATTGTAACATGAAATGTGTAAAAAAAGAAGAAAGAATTTATGTCGGAGAATACACTACAGCCAAGTACCCACGGGTCCGCATTGAACGTGAAGCCTACGAAAAATTGTGCTTCATTGCAAACGAGACCGACCGTACATTGAATGATATCGTGACGACCTGCATCGATTTCGCTATTAGCCAAATGTCTTGCGAAGTTGAAGAAATCAAAGTCGAGCGTCGTGTGTTCCGATTAGCTGGGGAGGAAGTCTAATGACAATTAAAATTGCATCACTCACTACCGAAAATGTAAAGCGCGTTAAATCCGTACACATTGAGCCTAGTCCAAATGGATTAACAATTATCGGTGGTAATAACAACAATGGTAAAACGAGTATTTTAGACTCAATCGCTTGGGCCCTTGGCGGCAACAAATACCGTCCTAGCAAAGCGCAACGTGAGGGGTCAGTAGTTCCACCAACAATTAACCTTAAGCTATCGAACGGACTTATCGTTGAGCGAAAAGGAAAGAACAGCGACCTGAAGGTGACAGACCCAACTGGCAACAAAGCAGGTCAAAACTTATTGGATAGCTTTGTCGAAGAACTGGCTATCAATCTGCCTAAGTTCATTAACTCTAGCGATAAGGAGAAGGCTAACACCTTGCTCGAAATCATTGGAGTTGGCCAACAATTGTACGAGTTAGAATGCCAAGAAAAAGAAAAATACAACATGAGACGGTCAATTGGTCAAATAGCCGACCAAAAAGAAAAGTTTGCGAAAGAGCAGCCGTTCTATCCGGAGGCTCCGAAGACCTTAGTTTCTATTACGGACCTCATCACGCAACAACAAGATATTCTGGCCAAGAACGGCGAGAATCAACGTAAGCGTGATATGACCGACCAGCTTCATCGCCAAGCTACTCAATTGATGGCAGAAATTGAGCGGCAAGAAGCTACCTTAGCTAATCTCAAAGAACAATACCAAAACGTCCTACGAGATTACGACGTGGCGCAGAAGACATCCGAGCAACTCCAAGATGAATCAACCGAGGAACTCGAAGAGTCCATCGCAAATATTGAAGCTATCAACATTAAAGTCCGAGCTAACCTGGACAGAGAGAAAGCCGAACAGGATGCCGCAGAGTATCGCACGCAATACAGTAGCTTGACCACAGAGATTGAATCGCTTCGCAAACAACGTATGGATCTATTGCAAAACGCAGACCTACCGCTAAAAGGCCTCTCGGTTGAAGATGGCGAGTTACTTTACAACGGACAACGTTGGGATAACATGTCAGGTTCTCAGCAACTCATGGTATCAACCGCTATTGTCCGTAAGCTGAAACCAGAATGTGGTTTCGTCCTAATCGACAAGCTCGAACAGATGGATATGCAGACGCTCAATGAGTTTGGCGCATGGCTCGAACAAGAGGGTCTTCAAGCCATCGCAACAAGAGTATCCACTGGCGATGAGTGCTCTATCATCATCGAAGATGGATATGTTAAGAATTCGGAATCAGCACCTGCTGCCCCACCTACACCTAAGTGGGAAGCCGGTAAATTTTAGAAAGGGGAATGACAATGAATATTACAAGAGGAGTTCAAGCTAGAGCCCAGAAGACAGTTATCTACGGTCCCGAAGGGGTCGGTAAATCAAAATTAGCAAGTCAGTTTCCAGAGCCTCTCTTCATCGATACAGAAGGGTCCACAGGCAACATGGATGTGGCACGATTGGATAAGCCAACAAGCTGGACAATGTTAATGAATCAGATTGCTTTTGTCAAAAGTAATCCGACAGTTTGTAGGTCACTAGTTATCGATACAATCGACTGGGCAGAGCGTCTTTGCATCGAGCACATCTGCGCTAGCCATAACAAGAAAGGGATTGAAGACTTCGGTTACGGCAATGGCTACACCTATGTATCAGAAGAGTTTGGTCGCTTGCTGAATCGGCTTCAGGAGTTAGTAGACATCGGTGTGAACGTGGTTTTAACAGCGCATGCCCAAATTAAAAAATTTGAGCAGCCAGATGAAATGGGAGCCTATGATCGCTGGGAATTGAAACTAGGTAAGAAGACCACCTCTCAAACAGCGCCGTTAGTGAAAGAATGGTGCGACTTACTTCTATTCTGTAACTACAAAACGCATGTTGTGGCTTCTGACGACAAAGGCAAGAAGCATAAGGCCCAAGGTGGGACCAGGGTCATGTACACTGAGCACCATCCAGCGTGGGATGCTAAGAACCGCCACGGATTACCATTCGAAGTCCCTTTGGCATATGGTTCAATCGCCCACATCTTCGAACGTCAAGCGCAATCGCCACAGTCAAATCCAACGCCTGTACAACCGGCTCCTAAGCCAGCACAAACTGTACAAGTAGTGCAACAAACACCGCCTGTCGCTCAACCACAACCAGTACCTATGCAAGCTCCTACTGCGGAACCTGTATTAGCTCAAGCAGTGGCCGAGGCTCACGAAGCAGAGCAAACAGCACTCTTTGGCGAAGGCATCCCAGATGCTCTCCGAGATCTAATGAGAGCTAATGCAGTAACCTCTCAAGAGATTGAACGTGCGGTGGCTGAAAAAGGCTTCTACCCATTGGGGACGCCGATTGCTAATTATGACCCTGGCTTTATCGAAGGTGTCTTAGTAGCAGCATGGGACCAAGTATTTGAACACATCAAGAAAGATAGAAAATTACCATTTTAGGAGGAAGTGTAATGAGCCAAATCAACTTAAATCTATCTCAGTTAGCAAACGGAGGTATTCAGGAGAAGATAAACTCCGAATTAGAAAAAGTTTTAGATAACATCATGGACCCAAATACTAGCCCTAAAGAAAAACGAAAGCTTGTCATCACCTTAACCTTTTCGCCTAACGAAGACCGCTCACTCATCACAACGGAAGCTAATATCAAGCCTAGCCTGGCAGCGCAGACCAATGTATCTACGATGATCATGGCTGAGAAAGATTGGAAAACAGGTGAAATATACGCTAATGAACTTCAAAGTGGAGCGAAGGGCCAAACTTTCTTCGATAATGACGGTTACCTTCGGACCGACACCGGCGAGTTAATCGAGGATAAGGCGGAAAATTCAACAATCGTAGACTTTAATAAAAAACGTGCCTCTAACTAAGAAAGGAAGTAAAAATCATGTCAGAAAATATTAAAGAAGCTTTAGAATACGCAGTTGACTTATCAAGAGATGCTGAACCTATTTTAGTAGATGACGCAGGCGATGAGTGGTACGACGGAAATCGCTATAACATGAAACCATTGGAGTCGCCGGTTTACCTACCTAAAACAATGGAGCTTAGCACATTGACTGGTTTGGTAGACTATATCAAATCAGGGCTCAATGAACTCAGCGAGCAAAATCTAATTGTTCAAGTCGCGGGGCCTCGCCTGGTTAATGTTTATGCAGAAGATGAATGCATGTATAAAAAACGAGCTCATCTTGTTGAGGTATCTGCAATTGGCTTGATTCCAAACCTTACACTGGACTATTACATGGATCAAGAGACATTCAACATTGAACTGCAATCTAAGTATGAAGATGCGAACGACCGTAACCTGCTCCTTGAATTCACCTCTAAAGTAAAAGTTGAATCAGGAAGCGAAACGACCGACAATGGCGTGTCTCAAATCACGACAATTAA
Source organism: Abiotrophia defectiva ATCC 49176 (assembly GCF_037041345.1). Classification (NCBI taxonomy): domain Bacteria; kingdom Bacillati; phylum Bacillota; class Bacilli; order Lactobacillales; family Aerococcaceae; genus Abiotrophia; species Abiotrophia defectiva. Next base: position 1,742,463 of record NZ_CP146287.1, on the reverse strand, counting down.
GAATGGCGCTGCCAGCTTAACAAAAGCCGTAGTTCCTAATCCAGTTAACTTGAAGCCTCGACGGACTTTCTTGGAAGTAGAACAACCAGCTAGCTTATTCGTTTTCCGCATGAATAAGCAAGGCGAGCTAGGTTTATTCGAGGCAGATGGCGGAGCATGGCGCTTAGAAGCAATTCAAAACATTGCTAACTATCTCAAAGAACAATTAAAAGACCACGAAAATGTCACTATCTTAGCTTAATAACAGGAGGAAATAAAAATGACAGAACAATACAACAACTTCGAGCGTGAATTAGATTGGAACGACCAAATTACCCAGGACAGCGAATTCGTTATCCTAGAGCCAGGCGAGTATTGGTTCAAAGTTGAAAAGTTTGAACGCGGCCGACACACCCCTAACCCTCAAAACCCAGGTAAATTACCTGCCTGCAACAAGGCAGTCCTGACCTTGGAAATCGCAACAAATGATGGACAAACCAAGAAGTTGACCCACAACCTATTCTTACACTCACGCACAGAGGGGATGTTATCAGCCTTCTTCGGCGCAATCGGCCAGAAGAAACACAAGGAACCTCTCCAAATGAACTGGAACCTAGTCCCTGGCGCTATCGGCGTTTGCTCCATTAAGAAAGGCCTATCTCGCAATGGCAACGAGTTTAACGAAGTCGGCTACATGATTTATCAAGACGATGTCGACCCAACTAAACAGTTAAACCAACGACCAGGGATGGCAGCAGCACAACCTATGATGCAAGTACAGCCTCAATTCCAACAACAACCACCTGTGCAGCAATATCAGCAACAACCATTACCTACCCCTCAGCCTCAACAATGGCAACAAGGTAGCTTCTAATAGGTGACTCGAATGGAATTACGACCTTATCAACAAGAAGCCCGTGAGTCCATTCAAAAAGAATGGGAGAACGGCAATAAGAAAACCCTGCTGGTATTACCGACAGGGTGTGGGAAGACAATCGTCTTCTCCAAAGTAATCGAAGACCGAGTGAGAAAGGGCGAGCGAGTGCTCGTCCTAGCTCATAGGTCAGAGTTGCTAGAACAGGCAAGCGACAAGCTTAAACAATCAACAGGCCTCAATACGGCCACAGAAAAAGCAGAAGAAACAAGTATCGGTAGCTGGTTCCGCGTAGTAGTTGGTTCAGTCCAAACGCTCCAGCGTGACAAAAGGCTTAGAAAATTCGCCAAGGACCATTTCGACACGATTGTGGTTGACGAAGCGCATCACTGCATATCAGACGGCTATCAACGTGTGCTCGGACATTTTGACCAAGCGAATGTGCTAGGCGTGACAGCAACGCCTGACCGTGGAGATATGCGTAACCTAGGGACCTATTTCGAATCATTGGCTTACGAATACACCTTGCCCAAGGCGATAAAGGAAGGGTACCTGTCTAAGATTAAGGCACTCACAATTCCTTTGACCTTGGACCTTTCAGGTGTAGGTACGCAAGCTGGGGACTTCAAATCAAGTGACCTAGGCTCTGCGTTAGATCCATACCTTTACCAAATCGCCGATGAGATGGCTAAGCAATGCCAGGATCGCAAGACGGTGGTATTCCTACCGCTCGTTAAAACGAGCCAAAAATTCCGCGATATTCTCAACGAACGTGGCTTTAAGGCTGCAGAGGTGAACGGTGAGTCCAAAGACCGGGCAGAGGTCCTAAAAGACTTCGAAGATGGCAAATACAATGTGCTTTGCAATTCGATGCTGCTAACTGAAGGTTGGGATTGTCCATCAGTCGACTGTGTGGTGGTCTTACGGCCTACAAAGGTTAGAGCCCTCTACAGCCAAATGGTCGGGCGGGGAACTCGATTATTTCCAGGTAAAGAAGAGTTACTGTTACTAGACTTCCTGTGGCACACAGAACGTCACGATTTATGCCGGCCAGCAAGTATTATTGCAACTGACGAAGCCGTTGCTAAAGCGATGACCAAACGTTCAGAGGAAGCAGCTAACGTGGCCGTAGACATCATGGAACTAGAAGAGGTAGCTGTTAAGGATGCAGTCGCAGAACGTGAAGAAGCACTGGCTAAGAAATTATCTGAGATGCGTAAACGTAAGCGGTCGTTGGTAGACCCTTTGCAGTTCGAAATGAGTATCCAAGCAGAAGACTTGGCCAATTATGTTCCCGCATTTGGCTGGGAAGCTGGTCCGCCGTCTGAAAAGCAACTCAAGGCACTAGAAAAATCCGGTATCTTCCCAGACGAGGTAGAAAACGCCGGTAAAGCTAAGCTAATCCTTGATCGCCTCGACAAGAGACGACATGAAGGCCTAGCTACGCCAAAACAAATAAGATGCCTAGAGCGGTACGGATTCCGCAACGTAGGCATCTGGAAATTCGATAATGCTAAGCGACTGATTGACCGGATTGCAGCCAATAACTGGCGTGTACCTCGTGGTGTCGATGTCGCTAGTTATGAGGGGTGAGAATTATGGAAATCATCTTACTATCAATCATCACATCTGGCATCGTATCGTTTCTGATGATGAGATTTCAGATGAAGATGATAGAAATTTGGATGGATAGATTTTTCGAAGAAGAGTCCAGAAGAATAAAAAGATTACTCAGATAAGCAGATTTGACAAAAGTGATTCCCTAGGCTAGTCAATTCGATTTTTCCTCTATCAAGCTCAATTTTATCAGGTGTTAGTATTTGATACGCTAGCCGTCTGGCTGCAATTTCTTCTTGAGAACTAGCGTTCTCCTCAGGATTTTCGAGAACTTCAAGTAGTTTTTGGTAACTAATGAACTGGTTGGATGAGTATATCTTATCATAAGCGTTCTCGTGTGTTAAAAATCTGTCGAATGATATCGTCACTAAATTTAGTCTTGCTAAATTATCTATTGAAGAGGCAAGTGAACTTGCAGTAGCCTCAACTTCATCGTTGATGAATATAAAATCTGATACAAGACGAAATTCCCCTAATTTATTTATCTGCATCACTCGTCCAATAACTTGATTTCCTAAAAAAACAGATTTTAAATTGGCTGCATCTAGAGGTGTCATTTGTTTTACTATATCAACAAATGCTGGATGCAAAGTTTCTGTTTTGGATTTATCCATGGAAGAAGCCATTAACTTAGCGAACATTTCTCTAAGTGATTCCTCTTCTATATAAAAGTTAGTTGCTTCTAAAGCTGGACCTAAAATTTGTAGCTTCGGTTTCTGTATATTTTCTGGCTCAATTTTGGATACATGATTAAGAGTTCTGTCTCTTAGATCTGAAATTTTAGCTTCTTGCTGAACACGAAGCATCTCAGCTTGTTCAGAAGCATGATGGCCAAAATGTATATACCAATAATCTTGAAGAGTCTGGACGGGGCCTTTGAAAAGCCCTGCTGCAGCAGCACCGCTTATAGCACCTGTAATCATTGGAAGGAAGTCTTGCATGTCAATTACTCCTTATACGTGTATTTTTAATCACATTATATCACACAGAGAAAGAAGGTGATACCTTGTCAGAAATTAAATTAACTGAGCTACTCGAATATGTCGACCCTGCATTGTGCTCTTACCAAGAATGGGTCAACGTCGGGATGGCACTCAAACACGAAGGCTACACGGCCATGGACTGGGACTCATGGTCCAAAGGAGACCATGCCCGCTATCACGCAGGTGAATGTTTTAGAAAATGGGACTCCTTCGAAGGCAGCAACACTCCAGTTACCGGTGGGACCATTTACCAAATGGCAGTCGATGGCGGCTATGAACCACCAAGGTCATACGACGATGGCCGAGGAGAACTCGACTGGGACAGTACAATCAAGTATGACAACGACTATAAAATCATCGATAAAGACTGGGTAGAAGCCAAAGAAATTAAAGAACCTGATCACTGGAACCCAGTGGCAGAAATTACCAGATACCTCGAAATCTTATTCGATAGTACCGAAAACGTCGGTTATGTGACTGAGACCTGGGAGAAAGATGGCAAGCATCTACCGACCTCTGGTTCATACGACCGAACAGCAGGTGAGCTAATCCAACTCCTAAATCGATGTGAGGGGGACCTAGGAAGAGTATTCGGGGACCCGAAAGAAGAAGCCGGTGCTTGGATTCGATTCAACCCATTGGATGGTAAAGGCGTCAAAAATGACAACGTGACCGATTATCGGTACGCCCTGGTCGAGTCAGACAGTACCGACCTAGCAAAACAAAACGCCATCATCCGAGAGCTAGAGCTCCCTGTTGCCTGCTTGGTCTATAGCGGTGGTAAGTCCGTACACGCAATCGTCAGAGTCGAGGCAAAAGACTACAACGAATACCGGACTCGTGTTGATTATCTGTATAGCATCTGTAAGAAGAACGGCCTAGCGGTCGACTCTCAAAACAAGAACCCTAGCCGACTTAGTCGTATGCCAGGGGTTATCCGGAATGGCCACAAGCAATTCCTTATCGATACCAACATCGGTAAAGCAAGTTGGGATGAATGGTACAAGCACATCGAAGACTTAAACGATGATTTGCCGGACCCAGAGGGGCTAGAAGATTTCTGGAATAACATGCCAGACCTTGCACCGGAGTTAATCCATGGCGTATTACGTCAAGGACACAAGATGCTAATGGCGGGGCCGTCTAAGGCTGGTAAGTCATTCGCGCTCATCGAGTTATCCATCGCTATCGCAGAAGGTAGCAAATGGCTTGGATGGCAGTGTGAAAAAGGGCGCGTCCTCTATGTCAACCTAGAGCTGGACCGAGCATCTTGCTTACACCGGTTCAAAGACGTTTATCAAGGCCTAGGAGTTGCGCCGCATAATCTAGGCAACATCGATGTTTGGAACCTCCGGGGTAAGACCGTGCCAATGGATAAATTGGCACCTAAGCTTATCCGGCGAGCAGCTAAAAAGCATTACACAGCGGTCATCATTGACCCGATTTATAAAGTCCTGACAGGCGACGAGAACAGTGCTGATCAGATGGCACACTTTACCAACCAGTTTGACAAAGTGGCCACAGAGTTAGGCGCATCCGTTATCTACTGCCACCATCACTCAAAAGGGTCGCAAGGTGGGAAAAAGTCCATGGACCGTGCAAGTGGTTCTGGGGTATTTGCCCGCGACCCAGACGCCCTAATTGACCTGGTAGAACTTGAAATCAACGAAAGTCTAGCTACTCAACAGTTAGATAAGGCCAAATGCCAAATCTACAAAGAGAGCATCTTAGATCTCAATAAGCGATACTACGAGAAGTATATCGGCCTGGATGACCTAGAGTCGGCTTATCAGATGAAAGAACACGCGCTCAAGGCAATCACCACTTCTCAATACTACGACGTCAACCAACGCATTAAGGCAGCTGAACGTGAGCAGAAACAACGGACTGCATGGCGTGTGGAAGGTACACTCCGAGAGTTCGCGAAGTTTGAGCCAGTCAATATCTGGTTCGGTTATCCAGTGCACACAGTCGATGATTCAGGCGTCCTAAATGATGTCGAGCCAGAGGATGCTCAACCGACCTGGAAGAAGAATTTCGACAAGAGAAAGTCTCCTGATGAGAAGAAGGAAGAGCGCAAGCATTCGTTCGATACGGCTTATAGCGCACTCAATGATGGCATCGAACCGGTCACGATTGACGGCCTGGCAGAGTACCTAGGTATCTCAGATAAGACAGTTAGACGTCGTGTGAAGGAAGCAGGTAGTTATAAAATTGAAGGAAATTCAGTTATCAAAGTAGACTAGAAAAAACAGGCATGGACAAGACAAAATCGAGGACATTTTTCGAGGACGTCCTCGATGGACATTTTCGATTTTGTCCGTGTCCGAAGCTCGAAAATGACCTTTGGACAAACTCGAGACATTTTCGATTTTGTCTCCGGGACAGACACGCTATACCTCTTTCGAGGGTAAATAAGCGGGTGTCCCTGGCAGGTCCAAGGCAAGAACAGGAACAGGAACAGGGGGCTAAGGCTCCGCCCCCTGTAACCCTGTCCGTGTCTGTCCTTGCCAAAGCGCGAGAAAAAGAGAAAAAAATTTGAGGTGAAAAATATGCGGAAGAAAAAACAACGTTCAAAAAAACTGGATGTGGCGAAAAAAATGCCGCCACTTTATCACACCCTTCCAGGCAAGCCGTTCTCGCTGGAAGAATCCGAGGTACTAGAGTGGCTATCGAGTCAAGGCGAGTTGCAACTGTGGTTATTCAATCAGCTGAGCTATGCTGGATACATCGAATACGACCCAGAGACTGGACTATGGAGTGGTATCGAATGCTAGAGTTCTTCATACCGCTCAAAAAGATTCCGACTGTCACTCATCAGCAAAAGAAGGCAGCAGTCAAAAACGGCAAGCCTTTCTTCTACGAGGACGAAAAGCTCAAGCAGGCAAGAGAGTTATTCATGGCCCATCTGTCGAACTACAGGCCTGATACAAAATTAGAGGGGGCTATTCGGCTCACGACTAAGTGGCTATTCCCTCTGACTAAAGGTAAACGGAATGGCGAGTATAAAGTTACTAAGCCAGACACCGATAATCTCATCAAACTCTTTAAGGATTGCATGACGAAGCTTGGCTATTGGCATGACGATGCTCAGGTGGCTAGCGATATCATCGAGAAGTTCCACAGTGAGGTGGTTGGGATCTATGTAAAAATTGAATCATTGGAGATGGGGACATGGACATGAACACGACCATTCGGATAATTATAAACACTGTTATTTGGGCAACCACCTGGACAGTAGTGGAAATGATGATTAAAAAAATCATCAAACGAAGACGCGAGAAAAGACATCTTGGAGATCAAATTGATGAGTTAATTAAAGGTCTTCATAAATTAAACGAAATCTTAGAAGAGGAGATTGACAATGAATGATTTAATCGAAAAAGTGAATCAATGGTTCTTTGACCGAGACCTTGCCGAAGGAGATGGCTTAGGTCAACTACAAAAACTGCATGAAGAGATCTATGAGCTGGCCGAAGCTCGTATAGTCAATGATTTCTCTGCTGAGGTGGATGCAGTTGGAGACATCACTGTCGTGCTAATTGGTTACTGTTTACAACGTGGTCTGACCTTGGAGCAATGCCTGGCATCGGCTTATGACGAGATTAAGAACCGTACCGGCAAAGTAGTGGATGGGGTGTTCGTTAAAGATGAGTAATATTACCGTATATTCAAAGCCAAACTGCATGCAGTGCGAGTTTACTAAGCGCTGGTTACATGAAAACGGCATTCCGTATACCGCCTATGACGTCACGAAAGACGAGCTTAGCTTGGATTATATCAAGCGCCTAGGCTATCAAAATCTACCTGTGGTAGTAGTGGACGATGGCGACAAGCACTGGTTCGGATTCCGACCAGATCTGTTAGAAGAATTGAAGGAGAGATAAAAATGGCTGAATATAAAATTTGGTATTGCGAAAACTTTGAACAGTATACATATTTGATGCAACGTCTTGAAGAGAGGGGTTGGATTTGGAACAACCGTAATCTTCCTACTGAATGGACTCCTAGAATCGTCGTCGACGTAACAAAAGAACCTGTCTACATTGTTGGGAATACCGGCTATAAGTGCATCTCGTTCTCTGAATCGTTGGAATCCATTGGCTTGGCAGTTGATGTCATTCGTGTGAAGATACCTAAGGCTGATAAGGTGGATGAGGAAGCAAAGACTGAATCCGACGTAATCCAGCCAGGACATTACAACCAAGGTGACATGGACCTTTTCGAGATTTTCTATCACCAGTATCCGTTCAACGAGTTTAGAACAGGTATGCGGATGATTGCTGCTCGTTACTATCACAGATACCCTGACAAGAACGGACTGCAAGACTACGACAAAGGCGATGAAGTGATGCGCCGACTACGCGAATACGAGGAGCGTGAAGCAAATGGCAGATAAGTTAGAAACTAAGGTCCGTAAAGAGCATCGAGACTTCCTTAAGAGAAAGGCTCAACAGTACCGTAGACAAGCGATGAAGCACGCCTATGATAATCCTAAGCGGTATAATGAGCTGGTATACGAAGCCCGCCAATTCGACCTCTGTGCTGGGTTGATTTATAGCGAGGAGGATGATTGATGGAGCATCTTACTAAAGAACAGCTTACCGTCATCTCTCAGGTAGTTAAATCTGAACTCGATAAGGACCAGAAACGTAAAGCCAAAGAGTTGAAAGATTACCGCTTACGGAATACAACGCTATTAGTCAAGAACTATCGCATGCTGAGAGTGCACTGCGATACAATCGTGGAAGATTTAGAAGTCTATGAGGATTCCGTCTATGATCCACAGGAGCTGACACTGAACACTCTGATGAAGTACAAGGCCCGGACAGCTAAAATGCTGGACTACTTCGATAGCATCTTCCGGGCCTATCACGAACTGGCTGAACGAGATACCGAAATGATGCTAAGACGATGGAAGACCGTCTATCAAATGTATGTCGGATCAGATAAGCACACTGCAGTCGATATGGCTGAATATTACGGTGTGGACGAGCGGACAGTATATCGCTATCTCAATAAAGCTTTCGATGAGCTATCGACGCTGCTATGGGGCATCACTTCATTCGATGATTTTGAATGAGGGGTGTCAAAAAGGTGTCTTGAAGCTGTCATCCTAAAGGTGATAGAATGATAGTGTGATAAATTGGAAGTTAGCCTACTTGATTCTAATTTGTCTTCCTTTTTCTTCAAGGAGAATTCCTGACGCAGAAAGCCGAGCTGACCCCTATCAGCTGGGCTTTTTGTTTATAAATTCGGAGGTGATGGAAAATGACGGAATTATCGCTTAGGCAAAAGAAATTCGCCGATGAGTACATCATCAGTGGTAATGCTACTAAATCGGCTATTGAGGCTGGTTATTCGAAGAAAACCGCCGAGAGTATCGGAAGCAGATTGTTGAGAAATGTTAAGGTTTCTGAATACATCAGCAAGCGAGCTCAAGAAGTCTTCGAAGAACGAGCAATGAGTGTCGCCGAGGCCTTGGCTATTTCTGCCAGTATTGCCCGAGGGGAAATTCAGCAAGGGCAGACTAAGAAGAACGTGAAGGTGTATGTTGGTGACCAGGTCGAAGAAGAGACCGTCACGGAGACAGTATATGAATTCACACCGACGATTGAAGAACGTCAACGGTCGCTAGATCATATTCTCAAGGTCAACGGGGCTTACCTAGACCGGAAAGAGATTGACGTTACTGGCATGGTTCAATTCATCGACGACATTGGAATCGGTGATGATGATGGCGAATAAAAAGCGGATGAGCGACTTTATCCCAAAAGCCTTTCATTCGGTTTGGCGTGCGGCCTTTGACCCTGCCAAGCTACACGTTGTGTGTAAGGGTGGTCGTGGCTCCGGTAAGTCGTCTGACATTGCGCATATCATCGTCCAAATGATAATGCGATACGCGGTGAACGCCGTCTGTATTCGTAAGGTGGACCGCGACCTGCAAGAATCTGTGTTCGAGCAAATCATGTGGGCCATTGAAGAACAGGGCGTGAGACACCTGTTCAAAATCAACAAGTCCCCGCTCAAAATAACTTATGTACCTCGCGGGAATCAAATTATCTTCCGAGGCTTGCAAGATCCTAACCGGCTCAAGTCCTTGAAGTCCAGCCGTTTTCCTTACGCCATTGCTTGGGTGGAAGAGTTGGCCGAGTTTAAGGCTGAGGATGAAATTAAAATTGTGACTAACTCTATCCTTCGTGGCGAATTGCCTGAAGGTCTTTTTTATAAGTTTTTTTACACGTACAATCCGCCCAAACGAAAACAATCCTGGGTTAACAAGAAATACAACACCGCGCTGCTGCCTAGCAATACGTTCGTGCACCACTCGACCTACCTGGACAATCCTTGGATAAGCCAAGCCTTTATCGAGGAAGCGGAGGCCACAAAGGAACGCTCGCAACGTGCCTATGACTGGGAGTATGGTGGAGAGGCAGTCGGGTCAGGGGTATCACCATTCGAGAACTTGGTATTCCAAACCATATCCGACGAGCTATACAATTCGTTTGATAATATCCGCCAAGGTGTGGACTTTGGTTATGCTAACGACCCTCTGGCCTTTGTAAGGTGGCACTACGACAAGAAGAAGCGTCGTATCTATGCCATGGACGAACATTATGGCGTTAAGATTAGCAACCGTGCTCTTGGTGAGTGGCTGAAGAGCAAAGGCTACAACCAGGTCGAAATAACTGCGGATAGTGCCGAGCCAAAGTCCATAGATGAGTTAATCTATGAGCACGGCATATCGCGCGTCAGAGGTGCTAAAAAAGGGCCAGATAGTCGAGAGTATGGTGAACGCTGGCTTGATGATCTGTACGAAATTATCATCGACCCAAAACGCACACCAAACCTCGCAAGAGAGTTTGAGTCTGCTGATTACGCAGTCGACCGAGACGGTAATCCTAAATCTAAACTAGAAGAAGTAAACGACCACACGATTGATGCCACAAGATACGCATTCGAAAACGATATGCGCCAACCTAGCATCTCGACCTCGTGGGATTAAGTAAAGGAGTGAAATAATGGCGAAATGGTTTGACTGGCTCAAGGAGCGAATGTTAATTGCACTTGATGTGGATGAGAAATCCATCTTAGAAATAGAGGTCAATCGTCACCTTGGTAGCGAACGGTATAGATTGCTGCACAAAGCGAATGAATACTATCGCAATCACACCGACATCGAGCGGAAGATGCAGGATGTGTCTTGGAAATCGAACAGTAGACTGCGCCTGGGGCTTTTTAGAAAACTGGTGGACCAAAAGGTTGGCTACTTGCTTTCGAAAGCACCTAGCGTAATGTACGGCAACGATTCGGAAGAAGAATTGAAGGTCAAAGAGTTTATTGACGAGTTCTTCGATGAGCACTTCCTTCGTAACCTAAAATCAGTGGGACGCGATGCTGTTATTAAAGGTGTATCTTACGGCCTGGTCTATTATGACGAGGAAGGCTCACTTCGTATGACTAAGATTCCTGGTGAACAGGTGATTCCTTTCTACGCTGATGAAAGGCGAGAGGTAGTGGACGCTTTCTTGCGAATCTACAATCAAGAGGTCTACACCTTGCTAGGTAAGAAACAAGAGATTCACGTTGAGTATTGGGATACCGAGGGTATCACCTATTACAAATGGGAGTCAGGGCATTTGCAACCTAACAAGGCGTATGACGGCATTCAGCCTCATTTTCGCTACATGGATGAAACTGGACAGGTTCATAATTACAACTGGGAACGAGTGCCGCTCATCGTGTTCAAATACAACGAGAACGAGCAATCGTTCTTGGACCAAGTCAAGTCTATCATCGACAACCTAGAGCTGCAGGCGTCGGTCAATGCGGACTTGCTAGCGGATATTCCTAAATTCATTTATGTGCTAAGAGGCTATTCTGGTGAGCCTTTGAAAGAGTTTCTTTCTAACCTCAATATATACAAAACTATCAAAGTTTTAGACAAAGGCGGTGTTGATAAACTCCAAGCAGACATTAACACAGAGGCCGTTGAGTCAGAAATCGCGCGTAGTCGTAAGATGCTATACGAGGCCGGTCGGGCTATCGACACTCAAGACGAGAACTTAGGTAACGCTAGTGGCCAGGCTCTAAAATGGCGATTTACAGACCTTGATTTAGATGCTAACGATTTTGAGAATGGTCTGCAGAGTGCGATTATTCATTTGATGTGGTTCGTGGTGAATCATATCAAGAACCGGACAGGGCTAGTAGTGGATATGAAGTTGTTCCATTACACCTTCAACCGAGATGTGATCACAAACGAGTCAGAGGCTATTCAAGACGCACAAAACTCTGTTGGTATCTTAGACGCTCGCACGATTCGAGAGCAGCATCCATGGTACACGCCTGAAGTTGAGGCACGACTGGAAGAAGAGAATAAGCAGAATGCTGAGAAGCAGGACGATTATAATTTCAATAGCCATGGACACGACCACCCGCCGGAAGAGGACGAGAAGTCAAAAGAAAAGGAGTGATAATCGATGGTTAGCCATAATTACTGGCTGAAACGAGCGTCACTCCAAGACTCTCTTATGCGAGCAACCGAAGACGAAACGATTAAGCGAATCAATGATCAGCTGGCCATCCTTGAAGATGACCTGGTCAAAGAGATTCACACTTTCTATTCACGGTATGCTCAAGATAACCGGATGACTCAAGCAGATGCGATGAAGTATCTGACAGATGACGAACTGAAAGAATTTCAGAACGTCAACCTGGCACGGTTCAGAGAAATGGCCTTAGATCCAAAGACTGACCCTGCGTTATTAGACGCCTTATCTTATCGTCACCGCATCTCTCGCAAGCAAGCGATGATTCACGAGATACAGCGCAAGACGAGGGAAGTTTATTCTAGCTCTGGGGCAATCTCAGCAACGGTTGGAAAAGGGCTCGCTAGTGGCTATATCAAGACCTCTGCTCAGGTGGGTAAGGATATGGCGCAAGCTGGCATATTATCTATCAAACCTGCTATCAAACTTAATGATGACCTGATTCTTCGTCGGATGTCGTCTAAATGGTCAGGGAAAGAGTTTTCTAGCCGGGTATGGACCCAAGGGCAAGAACACTTTAATTCAATTCGAGAAACATTGGATAAGGCGTTCACTGGTGGCTGGAGTCTCGATAAGACGGTCCTGGAACTTCGCAAACGGACAGGTGTAGCAAGACATAATGCTGAGCGCCTGGTGCGAACTGAAATGACTGCTTACAACACCATGGCGAACTATGACATGTATAAGGCGCTAGGAGCCAAGACATACAAGATTGAAGCTATCCTGGACTCCAAGACGTCAGCTATTTGCCGACATCAAAACAACAAAGTCTATCTCATGGATGATTTTGCACCAGGCACCACCGCACCGCCTTTCCATGTGCACTGCCGGAGCAAGATTATACCGACAACTCCTGAGGAAGAGACAAAATTCTTGGAATCTCACGGCTATGGTTCGCCTGATGATTCTAGCAGCGATGCAGACCAGGATGGTCAATCTGCCTCTGGTCGCAAGCCGTCTCTTGACGAGGTCGTGCAAATGTATGCAGACCGGGCTAGAGAGTTAAGCGAGAAGTATGGTCTACAAACCGTGGAACAGGTGCAGGCTATACGTAATTCGCCATCCGAACCCGACAAACACCAAGCGGATTCCTTGAGTAAAGAAAAATTGGCTGAGATAGCTAAGGTTGAGAGGGCCATAACTAAAGATATGAAAAGGATGGCCAAGGAGTCTGATGGTTATCTGGCCGGGCTCGAATTTCGTCTGAAGTCGCAGGAATCACTGGCTCGTAAAATTATTTCTGATTCAATAAGCGAAGGAATAAGTTTGAGAAGAGCTGCTGATAAAATAAATGATATCCTAAGGTATACCACTATTTTTGATGATGAATCGTTTGTAGAAAACTATGAAACGATGAATAAGCTTTTAAATTCTGGAGAATATGGTATAATCAAAGTGAAAAATACTTGGCCTCTGCCAGTCCCTTATAAGGGGGTCAATACGACCCTGGAAAAGGATGGAGTTTCGTTTGAGATGCAATACCATACCAAGGAAAGTTTCGACCTGAAGAACGGTGAATTGCATAAGCTTTATGAAAAATCTCGAAGAGATGGAATCAGCGAGGAAGAGAAGCTGAAGATTGATAAGGAAATGTTTGAACTTAGCAAAAAACTCAAACCGCCTAAGGGCATAGATAGAATCAAATCGAAATAAGGTGATTTAAGTGAAAGCATACTATGTAACCACAACTGAAAATCCTAAGGTACTCAAATTTGATGTTGATACTATGTACGTTTATGAGAATGGATGGAAGCCAAGCATATACTGGAGAGACAAGATTCTAGTAAGTGACTATGTCCATTTTGAAGAAATAACAGAAGAAAAGGCCTACGAACTCATTGGTCGTATGGTCGCCTAATTCTAGCACCTTTCGAGGTGCTTTTTCTTTGCCCCAAAAACGGAGGTGATCCAATATCTCGCAGACCAGCGTTACGGTCAACCGTCCTGAGCATGACGGCATAAACTGCTTATTTTTTATTTCTCCGGTGCCGTAACACCGAATAAAAACGAAGGGAAGATGTTTTATGAAGCGTGAAGAATTACGCGCTCTAGGCTTGACCGAAGAGCAGATTGAGAAAGTAATGGCCGAGCATGGCAAATCACTAACCGAGGTAAATGCTAAACTGTCCGCTGCAGAGGAGAGCAAGAAAGCATTAGAGACCCAGTTGGCGGCCCGCGACAAGGACATTAAAGAGCTCAAGAAAGGCTCGGAAGACAATGCCGAATTAACTAAGAAGTACGAGGAATTAGAGTCCAAGTACAAACAAGAGAAAGCTGACTATGAGCAGCAAATCAAGGACACAAACCTAAATCATGCAGTAGACCTGGCCCTTGCTGGCAAGGTGCATGACACCAACATTGTCCGTGGCTTGTTAGACCGTACAAAGCTGACTATCGATGACAAAGGCACACTTGGTGGCTTAGAAGAGCAGCTAAAGGGCCTGCAAGAATCTAAATCGTTCTTGTTCGTATCAGAGCCAAGTCCGGCTACCAAACAAGAACCGTCGTTCAGTGGAGCCACTCCGTCAGGCACAGGTGGAACAACTCCTTCAAGCGGGCAAGCGTTCATTGACGCATTCACCGCGGACCTGCCTACCACTAAATAATAAGAATTGAGGTAAAAATTTATGGCAATTAACTACGCAACAGACTATCAACAAGCCCTACAAGCACGATACGCGCAAAACGGCTTGTTATATACTCAAAAACTTTGGAATTCCCCAAGCAACTCTCTTTTGAAATGGGTTGGCCACAAGACAGTCAAAGTACCTAAATTGACTATCACTGAAGGCCGTCAAGACCGTGCTCGTCGTACCATCACAAACGTAACTGCGAACTACGAGAACGAATGGGAAACTTACGAACTCACCAACGAACGTTACTGGAGTACATTAGTTGACCCATCCGACATCGACGAAACAAACTACGTATTGTCTATCGCGAACATCACTCGCACCTTCAACGACCAAGAGAAGATTCCAGAAATGGACAAATTCATGATTTCTAAACTCTTCAGTCGCAAGTCTGCTTTGGATACTCAGAAGAACCAAATCAAGGAAGTTGAATTGACCGAAGACAACTTCTTGGCAACATTCGACGCTCTTATGGAACAAATGGACGAAGCTGGTGTGCCTGCAGAAGGTCGTGTATTGTATGTGACCCCTGCGGTAAAACGTATCATCAAGAACATCAAGCAATTCGGTCGTACCGTAAACATTCATGGCCAAGGTCAAGTAATTGACCGTAGCATCGGTCGTTTAGACGACGTAACAATTGAGCCTGCTGTTCCTTCTGACCGCATGAAGACAGCCTTCAATTTTACCAAGGGCGCTAAAGCTGAGTCTACTGCTAAGCAAATCCAAATGTTCTTGATTCACATCCCATGTATGGCTGCACCACAAAAGTATAGCTTCGTTGGGTTAGATCAACCGAATGCAGCAAACAGCGGCAACTTCTTGTACTACGAACAATCACACGACGACGTGTTACTCTTCAATGTTAAGCACGAAGGGTTAGCATTCGTAACTAAGCCTTAGGAGGTAAATTATGGTTAAAGTTAGGAAAGAAAACCGTGTCCTGGACGTCTTCGAAGACGAAAAGGAAGTCTACAAAGCTAAAGGTTATGACGTCATCGACTCAGTGACCGGTGAGGTTTTGGAACACGCTACGGGCGGCCGTACATTCACGACAGAAGAGTACAATGCTATTTTGATAGAGTTGGCTCAAGTCAAAAAAGAATTAGACGAAACCAAAGCTGCGTTAGAGTCAGCAACGAAAGGCAAGGGTGGTAAGAATGGAAAAGCTAGCGACCCTAAAGGCGCTGACGCAGAGACGCCTGAGGCTGAATAACAATTTAGACTTAGCAGACAACGAGCACCTGGACTATCTCCTCGAAGAGGTAGTCCGCAGGGTGCTTAATTATTGTAATTTGGATGCTATCCCAGACGAACTCGATTATACGATTGCCCGCATGACAGACTTGGCACTCAAGCAAGCACTGGGTCAACTCGATGGCGAGGCAAAAACAATCAAAGTTGGCGACACGTCTGTTAGCTTTGATACCGACGCTGCGACCAAGGCACTTAATAATCTCATGGGAGATTTTGAGGGCGAGCTTAACGAGTTCCGTCGATTGAGGTGGTAGCCATGGCTAAGATTAACCATGTCTTATCCAAGGCGCGAGGCTCTATCGAGTGGACCTATGACAAGCTAATGTCGGTAATGGAACAGACGTCTTATCGCAAGCCGAATGGCGCCACAGGCTCTAAATTCGGACCAGTACAAGGCAAGGCCAACATACCTTGCCGAGTATCTGTCCAAAGGCTAAATAACACGACGACCGAGGAGGCTAATAAGCTTGAAGTAGTCGAGAAGTTGTTCTGCCAGCCAGATGTCGAAATCAAAGCCGGAAGCCAGCTATTGATTGGCGACGTTAAGTACACCGCCACAAACGAGCCTTTCGTCTATCCAACTCATCAGGAAGTGGTGATAGAGCGTGCCAGATGGGTATGATTATTCAGAAATCATAGAATTCAACAATCGAGTAGATAGAGCGCAAGAAATTGTGGACGAACTTATCCGAGAAACTATAAAGGAGATTGCGTTAGATTTTCTCACAGTAGTAAAGGGAAAGACGCCTGAAAAAACTGGGTTGCTCAAAGATCGTTGGAAATTTGGTGAAATACAAAGAAAAGGCGACGATTACGTGATTGAGGTATTCGATAGCGTAGATTATGCCAGCTTTGTTGAAGATGGACACCGAACCCGGAAAGGGCAAGGCAAAAAGAGTTCTCGTATTAACTCAAAATTTTGGGTCGAGGGACGCTTTATGATGAAGCTGACCGAGGACGACATAAGGGAGAAGATGCCGAGATATCTTCAAAAAATGGAAAAAAAACTAGCAGAGGAGTTGTTTAAGAACCTTGGATAATGTAAAGAGACTCTTAATCGCTCAACTGCGCGAGCGATTTTCAGAAACGGAGGTATACGATGAGCCAGTACAACAAGGCTTGTCGTTACCTTGTTTTATTATCAATGCAAAAAAAGCCACTCACAAGCGCCTGGTGGGCGACCAAATGCTAACCCATCTATTCCTATTCCTTACCTACTATCCGCGTCAGAGCGAGGATAAGAGAGCGGAAATGGAAGGCGTTATGGCAGAGTTCTATTCTGGAGCGTGGAAGTATCTCCAAGGCAAGCACCATATCCACAACCTGGACATGGAGCACAACGACGAGGTGCTAACCATTAGCTTTACCATTGACGTTCATCACTCCATGGCTAAACCAGACGGAGCGAAAATGGACGCCTTGGCCGGTACGGTGGCAGTTAAAGCAGAGGGTGACAGCCCTCAAATCAAGAACCTGGAGCGAAAACTCAAGGTCAAATAAACAATAAAGGAGTAATGATAAATGACGTGGACAACACAAAATAAGCGTCTGCCTGGCGCATACGTCAATTTTAAGGCTCGCAAGGAGCAAAAGGCCCTTGTATCGGGCGAGGGTATCCCGGCCTTAATGCTGCAAGGTCAAACTTTAGCAGCGCCTGGCTTCCACACAGTGGCACAAGGCACAGACCTAGCTAAGTTATTCGGTACGACTGCTAAGATTGGCTTGGTAGCCGAGGCATTGGCAGTGGCTAGCAAAGTCTTAGTATATGTACCTGCTAGCACAGGCGGTACAAAAGCGACCGGCACAGAGGGCGGCTTAACCGTAACTGCGGTCAAAGAGGGGGCAGAGGGCAACAAGTTGGTTGTCAAAATTATCAACAATGGTCCAAACGTGACCGTGACAACAGTCCTGGACAATGCTCAAGTTGATAGCCAAGACGTGCAAGCTAACCAGTTGCCAGCAGCTAACGACTACGTGACTTTCTCCGGTACGCTTCCTAGCGGTGGTGGCTCACAAGAGCAAATTCAACTGTCCGGCGGTGCTGACGGCTCTATCGACAACTCTGTTGATAAGTTTGTCGCCGAGCTATCCAAGCAAGACTTCCGAGTTGTGGCCTACGGAACTGACGTGGCCGACGACAAGAAGAAACTTGTAGCGGCAGTCAAAGAATGGCGTAACGAGGGTCGCGCGATCGTGGCGGTAATTAACAACTATGCGGAAGCAAACAATGAGGGTGTTATCTCTGTTGATAATGGCGTAACCTTGGCCGACGGTACTAAGCTAACCGCCAAGGAGGCTATCTATCGAGTGGCTGCTTTATCTGCCACTGCCGGTTCTAAGAGCCTCACACACGCGGAGTATGTAGGGGCTATCGACTGCGACGCTAAGACACCGCAAGAAATTGCTCAAGCTATCGAAAAGGGCAACATTGTATTCCGAGTGTTCCGCGGTCGCGTATTGATTGCTCAAGACGTCAACACGCTTGTAACGCCTGCGGACGGTCAAAACGACGACTTCAAAAAGAACAAACTAGTTCGGACCATGGACATTATCGGCGAGGCCATCCAAGCAGTATTCGTCGAAAACTTCGTCGGTCAAGTAGTCAATGACATTGACGGACGCGAGTTATTCAAGCAGCACCTGATCGTGCGAGTACTTGACCCGCTCGTGGCACAAAGTGCATTGACATATAGCGCGGACGACATCAAGGTAACCGAGGGGAGCCAAAAAGAGGCTATCCTGGTAACTCTTGGCGTCAAATTAGCCGATGCTATGGAAAAACTCTATGTCACAGTAGAAGTAAAATAGGAGGTAAACTATGCCAAATTTAATGAACCAAAACGACACTATCTCTTCCAAGGAAGGGACAGTGTTCGTTACCGTTGATGGTAAGAACATTCCATTCGCCGAAATTATCGAAATGGAAGCCAAGGTTGAGTTAAAAACAACCGACGTTACACCGCTCGGGCAACGTATGACGAGCAAAAAGGTAACTGGGGCAGAGGGTACAGGGAGCGTTAAGTTCTACTATCAAAACCCAGCGGTACGCAATATCGTCGCGAACTATGTCAAAGAGGGTAAAATTCCGGAGGTATCTATCAAGTATGCCAACGACGACCCAACTTCTCACGCTGGCAGAAACTCGGGTGTTCTTAAAGGCGTCATCTTCGAGAAAGCCTTGTTATTTAAGGCGTCAGGCGAAAACAACGTCCTAGAAGATGAAACTGACTTTAGCTTCAACGACATCGAGATTTTAGAGACATTTAAGCAAGCCTAGACTAACCGAAAAAGGAGATAATCAATCATGACATCTATCAAGTCATTCTTGAAAAAGAACAAGAAGAAAACCGAAAACATCAAACTGAAGCTAGAAAGCTTTGATGAGCATATCGAGCTTCGTATCATTTCGGGCCGAGAGTACGACGCTATCCAGGACAAATGCTATGTCAACAAGCCAGGACGTAAAGGACGTCAAGAGCGCGTGCTTGATATGTCCAAGTTTAACAACCTGCTATGTAGCGCGTCCGTTGTCGTTCCTGACTTGCAAAATGCGGAGCTACAAGAGTCTTATGGGGTCCGTGGCGAACAGGACCTCTACGGCGAAATGTTCACTTTCGCGGATCACCTGAAAATCTTAGAGGCAATCTCTAACGCTAGTGGCCTAGATAACTTTGACGATTTGGTGGATGAGGCAAAAAACTAATCAGAGAGGACAGTGAGAGCGGCCTAGCTCATGCTGCCCTCCATAAATTTCATGTGTTGCCTAGTCGATGGGTGTCAATGAGCCGTGAGGAAAAAGCATTCCTCGCGGCTTCTTTGGTTATCTACGGTGAAAGTCTGGACGAACAAAGAAAAGACATCGAAAGAAAGAGGAGGTGAGTAAGTGGCCGGTATCAATACAGCAATTAGTCTTACGGACCGCATAACTGGGACGCTCAATAAGGTAGCTACTACACAAGAGCGCGTAGCTAGGACTGCTGAGAGAATGAACCAAAACACGCGAAGAATCGCACCAGCGCAAATCGAGATGGGGAACTCCGCTCAGACGGCCGGAGGTAAAGTCGCCAATATGTGGAACAAATTCAAAGGCTATGTCATTGCCCTGTTCGCAATACAGGCGGTCACTAGGGCGCTTAGAGCGCTATTCGGGGCCTCCGATACTTTCTCAAGTATCCAGGCCAGGTTAAACCTCATAAACGACGGTTCACAGACAACCGCACAACTGAACGAAAAGATATACAGGACCGCGCAAAGGTCGCGAGCCGAGTATACTGCTATGGCGTCCTCGGTCGCCAAGCTAAACATGCTAACTAATGGCGTGTTTAAGAATAATGACGAATCTATCCGATTCTTGGAGTTAGTCAACAAGTCGTTTACTGTTGCCGGGGCTAGTGCCGAGGAACAAAAGAGCGCAATGCTACAGCTCACACAGGCCATGGCTAGTGGTCGCTTGCAAGGTGACGAACTCCGGTCTATTTCCGAAAACTCGCCAATGATTCTCCAAGCCATTGAGAAGTACGCCGGCATTAGTCGAGCGGAACTACGGAAGATGGCCGCTGAAGGCAAGATTACCTCGGAATTGATTAAAAACTCTATCTTTGCTGCCGCCGAGGATATCGAAAGCAAATTCTCTAAAGTGCCTATGACAATAGGACAGGCATGGACGACGTTCTTAAACTACTTGCAAATGAGATTGCAACCTATCTTCCAAATGCTCCAGGATGCTTTGCGGTCTGACGAGTTTAAGCAATTCGCTGCTGCCGCTACAGTAGCGATTGACGCGCTAGTTTGGAGCGTCATGTTCTTAGCACAGTTGCTTGGTATTGTTTGGAACACAGTCGTTAGCATTTACCAATTCTTCGCTAACAACTGGAGCACGATTGGACCAATCGTAACCGGTATTGCTGCGGCTTTAGCGGTCGTATATGGCTATATGCTAGCTATGCGGATAATCGAGGCTATTAGAGCCGCCTGGGAAGCATTAAATGCGACAGTACAGATATTCAACATGCTAGTTGCGGCTAACCCTATCGTCGCTATCGGTATGATCGTCATAGCAATTCTGATTGGCATTGCGGTCGCAACTATCGGAGTTGGTGAGACAGTCGAGTTAGTATTCGGCATTATCGGCGCTGCCTTATATGGTCTAGCGGCGATAGCCTTTAACATCTTTGTCGCTATCTGGAATATCGTCATGACGGTAGTCGAGGCCATTGTCAATGCCTTTATCATGGGCGTTGACTTTATCAAAACATTGTGGTGGGGCTTCTTGGTCGTCATAGGCACGATAGCCGAGACGATAGCCAACATCTTTATTGACGTTATTAACTTTCTGCTTGAGAAGTGGAACGACTTTGGCCATGGTATGAACGAGCTATGGTACAACATAGGCAAAGGCGTTGCGAAGATGGCCGAGGCTGCCGGAGGTGTCGTTGACGGTCTGATTAACGCGGTCCTTGGTGGTATCGAGGACATGATTAACAAGGCTCTCGGCGGTATCAATAGCATGATTGAGGCGGTCAATAAGATACCTGGCGTAAACATCGGAACGCTATCCAACGTGACACTAGGTCGGTCTAATATCGCCGGTGCTGCTAAGGCGTGGGGCGATAGCATGGCTGCTCCAGTTAAAGGGGCAGTTGCTAAGCTAGAGCGTATGCAAGGCCTAGCCAAGGGCCTAGCTGGCGACAAGCCACAAGGCTCGCAATTATGGACCGCTCCAAGAGGCTCGTTTGCCGACGTGGGTGCTGCGGTCACTGACGGTTACAATGCCGGTAAAGGATTCGGAAAAGGTATTGTAAATGGCGTCCAAGGTATCTTGGATAAGGTTAACAACGCCATGAATATCGGCGCTCACAACCCGCTTAACCCAGGCGACCCTGGGCTCGGTGGTATTGGTGGAGCGACACCATTCGACCCGTCTATGTTAGGCGGAGGCGGTGGCAAAGGTCCTAAAGGTGGTAAGCTCGATAAGGTCGACGAGGTTGGCCTAAGCGACGAGTACATGAAACTGATTAGGGACGTTGCTGCTATGAAGTGGCAGCAGACCTTTGTAACCCTTAAGCCGGAAATCGTCAATAACCTGGAGGTTAAAGACGACCGCGACACGCAAGACTTTATTGCTAAGTTCAACGACCAACTGCTTGACGTTGTTGAAAACCAAGCGAGCGGTCTGCTTCATAATTAAGGGAGGTAGGCCATGAAACTATACATTAAAGGCGAGGACGGAACACTCTTTGAGTTGCCTGTCCTCCCCGAAGAAATCGAAGTGGACGAGAATCAAAAGATAGAGACCGTCGAGGTATTGAGTGCCGGTGAGATTCCTATCCCTGGCTATCAAAGTCTTGTAAAGTTCTCTATCTCGTCATTCTTGCCAACGGTCAAGGACGGTAACTATATCTCTAACGGAGTAGACGCCTTGACAATCATTGACAAGCTACGACGTTGGAAAAAGTCGAATACTCCGGTGAGGGTTGTCCTTACCGGCCTATTCGGCGCCAACATGAAGAACGCCAATGTCAACGAGTTATACTTGATATCTGACTTTAAGACGTCCTCCGCTTTCGGATATGAGACAGATATCAAATACTCAATTACATTTATCGAGTGGAAGAAGCTAGCACCTCGAAAACTCGAAGTGCCAAAGCCTAAACCTACTGAACCGGAGAAGAAACCGCCGGCTATTGTGACGCCTCCGCAACCACAACGGCCGCCAACTACTCCGCCAAAGCCAAAAGAAGCGCCTAAACGCTATCATACCGTAATCTGGGGCGACTGCCTCTGGAAGATAGCGCGCAAGTATTATGGCGACGGTGCACAATGGCGAAAAATCTATGAGGCTAACAAGTCCAAGATTAAGAACCCTCACTGGATCTATCCTGGACAGGTGTTCTTGATACCATGACGGCATCCGAAAAGATTAGCCTAGTCACTCAAAACATAAGCGGAGGCGAAATTTACGACTTAGCACCGGTCACTAAGTCTATCAACTGGAAAACCAAGCGAGCCGGAGCACCGGCAAGCCTGGAGTTGGAAGTTATCACTGATATTCCATTTGATTATGGCTCGGTCATTGTCTATATGGCAGATGACTATAAGCTATTTGCCGGTAAGCTATTCAAAATCAAAAAGGCCAAGAATAAACAAGTAACCTATGTCTTTTACGACCAGTTAAAGTACTTGCTCCGCAATAACTCCTACGTTATCAAGGACAAGACCTTAGCCGACGTCGTTAAGATGATAGCGAATGATTACAGCCTGGACATTGGCGCGCTCAATGCGCCTAATATCAAGCTGCCTACTCTGCTTAAAGAAGATAAGTCGGCGATTGATATTATCCAAGAATGCCAGGACCAAATCATGGTAAACACTGGCCGATTGACTGTATTCTGGGACGACGTTGGCAAGCTCCGGCTAGATATACCGGAGAATTTACGCATACGGACCGTCCTGGCCGACGCCTCGATTATCTCCGACTTTTCATGGGAGGGGTCTATCGAGGACTCCGCCAACCTGGTTAAACTGGTCCAGGACAACAAGCAAGCCGGTCGGCGTGACGTCTATATCCAGTACGATTCCAACCTTCAAAAGAAATGGGGTATTCTCCAATTCTACAAGAAGGTTGACGAGAAGATGAACGAGGCACAGATTAAGCAAATGGCCGAAATGTACCTTAAGCTAAAGTCCAAGCCGGCCGAAACGGTCACGCTATCGTTTTCAGTCGGGGACTACGACTTTAGAGCCGGTCGAGCAGTCTATGTGGATGTCAAGGAAATCAATTTACATGGTTGGTATCTACTAGACGAGGTAACGCATAAGGTAGACGCTACCGGACATAGCATGGAATGTAAGCTATTTATTCCAAGGGAGGGGGCTAGCTAATGGCAGAGTTCGATATTGAGTTACTCAAGAAACTCATTGAAAAGACGGTTGCTAATATGCAGCCGGCTTCTATGGCTACTGGCACAGTGGTTAGTATCAACCCTCCTAGAATAGCTATCGACAACAAGAATAACCTTGTGATACCAGAGGAGCTATTTACGATTACCTGGGGAGGCAAGCTGACCTCCGAGTATCTGAATAAAAAGGTCTTTATGATGCGCCAAGACGGAGGGGGTCACTACTACGTTTTAAGCGGTGGCTACGAATACCAGAAAGTGGGTCAAACCATTTACGGTAACTTAGGCACGACAGTTAACTTTGACGTGCCGGACCGCCTTAAGTTTATGGAGCAGATGATTAGGCTCTGTGTCAAGTACGCGCGTAATCTAAAGGCCTCGGTATCTATCGCCCAGGCCATGCTTGAGAGTGGCCTAAGCCCTACTAATAAAGGTAGCGGCCTAGCCCTCAAGTATAATAACTGGTTCGGTATCAAGGCCGGCAGTTCTTGGACTGGTAAAGTGACGACCCTATCGACGCAAGAGGACAATGGGAGCGGTGGCCTCTATACCATACAGGCCGGTTTCCGTTGGTATGACTCAATGGAGGACTCCGTAAAGGACCATGAGGCGATTTTCGACTCCGCCTGGGCCAAGAGCCATTATGCTCGCGTGCTATCCGCTACGACCGCGGAGGCTCAATGCTATGGCCTCCAGGGGACCTACGCAACCGACACCGCCTACGCCGGCAAGTTGATTAGGATAATCAACTCCTACGACCTTAAGAAGTTTGACGACCTCAAGCCAGCCAATGCCACAGGCACGAATGAGAAGCTAGAGGCCATGATTGCTTGGTTCCAGTCGAAGCTAGGCAAGGTGTCTTACTCCATGGCCGCGCGAGGTGGCCCTTACTCCTATGATTGCTCTAGCGC
This sequence comes from Abiotrophia defectiva ATCC 49176, assembly GCF_037041345.1. Classification (NCBI taxonomy): domain Bacteria; kingdom Bacillati; phylum Bacillota; class Bacilli; order Lactobacillales; family Aerococcaceae; genus Abiotrophia; species Abiotrophia defectiva. The sequence continues at coordinate 1,717,759 of NZ_CP146287.1, read as the reverse complement.
GGTATTCAGTGCCATGAAGCATGCCGGTATCGTGCCGGCCGGTACGCCATTAGGCTCGACCGAAACGCTATTCGGTATGAGAGGGCGACTACTAAAGGAAATTAGCCGGTCAGAGGTTCGCCGAGGCGATATATTCGTCTCCGGTGTACCTGGTTACTCCTCCTATGCCGCCGGCCATACTGGCGTGTTTATCGACAACCAAAGAATTATCCACTGCACCTATTCAAAAAACGGTATCGCAATCACGCCGGCCGCCGGTTGGATGGGTTCGCCACCTCATTATTACCGGCTTCAAATTTAGGAGGTGCACAATGGCAAATGATATTAACCGATTGCTTAGTCAAGTGACCGAAGTAATCAATGAAAAGCCGATAGAACCGTCTTTGACTCTTGACGAGACTAATATCTTTAGAGAGCTAGACGGCCTGGAGGCTTTGCAGCAAACAATCAATCATATCTTAACCACAGAGCGGTATTCGCTATCTATCTATGATCATAGATACGGCGTCGAGTTCGACCAGTACATCGGCCAGCCAATGGACTTTGTAAAGGCCGATATCAACCGGACAATCAAAGAGGCGCTTATGGAGGACGATCGAATTAACGACGTCCATAGCTTCGAGCATGACGTGCAGGGAGCCGAGCTGCGCGTTTCTTTCGTGGTTGAGAGCAAATTAGGAACTTTAACTGGGGAGGTGCAACTTGCTAAAGATTAAGACTTATGACGACATTATGGCGGACGTCCTCGGCAGATTTCCGGATAAATTCGACAAGCGCCAAGGCTCAACACTTTGGAACTTATGCGCTCCTCTAGCGCAAGAACTAGCTATTCAGTACGCGCAACTAGAGGACATGGAGCGCCAGTTCTTTCTAGATACCTCAGAGGGCGACTTCTTGACACGTCTAGCGGCTCAGTTTGGCGTGACTCGCTTGCCGGCTACATCGGCCATTAGAGAGGTCCACTTCCAGGAGCCAGTGCCAATTGGTACGCGCTTCTCAGTGGTAGACAGTACGCACAACTTCCGCGTCTTAGAGCACAAGCCAAGCGGTGAGTACCTGCTAATTGCAGAAACGCCTGGCAAGGAGGCTAATAGCGTGGATGGGTCGCTTATTAACATTGACGTGCTCCAGGAGTTCTCCGGCGCCATTCTTGGCAACGTGGTCGTGCCTGGTGAGGATATCGAGAGCGACGACGCCTTAAGAGTTCGAGCGACCAAGTACATTAAGACGCCAACTCTGAATGGTAATCTAGCCCAGTACGAGAAATGGGCTGACGAGTTCGAGGGCGTCGGCTCCGTATTTATGCAGCCACTCCATGCCGGACCGAACACGCTCAAGCTATCCATTACAAATGCCAATGGCGAGGAAGCTAGTCCAGAGTTAGTTAAGAGGTTTCAGGACTTCTTGGACCCAGAGCCTAAAGGCCATGGCAAGGGTGTCGCGCCAATCGGTGCTTATGTAACCGTCGAGTCAGTTGCTGGCCTTGGCGTTCGTATCGTTGCGGACATCAAGATTAGAGATGATGCGGACATTGAGGCTATCCGAGGGGCTGCACGTAAGGCGCTAGCCGAGTACCTCAAGACCGAGGCATTTCAAGAAAAAGAACTTCGCCATTACAAGATTGCGACCATTATTGACCGCTTAGACGGAGTTAAGGACGTAGACAATCTGACCATCAACGGTTCTAATACCTCAGTCGAATTACAAGCCGAAATCTTGCCGAAATTAAGCGAGGTGGTCCTCAATGTCGGATAGCAAACTTGTCAAGGATAGGATGCTAAACGCTAGTCCTATCCGAGATTCTAAAGTGGAGGCTCTTATCATGGCTCAAGTGCCAGAAGCGGAGCTTATCACTGACATAATTGAGGCCGAGCAGACGCTCTTATTTCTGCCATATGCAGACGAGGGCCATATTGCTCGTTGGGAGGCCTCGCTTGGCATGAAAGCCGTATCTATCGACCTTGAGGAACGACGCCGGTATCTAATGACGATTATCGGCTCGAAGCTAAAGGTATCGACAGACACGCTATCCGAACTATCCAAGCGGTTTACAGGCGTTCAGTCGTTTGTGACCGTTGAGGGGTCTAATATCAAGATACGGTTCCTGGGCGAATTACCAAAGGTATCGCTTAACCGATTCACTAACTACATTAAGACCATGGTGCCGGCCCACTTAGGCGTTGGCATGAATGTCGAGGCTCCGATGCAGAGCCATGTATACACGTATGCTAGCGTGCCAAGCCACAATAGCACACTCAAACTTTAAGAAAGGAGCCAATCAATGAGTAAATACTTTATTCAACCGGTCATTACAAAAGCCGGAAATGACGAGCTTGCGGCCGCTATCGGTAGCAACTCGCCTATCACTTTTACGCGTGTCGTCCTCGGCTCTGGACGCCACACAGGCGACCTAAAGGCTATTACCAATGTCAAGACGCCGGCTATTACTTTGCCGGCCTTACAGTCGGTATTAGCCGGAGCAACTGGCTTTCATGTCCTCGGTCGCTTAGATAACTCAAACGTCACTGCCGAGACTACCATAACCGAAATTGGCGTCTTTGCTAAAGTTGGATCGCGAGCGGAAGTGCTCTATATGTACACGAGCGCTGAGGCCGGAGACCTTATTCCACCTCGCCGTGAGGCTGTCCTGGTCCGAGACTACGAATTTGACGTTCGTATCGCCGACAATGGACAGCTAACAGTCCAATACTCCAATGACACACAAGCTATTTATGCCAAGCGCGCTGAATTAGACGCGGTAAGAGAAAAGGTTGACGAGGTAGCCAAGGCGTCTTATGGCAAGGCGGAGGGCCAGGCCTTAGCTGCTAAAGCTGAAAAAGTCGGCCAAGACCTAACGACCCACAAAGGCGATAAGTCTAACCCTCATGGCGTGACTAAATCGCAAGTAGGCCTAGGCAACGTGGATAACGTCAAACAGGCTAGCAAAGCCGAGTTTGATAGCCATGTTCTTAGTGCCGGTATTCACGTCACGACCTCGGATAAGGCTTTTTGGAATAGCAAGGCCAATGGAGCAGACCTTGACGGCCATACCAACAACAAGAACAACCCTCACGAGGTCACTAAATCTCAAGTGGGCCTATCTAATGTCGATAACGTTAAACAAGCGAGCAAGGCAGATTTTGACGCTCACGCCGGCGACAATAACCGCCACGTGACAACTGCCGAAAAGGCGAATTGGAATAGTAAGGCTAGCGGCATACACTCGCACCCTACTAACCAAATTGTCGGATTAGACCAAAAGCTAGCTGGCTACGACGGTCACATTGGCAACAAAAACAACCCTCATGGCATAACCAAGGCTCATGTAGGACTTGGCAACGTGGCGAACGTCGAACAAGCGTCTAAAGTGGACTTTAACGCCCTCAAGGCTAACTATGACCGCGAGGTTGGTTCACTCAATCGATACCGTATCAACAATGGTGGTGCTGCCAGATACGAGTGTCCTAAAGGAACTGACCTAGGCGCGTTTCTCAAAGGTTCGACCATCCCTGTTGGTCTATATGTCATTAAGGACCTCAACACGAACCGCTATCTGCGAGTAGTGAAGCAAGACGCATCTAACATCTATTGTGACTCCATCATGGGAGAGGGTCATTACATCTACGTAATCCACAACAACCAGGTGCTAGGCTGGCAACAAGACGGACCGGTTTCAGGCGAAAACAGCAATGGATACTGGACCAAGTTCCCAGACGGCACTTTGATTTGCTGGGGTCTGCCTCGTATTGATTATGGTGGTGCAGTCTACTCACCAATCAATACGATTACCTTCCCTGTGGCATTCGTAAAGCACCCAGGAATTAGCGTGACGCCTTATTTGCAACCGGCGTCAGAGTCGTACAAACGTTTACCGGGGGTCAACTTGGTAGACCAAAATTACAGGAACTTTAGCTTCACTGTAGGGGATAACTCCGGCGGTCGTGCCGGCTCTTACATGTGGGCCTATTGGATAGCAGTCGGGAGATGGAAATAATGAAGATTAGATTTACAGAGCAAATCGGCAATGGCGAGCGTGTTGCCTACGAGATTAACAACGCGCATGTCCTAAAGGTCTCTATCGCTTTGCCAGGGCAAGAGACGAGCGTCCAATTTATTGATTTATCCAAGATTGACCTGGATAAGAAGTGGTACTGCTCGGAGTTAATCCAGTCGGTCGAAAAAGTGGGGGACGACATTGGTGTGATACTTGTTCATGTCATGGCTGAGACGGACCCACCGCTTGAGAAAGCTATGACGGAATGGCACGAAGCTAAGACGTCAGACTTCGTTATCGACCAGCCTGTTAAAGAATTACAAGGACAGACCCAGGGTACGGAGGAGAGCCAAAGCGCCGGCCTCGTCACCGTCGAAGAAATGGAGCGACAAATCGCCATGGCGGTTGCTCGCTCTACTAAAGATATCTTAGAAACGGTGAACGCCATGATAGGAGAGGATAAAGATGAAGAAACTGCTTAAAGTCCTCTCTCTGCCAACCCTTGCTTATTTAATTGGAAAGGGGGTGAAAACTATGGCTAAAACACGTAAGAAATACCGTCTCACAGCAGATAGTCCTAATGTCAAAGGTTGGGTTTTTATGATTCAATCTGGGCTAGCGACTATCGACGACGTGCCGGACATGCTCAACTTGATTGAGTTAGTTGCTTCTATCTTGAAGTTGGAAGAAGTTAACGAACCAGTAGCAGAACCAGGCACAGAGCCAGGCCAAGAGGCTCCACAGCCTAACATCTAATTATTAAGGGGCCTATATGGCCCCTTTTAATTTTTAAGGAAGGGGGAAAAGTATGCCTGGGAGCACAAGTATCAGCTCTGAGGTGTTAGGATACATCATTGGCGTGCTAATTCCGGTTGCGGGTCTGTATCTGAACAACAAAAGCAAAATCACTGAACAGGAACACCGCATGACGATGATAGAAGCTGGTCAGAATTACATCCAAAAACTATCAGAACAAAACAGTCGTCGTCTCGATGATCATGATGAGCAGAACAAAATTACTTATCAACTAGTCGAGCAGATGAAAGCAATGAAAGAAGATTTAACTGAAATCAAGCAAAAGTTAAACTAGGAGGAATTTTTTATGAACATCAATCTAAAACTACGTTTGCAGCATAAGGCTTTTTGGGTCGCTTTAGTCGGCCTAGTTGTCTTATTAAGCCAACAATTAGGCGTTAAGATTTTCCCAGACAACATCGCAGACATCACGAACACAATCCTTGCAATTGGGGTGTTAGTTGGCGTTATCAATGACCCAACCACTGCCGGCCTTGGCGACAGTAACCAGGCTCTAGGCTATGACAAGCCAAAGGAGGATAACTAATGGCTAACTCGTTTATCGAGCAAATCGCGCCATTAGTCCAAAAATATCCGTCTAAGATATTCAATAGCATCACGATTGCCCAGGCTTGCCTTGAGTCGGCCTGGGGCCAATCTGACCTGGCGCGAGGCGGTAATAACTTATTTGGTATCAAGGCTAGCGCGCCTTGGACAGGGCCGGTATTCAACAAGGATAGCCTGGAGGAGCGGTCTGGCGTACTCAAGCCGGAGAACTCCGACTTTCGTTCTTATGCCACAATCGAGGACTCTATCGCGGATCATGCTAGCTTCTTCGAGAGTACTCCGCACCGTAAGGACTACTATAAAAAAGTCCTCAACGCGACAACGCCGGAGGAGCAAGCGCGCGCTCTTACAGGTACTTACGCAACGGACTCACGCTATGGCGACAAGCTCATTAAATTTATCAACGATTACGACCTTAAGCAATACGACGAGGCAAAGCCGGCCGTTGCGCCACAGGTCCAAGGAGGTTATACAAACATGCCAACTATCTTATTTGTAGCCGGTCATGGCGAAAAGCCAGACGGTAATTTCGACACAGGGGCCATTGGCTATATCGCACGAGGCGAGCATAAATACATGGAGGATATCTTCTTTCCGGCCATTAAAAACGCTCTGCCAAGCGGTGCTAATGTAGCGTTCTTCTCCGAGCATGACTGCTACACTTATGGCGATATCGCCAACCAAGCGGCTAAATATGGCTCTGATACCATTGTCGTTGAGTGCCACTATGACGCGGCTAATAGTAGTAGCGCGACCGGCGGACATGTCATTGTCTATAAAGGCTTTGACCCAGACGAGTATGACATTAAGCTCCGCGACGCATTGGCCGAGACTATCGGCGTGTTTCCTTACAATCATAAAGGATACAAAGGTATCTCCGGCCGCGACGACTTAGCCAATGCTAACCGGACCGCTAACTCTGGCACTAACTGGCGCCTAATCGAGCTTGGCTTTGGTACTAACCCAGACGACGCCGACTACATGATGAACCATGCGGACGAATTGGCCGGCGCTATCGTTAAGCACTTACTCGGCTCTACTAGCGGCGCAACTGCAGAAAAGCAACCAACCGGCTGGATCAGCAAGATTGAAAACGGCGTTAAGCGTTGGTGGTTCCGGAATGATGGCGGTTCTTACAAAAAGTCCGAGTGGTATGAAGAATACGGCAACGAATATTACTTCGACGAAGAGGGTTGGGCCGCTCAAGACGGTATTAAGGAAATCAAAGGTAAGAAGTACCACTTCAAGCCAAACTGCGTAATGTCAACTGGCTGGGTCCAAGTCGACGGCAAGTGGTATCACTTTAACGGTCGTGACGGTTACATGGAAACTAAGACCATGGTTGAGGGCAAAGACGGCCGCCTCTATTACTTAACCGAGGACGGTTCTATGTTGTCTAATACCGACGTCAAAGTTGCCGAGGACGGTTCGCTTATCGAGTCTGCTACCGGAAAACCAATCGGCACAATGTAGGTCTGGTATTTTGGACCAAACTAAATAAGTCCGGAAAACCGGACTCTCTTTTTATGACACCTCCCTAGGCTTCGGCCTGGGGGCTTTTTTTATTTGTCTTCAACCATTGCATATTTTGCAACAGTTGATTTAGTTTCTATTTTCGGTTTTGGGACGAAAAGTGTATTTTCATGTCAAAAAAAGTCGGCTAAATACATAAAAAAAGTGAATAAAAGTGTTGACTACCGCATAATAATGCGGTATAATTAAAACATAGAAAGGAGGAAAACGATATGGAAAGAAAGGAGGAGCCTGATGGCTAAGCACGACAAAAAGCCACTTGATAAAAAGTACGAGGTAACCATTGAACTAAACCTATACATACTTAAAATCAAGTGGACCATAAAGTGGGAAGCGTAAGCTTCCTACACCCCTCCGGGGGTTATGCTTAGTATATCATAAAAAACAGCGAAAATGAAGAACTTCAAAGTAGAATTCAAGATAGAGCGCACGAAGCCAGATTGGAAGGCTCTAATCGGATGGATTATCGTTATCGGCGCTTTGTGGCTAACGTTTAAGTAGGAGGTACAAAATGAAAGCAGAGCTGGAAAAAATCGAGTGGTTATTAGCTAACCACTCGGCCTATTCCATCAGCAAGGCGACAGGGATAGGCGACACTACCATCAGCCGATGGGTTACAGGTAAAACGCCTGTTGACGGAATGAGCTTAAGGCACGCAATAAAATTGACAGAGTACGCCAATCAATTATTAGGAGATGACAACAATGTGGACGACAGAGGAGCAAGCAAGACTAACTAAATACATGGATGGCGACTACGCTGACATATGCGAATGGTCCGCTTATATAGCTACTCCTAACGCGTTCAAATTGCCACATCCGGATTGGACTGTAGATAGCGTGAGCAGCGACGATAAAGCACTTGTGGCTAAAATCCATGATGCTATTGCTAGCCAACCAGTCTCAACGTCTCCGCTCTATCGTTTTGAGCGAGCATTCCACAACGAAGACTTATACACCGGAGGCCAAGAAGGTGACCTCATCACATTGCCCATCCGCTCAACTTCTCGCATTGACTTAATGGCCAAGATTGACCGTCAAGAAGGCGTTCAAGGACTGGAAAAGGACGACTACTACACGAATCCAAACGGAAACGACTATCGATTCATCGAGTACCGTTTCTTATCGTCTAAGAGCTTGGACATCTCAGCATACGCGCCGGAGGTTTATGCTGATCAGGCGGAAGAGTTAGTGGCTGGCACATACCGAATTGTAAAAATAGAAAATAAAGCGCGTCGTTACGGCGAGTTCGAAGAAACTCGTGTAAGCTATTCTGAGCTTGTTGAGCGCGAAGGTCTAACAGTTGAACATCGTGTGAGCAAGAAGGGAAACGAGATTGCCGCTTTCGAATACAACGGCAAGCCAATGACATGTCCTGCAGATAAGATGGACACAACCTTCGTGACTGAAGTAAAGGCTATCCCTAACCAGTTGCCACGCAAGGTCTTTTATCTCGAGTGGGTAAGTGACCTATAATAATATGACCCCATTTTGACCCCTGAAATTTAGAAAGAGGTCAGAATGGGGTCTTTTTTTGCGCATTATGAATAATAGGAATAACGTAAAATAGCCAATGCTATTTATTCGGCATTTATGGTATACTATAGGTAGATAAAGGCGGAAAGGAGATGAGGCCATGCACGCTAAGATTAACGCAGAAGAAGTCTTACGACGTCTGAAGAATCAGACCATTAACTATGACAAGGTCTTACGCAAAATGATTGTTAAATGGGAGGCCCAAGAAGACAAGCCAACCATTCTCTTGCATTCTTGCTGTGCACCTTGTTCGACTTCCACCCTAGAATTCCTCTGCCAACACGCGGAGGTGACCATCTTCTTCTCTAACTCCAATATTCATCCTAAGTCTGAGTATCAGCGCCGGGCCCATGAGCAGAAGCGCTTCATTGATCAATTCAATGAACGGACTGGCCATCAGGCGGGCTTTATTGAAGATGAATATCGGCCAGAAGTCTTTACGCGTATGGTCATGTTCCATCAATTGGCTGAAGAAGAAGAGGGGGGCGAGCGTTGCTCGGCTTGCTTTAATATGCGACTAGACCGGGTAGCTCAAGTGGCCCAAGAATTGGGCTTTGACTACTTTGGTTCGGCTCTGACCCTATCCCCTAAGAAAAACAGTCAGCTCATTAATGAATTGGGGCTAGAGGTTCAACAACTCTATGATGTTAACTACTTACCAAGCGACTTTAAGAAAAATAAAGGCTATGAGCGTTCAATCGTCATGTGCCGCGAATACGATGTCTATCGCCAGTGTTACTGTGGCTGTGTCTTTGCAGCCAAGCAACAAGGGGTGGACTTACGGGAGGTGAATAAGGAAGCCTTGGCTTATCTCAAGGATAAGCACGAGAATTGGGACAAGATTTCATTTAACTTTGGCAGGAGCAAGGCGAAGGAGGCCAAAGAAAACCATGATTAAGATATTTGGTGGCGTGGTGGACAACCACTTGCCGCGCGTGGAGACCAATCGCCTAGTCCTGCGCAAGCGGACCTTGGCGGACGCGGAAGACATGTTTGCATACGCCCACTTGGATAGTGTGGCTCAGGCGGCGGGGTTCCCGCGCATTCGGAGTCTAGAACAAGAAATTACCTACTTTACCCAAGTTTTTCCTCAAGAAATGAGTTATCGCAGGGTGCCGATTGGTTATGGCATTACCCTCAAGGGCATTGACCGAGTGATTGGCTCCATTGATTTTATTAATCGTCTGGGGCCAGATATCTTAGAGATTGGCTATGTACTGCATCCCACTTATTGGGGGCGGGGCATTGCACCAGAAGCTGTTTCGGCCTTTATCGAGGTGGCTTTTGGCCTACTGGATCTCTACAAATTAGAGGCATCCTGCTATAGCAGTAATGAACAGAGTCAGTCGGTTCTACGCAAATGTGGCTTTTCCCTAGAAGCATGTTTGCGGGGCAGACATCAGTTGGATGATGTCCGTATCGATGATTTACGTTATGGCCTACTTAAGTCAGACTGGGCTCGTCGTCGCGAGCGCGCTTCTTATGCATAGGCTAAAATGGAACCGGTACTGTCTGGTGGCGCGTTACCAGACAGGAAAACCAGGCTAGAGTTCAAGCTCTAGCCTGGTTTTTGTCTTTTGGGACAGAGAATAGAAAGCGCTTGTCGGTAGCCCCAATCATTGCGTATAATAGAAGTAATTAGCAACTTATGTCAGCTTAGAAAATACTATTTCTCGTCACTAGCAAAAGGAGGCAATGCTATGACCACTCAGCCCCTCACTCTGGCCTATATCGGCAATGGCAAGAGCACCAACCGCTATCACCTACCCTTTGTCGATCAACTGCCCCATTTGTTTCGGGTCAAAAGCGTCTATGTTCGGCACTTTAATTTTGCTTGGCCTAAGCGTCAAGGTATCCACTATAGTCAAGACTTAGCGGCTATTTTAGCAGACCCTGAAGTGGACTTAGTAGTCATCACGACGCCCTTGGACTCCCACTATGACTATATTAAACAAGCTCTCCTAGCAGGCAAACACGTTCTGTGTGAGAAGCCCTTTTTAGCGACCGCCCAAGAGGCGCGCGAGCTCTTTGGCTTGGCGGAAGCATTAGGCCTACACCTAGAGTGCTATCAAAATCGTCGCTATGATTCGGACTACCTCACTAGCCTAGCGGTCATCGAGTCGGGCAAGTTGGGTGATTTGCTGGAAGTTGAAATGCACTTTGATTACTATCGACCAGAAGTTCCGCAAGGGCAGGAAACCTTTACTCTCAATTCGAGTTTTCTCTACAGTCATGCCTGCCATACCTTAGATCAAGTGATTGCTTATTTTGGTCGACCTGACCGGGTGGTCTACGATGTTCGATCTCTTTTAGGCCCCAATCGGATGAATGATTACTTCGACCTGGATCTCTATTATGGTCCCCTCAAGGTTTCTGTTAAATCCTCCTACTTCCGCCTAGAGGAACGGCCTTCCTTCCAACTTTATGGTAGTAAGGGCTCCTTTATCAAGGCAAGCAAGGACCGCCAGGAGGAAGACCTCAAGGCCTTCTATATGCCAGACCAGCCTGATTTTGGTTTGGATAGGCCTGAGCACTATGGCATTCTGTCTAGTCTCAATCAAGAGGGGCACCTAGTCCAACAAGCCATTCAGAGCCAAAGGGGCGATTATGGTCGCGTCTATCAGGCCCTCTATGCCACACTCAGAGAAGGAGCCCCCCGTCGCGTTCAACCGCAAGAGACCCTGCTGCAGTTAGAAATACTAGAGTCTGGTATTGCCAGTCTGAAGGCCAGTTGGCAAGCAGCCCCTTAGTATTCAGCAAATGACTTAATTTAAGAAAAGGAGTTGACGCGCATGGCCAACTTTATCTGGGACCTGGACGGGACCCTCATTAATTCCTATCCCCATACCATAGAGGCGCTAGCTCAAACCTATCAAGACTTTGGACTCAGTTTCGATCGAGACATGGTAGCATCCTATATTATTGATTATTCCATTCGTGACCTCATTGCCAATTTAGTGGCATCAGGCCAGGTGGACCGCGACCCTTTTGTGGCCAGACTTAAACAAGCGACCGCTGCTCGGGACGGGCAGATAGGTCCCATGGAAGGGGCGGATGCCACGCTAGCTGGCTTGAAGCAAGCAGGCCATCGGCATTTTGTCTACACCCATAAGGACAAGGCAGCCTTCCAAGTTCTGGAACGATTGGGGTGGTCTGACTATTTCGATGAGGTCATTACCATTGAAGCAGGTTTTAAGCGTAAGCCTGACCCTCAAGGGGTGCATTATCTCTTAGCTAAATATCAATTGGATCCGGCTCAAACCTACTATGTTGGTGACCGCGACCTAGATATTGAGTGTGCGCTGGCTGCCGGTGTAGGAAGCATTAACTTTATCGGAGCAGAGACTAGTCAGCAACGCGTCATGACGCAGTTAAAGGATATTCTAGATTGGTTTGTGCCTAGTTATGGCCCTGTTACACCGGAATTTCAGGCTAAGTTAGCGGCCTCTTTGTCAGCTCATTTGACACCCTTGGACCATCTGTCACTTAACGCGGTATTCCGGGCCGACTTGCCTCAGTATCAACGGCGCTATTTCGTCAAGGTGTATGCGGAAGTAGACAAGTTTAATCGGGATAAGCTAGGTCTTCTGGCTATCTGGCCCGATTGGTATGTTGCGGATCTGGTCTTAGAAGGACGCCATGTTCTCATTCAAGACTGGCAGGAACTAGACCCAGTGGGGACGCCAAGCCTTGAAGATTTGGGTAAGCTAGGGGAGCTCTTAGCCCAAACACATTTGAAGCTCGCGCCTTTAGCTGATCATTTGCGGCGGCAACCGCCTCTTAGTCAGCAAGTAAATAGCTGGCACCAGGATTTACTAGGCAGCTCTGAAGCGTCAAGGCTGGCACCCCTCTATGACTTTTTCAAAGCTCGTTTTGACCAAATCGATGCGGAGTATGCCAACCTTCCGCAAGCTGTTCTACATGGGGACTACTCTTGGCGTAACCTCAAGCGTAGGGGAGATGAGTGGGCGGTTATTGACTTTGAACGTCTTGTAGTCGATATTCCCTGGCGTGAATTAGGTAAGCTCTGGCTACGTGAAGTCAAGTCGACAGAAGAACGCCAAGCCTTTCTAGCGGGCTACCGCAAGATTCTGCCCCTGCAAGAGCCAAGCCCCCTGCTAGATGCCTGCCTATCCTTCCAATTGGCCCAAGGCATCTACCGTTATGTTCTCAAGGTCGATGATTGGGAGTTCCGTCAGATGGCGGATGAGGTGATTGAGGATGTTCAAGCCTGGTGCGTGAGTCAAGGATTGGATATGAGTAATTAATTTTTTACCACAGCTCTCAATTTTTTGCTATAATATTCACTAGAAGAGGTGATGGTATGCGTAGTAGATTTCAAGAATTTGCGGCTCGCCGCAATAAGACACGCTATGTCTTGGCGGGACTCTTAGTCGGGGTCTTAGTCGGGCTGATTGTGTCGGCCTTCCGCTTCCTGATAGGTTTTGTCCTGTCTTGGGTGTTATCGGCTTATCAGGCCATGCAGGCCAACCCTTGGCTGATTTTGCCTTATATTGCGGGGACCATAGTGCTAGGCTATATTCTAGGCTTGATTGTCCGAAGTGAACCCTATATCAAGGGGAGCGGGATTCCACAGGTAGAGCTCCAGCTTCAAGGGCATCTAAGCCTTAACTGGTGGTCTATTCTCTGGAAGAAATTTGTGGCAGGCGGTATTGCTATTGGGTCCGGACTCTTCCTAGGCCGTGAAGGGCCCTCTATTCAATTGGGATCAGCAGTCGGTCAAGGGGTCGCTAAGGTAACCAAGAGCAATCGTGTCCAAGAAAATATCCTGATTTCCAGTGGGGCAGGGGCCGGACTAGCGGCAGCCTTTAATGCCCCTATTGCGGGCTTGCTCTTTGTCTTGGAGGAGGTCCACCATAGCTTTAGCCCGACTGTTGCCTTGACGACTTTGACGGCAACAGTGACGGCCAACTTTATTTCCCTTCATGCTTTTGGCAATCATCCAGCTCTTGATTTAGGCAATCATCTTAAATTCCCAGTCGCCTATTACGGCTATTTGGTAGTCTTGGGGATTTTCTTAGCACTTTTTGGCTGGTGCTACCAACGCGTCACCTTTGCTTTGCCAAGGCTTTATGCAAAATTAGTGCCTTGGGTTAAACCACCATTTTATGGCATTGTGGCTGGCTTGCTTATCATTCCAATTGGATTGGTGGCACCCCACATTCTAGGCGGGGGTGGTGAGTTGATTTTAGAATTAGCTCACACTAAGACGCCACTCTTAGTGCTAGCCCTTATTCTCCTAGTGCGTTTTGTATTTTCCATGGTTTCTTATGGGACTGGCCTGCCAGGTGGGATTTTCCTGCCTATCCTGTCCCTAGGTGCCTTAGTAGGCGCCTTATACGGTCAGTTCATTATCAATGTCACCGGCATGGATCAGGAACTCTTGCTCTGCTTTATTTTCTTCGCTATGGCAGGAGGCTTTGCTGCCATCGGGAAAGCTCCACTGACTGCTCTGCTTCTAGTTAGCGAAATGGTAGGCGGCCTCAACCAACTCATGCCGCTAGCGGTAGTGGTCTTATCAGCCTTCCTTCTTGCAGAAGCCCTTAAGATGCCACCAATTTATGAGGCATTAGCTGAAAAAATGCTGCACCAAGAGGACCTAGCCAAGACAGGTCGACGGACAACCTTTGAAGTGCCAATTTTCGTTGATAGCCCATTGGTAGGCCAAAAGGTAGCCGCTATTAAGTGGCCTGAAGATGTCTTAATCGCTACTATCCGTCGAGGTGAGAAGGAATACATTACCAAAGGCAAAATGGTCCTGCAAGCAGGCGATATTCTAATTGCGTTGACGGACGAAGGCATTCTAGGCCATATGCATCAAGCTATGAACCAACTAGCTATGCCAGCGCAAGATTCATGATAATAAAAAGGCTGAGACAGCGTCTCAGCCTTTTTTGTTAGTTTTGCATTTGGCGTTTAGAGTAAAACCACCCGATTAAAATCACTAGGGCGCAGAGTAAACTGAAAACCAAAGTAGTTTGAAGGGAAGAAATCAAACTCCCACCAATGACCAGAGCAGCCCCGATAATCCCCATCACTGGAGCAAAGAGACTGGTCAGACGATTGCTAGCCAAGCCCTCGCGATTGAGTTTGATGACGCGAAGATAGAGGATGATATAGAAGATGTAGTTGAAGACAATGGTAATTTCGCTGACATCGCCCTTGCCCATAATCCCGAATTTTTGTGTTAGGTAATGAATCAAGAGCCAAACTAGCGTAATAGCAGTGAAGAGGATGGCGGAAGGTACGGATACCTGATATTTAGGGTGAATCTCTTCCAAGCGACCTTTTGGTAACATGCCTTTTTCAGCATAGGCCTGTGGTAGACGCATCCCAGCTAAGAGGAGGCCGTTGAGAACCCCTAGCATGGAGATAATCACCACGACTAGGATTAGGTTACCAGCGCGTTCACCTAAGAGTGAAGTAAGGGCGTAGGTGATGGCTTGGTCACCAGTTGATAGCACGAAAGTTGCCCCCAGAATGCGGACCATGCCATAGAAGAAGAGCAAGTAAGTCAAGAGAATAATGAGCGGTCCAATAATGAAGGCACGAATCAAATCACGTTTTGGATGTTTGAGCTCGGGTGCAATAGTCACGACATAGTTCCAACCTTCATAGGTGAAGGCCAGAGGAACTAGGGCCGATAGCCAACCTAAGCCCACATTGCTCGGTTCAATTGCGGAAATACCAGCCGGAAGATTTGGCGCGGGTGCTGACCAGAAGAGACCAGCAAAGACAATCAGGGCCAAGGGCACCATCTTGACGAACATGGTTAGGGTTTGGAAGTAACCCCCGAGGACACGAGAGAGGACATTCAAGGCCATGAAGAAGAGGGTATAGGCCATACCTAAGAGCACTTGCTGACCTAGGTTAAGGTCAAGATTGAAGAGTAAGCCAGTGTAGATGGCAGATGCCCAAGACACAACAGCAACCACACTTGGAATCATGACGAAGGCTAAGAACCAACCATAGCCAGTCGCTAAGCGAGAAGAAATAAAGCGGTCTAAGTAAGCCACAACCCCACCACTTGAAGTCTCTAATTTAGCAAATTCTGACAAGGATAGGGAACCAAAGACGATATTGCTGGCCCCAATGGATAGGACCAGTAAGCCTAAGGCTAGGCTACCACCCGTATAGGTCAGGATGTCATCAGCCTTGAAGTAAATCCCCGAACCGACCACAATCCCAATGATCATCGCTACAGCTGTTAAGAGGCCGTAGGCTTTTTTTGGTTGATTCATATATAATACCTCCTAATATCAAAGATGAATTACTCTACATTATACGCTTTTAGGCCTTGGCGCACAAGAAGAATTTGAATAAAGTGGCAAAAAAATGAGAATCAGATGAGTTTCACTCGGTTCTGAGCGTTTTTTATACTGGAAATATGTGTAAAATCTACTATAAATATGACAAAAGTCCCTTAGTGATTAATCAGCACATAGAGAAGGTAGCAAAATAAGATAGTAAAATATTTGCTAGGCGCTTACAATTATATTAGGTAAGTATGATTACTTTTATGAGGAGGAGAGGCGTATGGAACTCCAAAGCCAAACGCTTATCGGACATTTTGTCTGCAATCATCAACAGTTTTACTTAGACCGGCTGACCAATAGACAGACGGGAAAGACCTATGCATTAAGTGAGAGTGAGCCCTTTGTCATCCATTGGCAGGAGGGCGGGCAACTAGCTGCTAGCCAGATGCAAGTTCAGCTTGAGAAAGAGACCGCAGAAGCCATTCAGGTAGATTGCCAAGACGACCTAGCGCGAGTCAAGGTAGTCTATGAGCTAACAGACGGTTACCTCAAATGCAAGGTTAGCCTCTTAGAGGCTAAACAGGCGATTAATTTTCTAGACTTATCGTCCATGACCTTCCAGGAGGATGCCAAGTTTTATCCACCAAAGCAACAAGAGGCAATTCCTGAGATGGCAGGATTTAGTGGTTATTATGTGGCCTGTGGCCAGCCAGTCTACGCCAATAGTTTCTTCTTAGGGATGGAATTTCCCCTAGCAGAGAACCGCCTAGAAGAAGGGCGCTATTGGTCCCGCTACTATCTAGGGCGAAAGGTGACTTCAGATCAGCCAGTGACTTTGCATGCGACGGTTATAGGGTCAGCAGCAAGCCCTGAATTTTCAAGCATCCAACAAGCCTTTTTCGCTTATATCGATAGCATTGCATTACCCAACCACTTCCGCCTACAATATAATTCCTGGTACGACCATATGCTGGACATCGACGAGGACAAGATTATGACTTCCTTTGCTGCCATACGAGCAGGTTTCAGTGATTATGGGGTGCCACTGGATACCTATGTGGTGGATGACGGCTGGGCCAATTATGAGAGCTTTTGGGAATTCAACGAGAAATTTCCGCTTGGCCTCTCACGTATCAAGGACCAAGTAGCTAGCTATGGCGGCCAGCTTGGCCTTTGGATGGGGCCGCGGGGTGGCTATGGTGGCACGCAGCTGACCATGAGCAATTGGCTCAAGGCTCATCCAGAATTAGGACTAGGGACTAAAAATGAGCGGACTCAAGACGTCAATGTGGGCGACCCGGCCTATTTGGATGCCTTAGAAGCTAAGCTTCTAGCCTATCAGGACCAGTATGACCTGTCTTATTGGAAGCTAGACGGCTTTTTGATTGAGCCTGCTCAGGATGATGCCTCTGGTCCCCATGGCATGCACCAGATGACCGCAACCTACGAACGTTTGATTAAGCTCTTCCAGAACTTACGGTCCGCCTATCGTCAAAAACATGCCCAAGACCGTGATGAAGAAGGGGCGCAGCGAGACCTATGGCTGAATTTAACTTCTTACGTCAATCCAAGCCCATGGTGGCTAGCCTATGTCAATAGCCTTTGGATTCAAGTTTCTCAGGATACAGGCTATGATTCACTTGGGGAGACCGATTTGGCTCGCATGATGACCTATCGGGATGATCGTTATCACGCCTTCATTCGCGGGCGAGCTATCCAAGTACCACAGAAATATTTCTATAACCATGAGCCAATCTTTGCTCATCGGGCGACTGCAGGGCTCTTAGACCACCCAATTCAGGCCAGTGTCAGTGAATTCCGCGACTATCTCTACTTTATTGGGACGCGCGGCAATGCCTTCTGGGAGTGCTATTACTCCTACGACCTCTTCGACCATGAGCGTTGGCGTGCCAATGCTGAGGCTATTCGCTGGGTACAGGATAACTATGATGACTGCCTTAAGAATAGTCGCTTTATCGGCCATAAGCCGGCTGACCATACGGGGCTGTATGGCTACCGCTGCTTGAGCGATGACGGGCGTCGCGTCATTCTGTCGCTACGTAATCCGACAGCTCAACCTCAAACCTATGTTTTAGGGGATGGCGAGCTCCAGACCCTCATGCAAGTTGCAGGACGAGCAAGCTTGGAACGGACGGAAAAGCATATTTGGCAGGCTACTTTAGCGCCTCAGGAACTGGTCATCTATCAACTGACCTATGCTGATCCCATGGTTGGCTCAAGAACTTAGAATGTAAAAAATCCGCACTAATTGAGTGCGGATTTTTTTATGTTATCATACCCTCAGTTAACGATAGCGCCGACGCCATTCCATAGGTGTCATTCCCTTGA
This sequence comes from Abiotrophia defectiva ATCC 49176, assembly GCF_037041345.1. Taxonomy (NCBI): domain Bacteria; kingdom Bacillati; phylum Bacillota; class Bacilli; order Lactobacillales; family Aerococcaceae; genus Abiotrophia; species Abiotrophia defectiva. Next base: position 1,699,709 of record NZ_CP146287.1, on the reverse strand, counting down.
CACGTTTGAAGGCCGAAGAGAAGTTGAACTGATTGCTGTAGCCGATTTGCTCGGCAATGTCGCGAATGGAACGATTGGTTGAAGCCAAGAGCTCGCAGGATTGGTTGATACGATAGGTCAAGATAAACTGCGAAGGTGTCATGTGGAGCTCTTGCTTGAAGAGACGGGTGAAGTAATTGCGGTTGAGATGGCAGATGTCTGCCAGTTGATCCACGCTGGGGTTGTCCGTATAGTGGTCCTGGATATAGTGGATGGCCTCTCTAATATAGAAGGAATGAATCTCGTTAGGACGCTGCTGAGGACTGTGCTTGGAAAAGCGAATCAGATGATCAACTAAGAGATAGAGCTGGGCAATCAGAAAGGACTCATGCTGGGAGTGGTTACGGATGATGGTCTCCAAGGTGTCTTTGATGCTAGAGATAATCATGGGCTTATGAGGCGTAAAGATTAGGTTGTTAGCATTCAAACCTGCCTGACGCATGAAATTAGCAGCCTTGAGGCCATTGAACTCAATCCAGCAATAGGTCCAGGGATCGTCTTGGTCAGCCGTATAGGAACAGACCGTGTTAGGGGGCATAAGAAAGCCTTGGCCTGGTCCCAGTTGAATGGCCTCGTGTCTCTCATTCTCAAGAAAGCTCCCCCGCCCCGACAGGATATAGTGGAAGAGGTAATTATGGGTCAGGGTGGGCCCATAATGATGCCAGGGGTCACACTTCTCCTTGCCAAACTGAATGGGGTAGAGATCAACAGAAGATATATTATGGAAAACGTAAAACTCTTGCTCGGACATGGATATCACCTCGTCTGATAGAAGTTGTAATACTATTATAATGCTAGTTAGCTCAGATAGTCAATTTAGATATGTTGAAAAGAGACAAAATATATGTTGTACGTACATGATGCGTCATTCTTAAATAAAAAACTAGGCATTATAAGATATGAAACCGCTATCTACCAGTGTATAATTTAAATATCAAATAAATAAGGAGTGTTCATCATGTTATCAGCACATAAACGTCGTTGGCCAAGCTTTATATTCAGCCTATTATTGGTATTGGGTGTAGTAACTCCAACACTATTTGTACATGATTCTGTGGCCGCACAAGGGCAGACAACAATTACTTACGGTATTTGGGACTCACGTCAAGAACCGGGGTTAAGACAGATTGCAGATGATTTTGAAAAAGCCAATCCTGATATCAAGGTTGATATACAGGTAACTGGATGGGAAGGCTATTGGACAATGTTAGAGGCTGCTGCGACAGGTGGATCACTACCTGATGTATTCTGGATGCATTCAAATGAAATCTATAAATACGGTGCTAATGATCAATTGTTGCCACTAGATGATTTAATCAAGGAATCTGACTTAGATCTTAGCAAATTCCCTCAAGGTCTAGTTGATATTTATAAGGTCAACGGTCATCAGTATGGTATTCCAAAAGACTTTGACACTATCGCATTATGGTATAACAAGAAGTTATTTGATGAAGCTGGTGTTGCCTATCCGACTGATAAGTGGACCTGGGATGACTTAAAAGAAGCTGCTAAGAAATTAACCAATAAGGATAAGGGAATTTATGGTATTGCCACAATGCTAGCAAACCAAGAAGGTTTTTATAATTTTATGTATACCAATGGTGGGACTGCTTTAACATCTGACAATAAGTCTGGTTACACGGATCCAAAGACAATTGAAGCGTTAGAATATTATTTTAGTTTTGGACGAGAAGGCCTAAGCCCAACTACAGGGGATGCGATGGATTATTTCGCCAATGATAAGGCAGCTATGGCCCTCTTTGGTTCATGGCGAATTGGGAGCATTATCAGCAATGAAGGTCTTAAAGATAAGGTGGATGTAGTGCCATTGCCTAGCAAAGATGGTAAGAGAGTATCTATTTATAATGGGTTAGCAAACGCTATCTCTGCAAAGACAGAGCATAAAGAAGCGGCTTGGAAATTTGTTAATTATCTGTCCAGCAAAGAGGTGCAAGAAAAGGCTTCTAAACTAGGGGTTGCAATCTCCGCCTATGAAGGTGCTTCTGATGTTTGGGTGGATACTAACAAGCAATTTAACCTTAAGTCATACATAGAAGAAATCAAAGACGCTCAAATCCGTCCATATACACACGAAACCACAAAATGGGAAGAAAAAGTATATGAAATTCTTAAGCCAGCATATCTAGGTGAAAAACCTGTGAAAGAAGCTGCAGAAGAAGCAGCTAAAGCCATGAACGAGCTTATAGAAGAGGAAGAGTAGTGCTTAATAAGTAATGTTTGTGTGGGGCTATCTTGAAAGGTTAGGTAGCCCCGCTCTTCAGATATGAAGATATTATAAAGGCAAGCAAGGCGGTGAAATCAATGTCAAACTCGTTTAAAAAGAAAGATTGGATATGGGCATATGGCTTTGTTGCGCCGACCATTCTGGGGCTCCTTATTCTCAATATCATTCCAATTTTTCAAACTTTTTATTTGAGCTTTCATAAGTCAGGCGCATTTGGAAAGGGCGATAAATTTATTGGCCTTAAAAATTATGCGAAGTTATTTTCGGATCCCCAAGTCTGGCAAGCAACGTGGAACACTTTACGCTATATGCTACTTGTCGTTCCACCGACTATCGTTATTTCCTTAATTCTAGCGGTTATTCTGAATAGTAAAATTAAAGGGCGAAATTTCTATCGCTCAGTTTACTTCTTGCCTATGGTTGCCGCGCCGGCTGCTATTACCATGGTATGGAAATGGCTATACAATACCCAGTTTGGTTTAATAAACCATGTATTAGGTTATTTTGGAGTTGGTCCGATTGCCTGGATTGATGATCCGCAATTTGCTATGTACTCTGTTGCCATCATTGGCATTTGGGGAAGCATTGGTTACAACATGATACTTTTGTTAGCTGGTTTACAAGAAATCCCTAAAGATTATTACGAAGCAGCCACAATGGATGGAGCAACGCCCATTAAAAAGTTATTTTCGATTACCTTGCCGCTCTTGTCACCACAGATATTCTTTGTTTTGGTAACAAGTATTATTTCATCTTTACAGGTTTTCGATACTATCTATATGATGATACTTAACACCAGTCCAGCCTATGACTCAACAGTTTCTTTAGTTTACCTTTTCTATAATAATACCTTTAAGTACAGTGATAAAGGCTATGGATCGACTATTGTCATATTGTTATTGGCGATTATTATGCTAATTACCGTGATACAAGTGCGGCTCCAGAAGAAATGGGTTAATTATATGGAGGGATAATTATGTCAAAACCGATGGTATCAAAAGGTCTAGTTCATTTATTTTTGATTCTAGTAGCTCTATCTATGTTGTTACCCTTCTTATGGATGGTTCTGACTTCCTTCAAGACGGTAACGGAATCTACTCAATTAGATCCATTTGTCTTCTGGCCCAGCCAGTGGCATTTTGAGAATTATACGCAAGTAATTCGAGATAATAACTTTGCAGTTCTATATTTTAATACACTAGCTATGATGTTTTTTAGACTAGTATGTGGCTTGCTATTTTCAGCGATGGCTGCCTATGCCTTTGCACGACTGCAATTTCCAGGCAGAGATTTGTTATTTGGATTGGTGCTTTTCCAAATGATGATTCCCTCTCAAATTTTCATTATTCCGCAATACCTGATGGTAGATGCTATGGGCATGCGTAACACGATTTTTGCGCTTGTTTTCCCTGGGATTGTCTCAGCATTCGGTACTTTTCTCTTGAGACAGTTCTTTATGGGGCTACCACGATCCTTAGAAGAATCTGCCATTCTTGATGGGGCCAATGTGGGACAAATATTCTTTTCCATCATGCTACCATTGGCAAAATCTGGTCTGGTTGCCTTAGGTATCTTCACAGCGCTATTCGCTTTTAAGGATTTAATGTGGCCACTAATCATTAATCCACAGGTAGATAAAGCGACCCTTTCATCTGCTTTATCCAAGATACAAGGCGCCTACACAGTCAACTATCCGCATTTGATGGCCGCATCAGTACTTGCAATATGGCCAATGGCGCTAATTTATGTCTTCTTCCAACGACAATTTATTCAAGGTATTGCAACAACTGGTAGCAAATTATAAGGAGGGGTTTAGATGATACATTACAACGACAAAAATAAGACCTTTCATCTTCAAAATGACCAAATTTCTTATGTCATGAAAGTTGATGAATATGGTGTGTTAAGTCATTGCTATTTTGGCTCACGATTGCCACGATATTCTAACTACTTGTCTTACCCAGTCATTCATAGGGACTTTGAAGTTGACTTTGTTGATCAAAATCAAAAGACTAAACGAGATTGGTCATTAGGAAATATCTTACAGGAATTTCCGGGGTATAATCACGGTGATTATCGTCACCCGGCTTTAATCTTACGGCAAATGGACGGAAGTAGTGTAACAGACTTTAGGTATCATTCATATGAAATTATAAAAGGGGCTTCATCTATAGATGGCCTACCGCATGCTTATGTCGATTCAAGCGAATTGGCTGAAACACTGAAAGTTCGTTTGGTTGATCCAATCCACTTATGGTTTGTAGATCTCTACTATACAGTTTTCAGGAATCATCCGATTATTACTCGCTGGGCAGTCTTTCGAAATGAAAGTGAAGAACCGGTAACGATAGAGCGTATGGCTAGTTTTAGTTTAGATCTATCACCTCGTCCATCTGAAATCATTCAACTTAATGGAGCTTGGGGAAGAGAAAGAATGCTTGAGAGAGAAGCTGTTCACCGAGGCCGTAAGGTGTATGATAGTAAGCGGGGGACTAGTAGTCACCAGCAAACACCGTTTATGGCTTTGGTATCGCCAAACACAACGGAAAATCAAGGGACAGCCCTTGGGGTTCAGTTGGTATATAGTGGTAGCCACGAACTTAGTGTAGAACAGGATCCCTATCAACAAATACGATTACAAGCAGGAATCCAATCGACAGGTTTTCACTGGAAAGTAGAGCCCGACCAAGAATTTGCTACACCACAAGTTGTGCTAGCTTATAGTGAAGATGGCCTAAATGGTATGTCACAAGCATTCCATCATTTCCTTAAAAATCATCTCATCCCAGCTCGCTTCCGAGATAAAGAACGTCCTGTACTTATTAATAATTGGGAAGGCACCTATTTTGCCTTTACTGAAGAACGTCTGCATGCAATGGTGGACTCTGCTTCAGATTTAGGTGTTGAGCTTTTTGTTTTGGATGATGGGTGGTTTGGCAAACGAGATTGGGACGATTCGTCATTGGGTGACTGGTTTGAATATAAGACTAAGTTGCCTCATGGACTTAAAGGTTTAGCGGATTATGTTCACAGTAAAGGGATGCAGTTTGGACTTTGGTTTGAACCTGAGATGATCTCAGAAGATTCTGAGCTCTATCGGCAACACCCTGACTTTGCACTCCATACACCAGGACGTGCTAAGTCCTATGGTAGAAACCAATACGTTCTAGATATGTCTCGTTCGGATGTACAAGACCATATATACCATCAAATGGTAGCTGTTATCGAGCAGACTGGATTGAATTATATTAAATGGGATATGAATCGACATTTAAGTGAAGTTTATTCAAGTGCTTTTCCTTATGATCAACAGGGAGAGATAGCTCATCGATATATGCTAGGGGTTTATGCCTTAATGTCACGTATTACTTCTCGATATCCAGAAATACTATTTGAAAGTTGTTCTGGTGGTGGCGGGCGCTTTGATTTAGGGATATTAGCTTATATGCCGCAAGTATGGACTAGTGACAATTCGGATGCGGTAGCTAGATTGAAAATTCAGTATGGAACTTCTCTTATGGTACCTACTAATGCGATGGGGGCACACGTCTCGGCTGTACCAAATCACCAAACAGGGCGTAAGACACCGCTAGCATCACGAGCGGCAGTTGCTTTCTATGGAGCATTTGGCTATGAGCTAGATTTTACTAAGCTAACAAAATCTGAGCAATCCGAAATAAAGGACCAAGTTGCATTCTATAAAAACCATCGGACTCTTTTCCAACAAGGGACTTTCCATCGTTTACTTAGTCCTTTTGAATCGGATGGGAACCTTACTGCTTGGAGTTTGACCAATGATTCTCAGACAGAATCTATGGTCATGGTCTTCCAAGTATTAAGAAAGGCTTCGCAGCCATTGCAAGTACTGAAACTAGAAGGTCTGAAATCAGAATGTCAATATCGTGTGACCCAAGTACTAGGCGAAGGTGCTTGGGGTGCCACCCTTGCAAAAGAAGAAGGAGGTCCAGAAGCTGAAGCTATGGCTTTAACTGAATCGGCATGTGATGACTCAAATTCTAATAACAGTGGAGTAGAGTCAGGCTTCCAATCATTTGAAGCAAGTGGTGCAGAGTTAATGAAGGCAGGTTTTTATCTCTGCCCTCAAGTAACGAAGGATTTTGTAGGTAGGCTCTTCTATGTAGAGGCTATAAAATAATTTAACCGAGGCTAAATTACATTGAATTTAGCCTCGGTTATTATTTTTAAGGGGTGTTTTGATGGACGAAACATTCAAAATCCGAAAGTCAGCAGAAAATTGACAAAAAGTAAGATGGGGATAGATAAAATGTTGGTTTATCAGCTTTTTTATCGGATATATAAGATGAATTCTAGCAAGAATGAATGAGGCGAAAGCTTTACCAAGCTTTGAGAACTTTGGTATAATGATGCTATATTAATAGTCTATTAATTAAAGGCCTAACGGCATTAGGTTGGTTAGGACAGACTGTAAGGTAAGGAGAATGACAGAATAAGTCAAGCAAAGCCACCAACCAGGCTTTGAAAGATACATGTCTATTTATACCGCATTAAGAGTCATTACTTTTGTGACTGGTATTATTATGCTAGTTAACTTAAATCGATACCCAGACGGAAAAGTAGGAGGTAGTCCTAATGTCAGAGAAAAAGAAGCATCATCATAAACCGCACTTTTATGATTTTATGTTTTGGTATACTATCATGAGAATCCTGACTTTTATGACAGGACATCTTTTATTCACTTTTCATCCCTTTGTTCCACTTTTTGCGACTATCTATTTTGGTAGGCTACTAGCTTTCTATTTGTTAATGAGAGGTTGGATAGGCAATAAGGATATCCATTTCAAGGCAGGCTTTCTGATAGATACGATACTGACTGGGATTGAACTTTTACCTTGGTTATTAGGATTCTTAATAATATGGCCATATGCGCTTGGAGCATTAATATCATCCTGGCAGATGCCTCTGATATTTGTGGTTCCAATCGTTATCTGGCTCGTTTTATTTGGAGCCAAGCGTCGCTTTGATTCAGACTAATAATATAAGCTTAATTGTAAGTTAAGGAGGCACATACATTGATTGACGAGAGTAAAAAGGGGCGCCAGTCCGAATTTAACCTTTACATGACCTTGTACACTGTTTTGCGAGTATTAACGCTGATAACAGGCTTAGCTTTAATGTCGATCTCATTTTTACTTGGATTTGTATATGTTGGACGCCTGTTGGCTTTCTATTGGTTGATGATTGCGTGGAAAGATCATGATACGACAATCTTCAAAAGAGGCTACCGACTGGATTTTGTTTTGACCAGTCTAGAAGTAGGCTTAGGGGTGTTTGGAATCTTATTTTTCCCATATATTTTATGGATAAGTCAAGGCCTTGTCCTGATACTATTGATCATCCCTATCATAATCTGCCTAGTACTCCTAGGTGCCAAGAACCGCTTCGAGGAAGCCAGGGCTACTTGGTTACATGAACTAGAAACTAAGAGATACAGGCATCAATCGCAAGATTAGGAGGGGCCTAATGACAGAAGAAAACAAGAAGGATCACCAAGCTGATTTCGAAGGTTTCATGATAATTCCGTTTTAAGAATTCTATCTGTCGTGCTAGTCACTTTTTATTAGAGCTACCGCAGTCTACATACAGTGCGGTCTTGCCTAGCTAGTTCTAACTAGGCAAAGCCAGTAAGATTGAATATCCCTAAGAGGAGGAAAATATATGCAAGTTAATAGGTCAGTATCTAATCAGCAACGTTGGTTACTAGAATGTCAACTGGTTTATCTTTTATTCCGGCTTAGCCCCATTATTTTTGGTTTTGCCATATTTAGTTGGGTAAGTCAGACTATTTTTGGGCACTTATTGTTAGAAGAAGCAATCTTTTTATTACCACTAGTACTGACTTGGTTAGGCTATAAGTCAAAGCAAGCCTGGTGTCATTATCTAGCTGGCGCGTTTAATACCGGTATTGTCATCTATGTCTTGGTAAGTTTAGATTTTCAAAACTTATTGGCCTTTTCGCCACTTATCGCTTTATCAAATCTCATCCCAAAACTCTTTGTATCAGTAGTTCCTATGGTTTATTGTGCCTATCAGCAATTTTTGGTCGGGCGACAATTGAATAAGCAAGGAAATCAATTAAAGCAAGTTTCAACTGAGGGGAGTAAGGCACTTAATCGTGCGTTGTTAGGCTATCTCTTCATTAAAGGATGGCAAATGCTCGTTTTACACCTGAATTATTCTCATGAGCCCCTTTACCTATTAGCTATAATCTTATGTCTTGCTACTACCTACTTAGCTTGGTGGGGTTACCGAAATCATCGCCCAAACTTGCTCAAGATAGCCTGGAACTTAGATCTAGTTTATCTCGTAATGGCTATCTTGTTTCTTATCGTTTATAGAATCGCTCTTTTGGTGATAGGGACGGTTATTTTTCAATTTCTTAATCAGGTGAGAGATTCCGAGACGTTAGCAAATGTTATCTTTAGCATGGGCTTATCTGCCCTACTCTTGATAGGGTTACCAACACTCCCCTTATTTTTCTTACGTAAGCTTAAAGCGGGTGTTCAAGGCTATGTCTTTGGCGTCACTTCCCGCTACCAAGGGGAAGAAGCCTATCAATTACAAGATTTAGACCAAGTATTGACCCAAACAGAGACCTTAAAAGACCAATCGATTGAATGTCGAATGATCATCGATGAGAAGGGCTTTTTAGGACAAGTAGGGGATGCTTACTGGTTTGCTTTCAGTCAGTCTACTGGTGGGGACGTCTCAGCTAAAGTTTTGCGAGTGCGCGTTCAGGGGAAAGTCCCACAGGCTATCAGCAGTTGGCAGGGAGTCCTAACGCTTCGTGGACAAGTAGGTTATCATGAAACAGACAGTCAGGCCATCCCAGATGGCTGGTATTTGGATGCAGATTGGCTTGCATTTGTGCCAGACAAGAATTAAGAACTGATATGAGAAAAGTGCGGGCGAGTCCGCACTTTTTTGAGCTAGTCGGTTAATGACGCCTTTTGGGGAGTCTGTTATAATAAAGAAGACTAGAGGAAAGGAGAGCCTGCCATGGAACCCATAGTAGATAAAGCACGCCAGGACCGTGCCTTTGCCTTATTTTTAGTCTTTAAGGTGCTGGCCGGTTTATGGATATACCAGAACATCTTTAACTGGGACTTCATTAACTTGCCTTTTGCTGCCTGGCTACTAGCTATGGCAGTCATCTGGCTGGCTTGGTTATACCAATCTGGGTCCAGTATGAGATGGGCCTATCGATTGGAGTGGCTAGGGCTAGTGGTGCTTTGGGGGCGTCTGCTGATGGGGTTGCTTGTGCCAGGACAAGGAAGCACAAAACTAAGGACTGCCTACGAAATCGACTTGATGATTCGGTCAGGTGTCTTCTTCCTAGCTTCACTATTTTGGAGCCATCGCCTTAAGAACTTCGCCCAAGCTTGGCCTAAACCAGAAGGGGCTCGAAACAAGAAGCAAGTAGCCTTGGAACGTCATCAGTTGGGCTTGGCTTACTTACAGACGGGGATGTTGCTCTATTTCCTAGTCCCTTTATTGAATAATTTGCGTTTTGGCTTTAACAATTTGGATTGGCGTGAAGCAGCGGTTCTCAATAGCCTATTATTCTTGGGCGCGATTCTAGCGACAGTAGCTCGTCATCGTCAGACTTGGCGACTTTATTTTGGGCTCGCCGGAGTCAATCTTCTGCTCTTCTGCTATCCTTTTCTCTATTGGCTCATGATGCGAGGCGGTGTGGGCGTCGGTCCTGCTTATTGGCGAAGCCTGGTCTTGTACTTGCCTTTTGCCTATTTGTCGGCGCAAAGCCTATGGCTAGCGAAATGTCTGGGTAAAAAGGCGCTACAAAATAAACAGTGTGGATAGAGAAGAATGCAAAGTATGTCTATGATGTAAAATTAGTCAGCTAAAAACAGGCTATTAGAGCCTGTTTTCTTTTGGATAATGACAAAAATCTCTCTCTGTTTGTGAATAAACATAGGGAAAGCTAGTTGCTGTAAGCGATTTATTGTGATATACTGTAGGCGAAAATGGGCTAGGCGTGGCTATCATGGAAAGTAGGATTCAGTGTTTGGTATAACAAAGGAGAGAATCGTATGAGTTGTATTACCAAGATCAAAAGTGCCCTAGGATCAATGACAGCGACTGAACAGATGATCGGTCGCTATATACTGGAGCACCGGCATGAAGTGTTAGATATGAATACTGTAGAGTTAGGTTTTGCTTCTGGAACATCGGGGGCGGCCTGGACTCGCTTTGCTAAGAAGATTGGTTATAAAGGCCTGCCTGCCTTAAAATTGGACTTGGCACAGGACCGGACTGATGAGGAGATGCCTGAAGTGGATCTCTTTTTAGATCCTAAAGATTGTTTGTCTAAGCTCATCCATAAGACCCAAAGTATCTTAGAACAGAATCTACGTCAGACCTATGAGCTCATAGATGAAACAGATCTTGCGCAAGCCATTGATTGGATGGCTAGCGCCCATCGTCTCTTTCTCTGTGGAATTGGAGGCAGTGGTGTAGTCTGCATGGACTTAGTTCATAAGTTGACGCGAATTAATCGTCCAGTCACCTATGATCGTGACACTCATATACTAATGGCGCAAATGGCGCACTGTATGCCTGGCGATGTGGTGCTAGTAGTCAGTTATAGTGGCAGCACCCATAGTGTCAATCAAATGGCCTATCTTGCTAAGGAGCAGGGTGCCAAAATAATCGCTATCACGGGACATAATCTCAAGGCGCCCCTCGTCAGTCTTGCTGATATTTGCCTTTTCATCCCCCAAGACGAAAAAGAAATTCGCCTAGGCTCGGTTACTTCCCGAGATGGATCTTTGATTATTACCGATTTGCTCTACTATGGGGTGGCTCAACGCCAATTCCATGCAACCAAGGAGCATTTGGTTAAAACTCGGAAGATGATTCGAAAGATGGATTAATTAGAAAGTGCGGTTCATATTGAACTGCACTTTTTTAATTAATATTAGAGAGTTGTTTTATCGCTTATAGTCTAAGCATATTTTATTATGCGAAAACATATATATGATAAATACAGCAAGAATTCTAAACTATTCAGCAAGATTGTGCAATGACTTCCAAACATGTGCATGGTACAATGCATGTCATATACTATTACTATCTAGTAAAAATAGGGGGAAGTTATTAATGGAAAATTTATTGAATTTATCGTATATCGTGATTGCGCTGGTTTTTGCAGCAACTGCTTGGGTCTGGAAAAATAAGCCTGAACTAAAAAAATATGCAATTATAGCGGTGGTAACTTCATTTGCATTTCTACTTGTAGCAAATAATATGCATGCTGCAGAAGTAAAAAGATTGGAAGAACAGTCCCGAATGGAGTCGGAATCCATAGCATTAGCAGAGTCAGAATCAGAGTCTATTCGACAATCGGAGGAAGAAAGTTCGCGGATTCTGTCAGAATCAATCAGTGAATCGAAGGTGGCTGAAAGTAAGTCGCAGGAAGAATCTCGTAGAAAAGCAGAATCAGAGAGCAAAGCCGAAGCAATAAAAAATGCGAGAGAGAAGTCCATTGCTGAGTCTAAGGCAAAAGAAGAATCTGAATCAATTGAAGAATCAAAAAACCAAGATCCTAGCAATTATTATGATGCTACTTTTGAGGAACTAATGCGTGATGAATCCGCTTGGAAAGGCTATAAGGTTAAATTTTATGGAAAGGTTCTACAAGTTCAAACAGAAGATAAATTCATAGTGTACCGTATCGGAACTGAAGGTAGCTATTATAGTCAAGGAGACTTTTATGTAGTTCTGCCAAAAGATAAAATGACTGGTAAAAGAATTTTAGAAGATGATAGAGTGACTGTCTATGGAACTTTTGTAAATGTGACAAGCTACAAGACTGTATTGAAAGCGACTAGAGAAGTTCCTTTAGTTCTTGCTCACCATATTGATATTGAATAAAGTTGAATTCGTTTACAAATGGACGCTTTCGTGCTATACTAATTAATAACAAAATGTAAACAAAAGGGCGTAATCAAAGGGTAGTCTTATCTTTATTATTATCAAAAAGAAAGAAGGATTCACATGGTAAAACGTTTGATTAGTGCCAACACGTCGGAAATTCTGGCCATGTCAGCAGCAGAACTAAAACAGAGTATTAAGGCTAGTGAAGGGCGAGTGATTTTGTCTGAGAATGTGGGCTTTAAGGAGTCCTACATTGGGGATATTACTAACTCAGAGATGGCTCGCGCTTTTGGGGCGGATCTCATTTTACTAAATGGGGTAGACTTACTAAACCCTGTTATATTTGCTATTGATCCTGATGCACCCAATTTTGTCGCAGAGCTCCATCGACTGGTGGGCCGCCCGATTGGCGTCAATTTGGAGCCTGTCGATCTTAACGCTAAGATGAATGAAGAACGGCAAGAATTAGTGACTGGGCGCCAGGTCAATGTGGCATCGCTAGAGGCGGCCGAAGCTTTTGGTCTTGATTTTATCTGTTTGACGGGTAATCCTGGGACTGGTGTGACCAATCATACCATAGCGGAGGCCATCCGACTAACCAAGCAGCACTTCTCTGGCTTGGTTATTGCGGGGAAGATGCATGGGGCAGGTGTTGACGAGCCTGTTGCAGACTTAGAAGCGGTCAGCCAATTCATTGAGGCTGGAGCCGATATTATTTTGGCGCCGGCTGTAGGCAGTGTGCCAGGCTTCGATGAGGCGGATCTCAAGGCCATTGTTCAGCGAGCCCATCAAGCAGGGGCTCTAGTGATGAGCGCCATTGGAACTAGCCAAGAAAGTTCGGATACCGACACCATTAAGCAGATGGCTATCCGCAATAAGATTTGTGGGGTAGACATCCAGCACATTGGGGACTCTGGCTATGGTTGTTTGGCTCCTGTAGAGAACATTTTTGCCCTCAGCAAGGCAATTCGCGGTCAACGACATACCATTTCCATGATTGCGCGTTCCATTAACCGCTAATTAAGGTAATAAAAAGAGCGGACCTTCTACTAGCTTAAGTAGAAGGTCCTTTTTTATTTTTATGCTGACAAGAAGCTGGCTTTGACACAGAGGCTAGTGGCTGCCCGCGCAATATTGAGTGGGCTATAGGCCAGGGGAATGAGCCGTATTTTCTTTTGCTTATGGAAGAGCGGGGTGGTAGCCGCTAGCTCCTGGTGCAAGAGGGTGTCGACTAGTGGATAGGAGAAGAACTGGCCGTCAAGGTAGATGGCGTCACTGTCAATCAGCTGACTGAGATTGGATAGGGCGATTGACAGGTAGTGACAGGCCTGCTGAATCAATTGGAGACAGCTAGTATCGCCTAAGGCGCAGGCATCCATAATGGTAGCCAGGGTGATTGCCTCTGCTTCTGCTACTAGGCTAGGCAGGAAGGTGGATTGAGCTACCCGATAGAGGGTTTGGGCCTTAGCGATTAGACTAGATTCGCTAGCATAGACTTGCAGGCAACCCCGTTTACCACAGGTGCAGGCTTCCCCTTGTGGATTTAAAATCGTATGGCCGATTTCGCCAATCAGGAAGTTCTGACGCCCGTAGATTTGCCCTTGATACATATAGGAACAATGAATACCGTTAGCGACATGGAAGACGATAAAATTATGATCGTTTTTGTCATCTTGGCCATAAAGTCTTTGGGCCAGGGTCAAGCAATGAGACTTATTGTCAAAATAAAGCGGCAGGCTAAAGGCCTGGGCTAGCTCTTCCAGATGGAGATTCTGCCAATGCTGATTGTTGGATTGAATATAGGGACTCAAGTCAAAGTCCACGTGGCCCGGTAGCCCGACGCCAATGGCGGTCAAGGGAAAGTCAGGATGTTGCGCTATAAATTGATGAATGAAGTCAGCTAAGTCAGCGCTAGTCGGGTAGTTACCTAATCGTTGAAAGGTCATGCTATAGTCGCTAGCTTGAATTTCGCCAAGATTATCTGTAATGACCAAGGCTAAGTATTTTTCAGAGATTTCGACACCTAGATAGTAGGCACGATGGGGCATAAGACTAAGTAAGGTTTTTTTCCGGCCTACAGTATCATCTTCAGCTTCCCCAACTTCATATACGAGTTCTTGGCGAATTAAATCCCCGATAATAGCCCCCGTGGTAGCAGGCGTTATGCCTGTTTCTTTGGCAATATCAATACGTGATAGTGGTGCTTTTGCATATAGTTTATCTAAGATGGTGGCCCTTAAGGCGGCTTGTTTTTTAGTTAACGTCATGGATAATCACTCCCTCTCGAATATCATAACAAAAAACAAGCATGTCCTCAAATGTAAACGTTGACAAAAAGCCCTTTCAACCCTATAATAGTAATAGAAAGTAAATAATAAATTAAGAATCGGTTTCCGTTCACGCCTGCTTGTTTACATTTTCAAAATAATAGGAACCGATTATTTTTTCTTTCGAATTATAAGGAAAGGGTGTTGTAAATGGAAACCAAGCAAATCATGTTAGTCTGTGCCGCTGGCATGTCGACTAGCCTCATGGTATCCAAGATGGAAAAGGCCGCGCAAGATCAAGGGTTAGATGCCCATATCTTTGCAGTGCCAGTGCCAGAAGCCAAGGAATATCTCCAGAACAATGCAGTAGATGTCTTATTGTTAGGCCCCCAAGTCCGCTATTTGAAGAACGAGTTTTCCGCTGACTTGTCAGCCCGTGGCATCCCAGTGGAAGTCATCCCCATGACAGATTATGGCATGATGAAAGGCGATAAGGTCCTGGCCTTAGCCGTAAGTCTCATGGAATAAAGGAGCCAGCCTATGTCACAAGAAGCCGCATTAGAAGTAGCCATGCAGTTAATTATGTATGGCGGTGAAGCCAAGTCCTGTGCCATCGAAGCCATGGCAGCAGCTAAGAAGCGAGATTTCCAGGGCGCGACGGAGCGAATGGCAGCGGCTCGAGCAGCCCTCTTAGAAGCCCATCACGCCCAGGCCGGAGTCTTGGCTCAAGAAGCGCAAGGGATTGAGCAGCCCCTCAGTCTCTTCATGATTCATGGTCAGGATCATCTCATGACCAGTATCGCCTTTGTCGATTTAGCTCAGGAATTAATCGAAGTCTACCAAGTCTTAGCCCAATAAGTGGCTGAGGAGCTGTCCGAGCTAGGTTGGTAGACATCCAAACCGTGGTTTTAATTAATTTATGTAAAAATTTTAAGGAGGAATTATCATGGCAAGTTTAGTCGATCGTTGGCAAGAGCGTCTGATGCCTATCGCCAACAAAGTCGGGAACCAACGGTTCCTTGTTGCACTTCGGGATTCCTTTATTGGGACCATGCCGGTTATTATGGCCGGATCATTCGCTCTCATGATTAATGCCTTTTTGGCGGATTTACCTGGCCAATTTGGCAATACCTTCATCCCGCAGACTTTTGGTTGGTTGATTGATATCAACTACATTCTCTTCAAAGGGTCTATCCCAATTGTTGTCTTCCTCTTTCTCTTTAACTTTGGTGTTAATATCGCCAAGATTTACAAGGTGGATACAGTCTCCGCTGGTTTGGTGGCTGTTGCTTCCTACGTCATTACCATTGCCAATACGGTAACGCAGAACTTTAAGCTAGAAAATGTTGACTCTAAGGCCTTAGCTGGACTTCTGGGCGATAAGCTACAAGGTGTAGCAGTTCAAGGGGAGGAATTAGCGGTTACGGTACGTAATGCCATTCCGCTTGACCAAATCGGGGCCAAGGGTTACTTTACAGGGATTATCATTGGTTTCGTATCGGTCATCATCTTCTGTAAGGTCATGAATCGGAACTGGACCATTAAGTTGCCAGATTCAGTACCACCTGCTATCGTTAAGCCATTCCTATCCATCATTCCGGCAGCCATTGCCATGTATGTAGTCGCCATTGCCACCTATGCCTTCAATCAATTGACCGGTGAATTGATGATTACCTGGGTTTATAAGGTCTTACAAGCGCCACTGCTTAATATGTCGCAAAGCTTCTTGGCTGTCCTCATTATTGTCATCTTAAACAAGATTTTCTGGTTCTTCGGCCTCCACGGCGGCAATGTCTTGGCGCCTGTTATGTCCAGTCTCTTCGGGGTGACCATGCTAGCCAACTTAGAAGCCTACCGCGCTGGTACCACTATTCCTTATCTATGGACAGATAACTCCTTCGGTGCCTTTGTCTGGTTTGATGCCATTGGCTTAGCTATCTCCATTCTCTGGATGGCACGTAGTCGTCATTTGCGTGAAGTGGCTAAGTTAGGGATCTTCCCTATGGTCTTTAACATTGGGGAACCTGTCATGTACGGGGTGCCAATCGTTCTTAACCCAATTATGTTCATCCCATTTGTCCTCAGCCCAGTGCTGATGGTAACAGTGGCTTATTTTGCGACAACGATGGGCTTGGTAGCACCGGTTACTCAGAACGTAACTTGGGTAATGCCACCTGTCCTCTATGGTTTCTTCGCAACAGCCTTTGACTGGCGGGCTATTGTCCTGTCCTTGATTAATATCGGGATTTCCACTGCCGTCTACTATCCATTCGTTAAGATTGCTGATAAACAACAGGAGATGGGCGCATGACACAGTTCGAAATTCGTGACCAATTCTATTTAGACGGTCAGCCCTTCAAAATCTTGTCAGGAGCAATCCAGTATTTTCGTCTGCATCCAGATCAATGGGAAGACACCCTCTACAATCTCAAGGCGCTAGGTTACAATACCGTCGAGACTTACATCCCTTGGAATTTGCATGAGCCTCATGAAGGGGTCTTTGAAGACAGCGGTTTACTGGATTTCAAAGCCTACTTTGACCTAGTCAGCCGTATGGGACTTCACTTGATTGTCCGCCCCTGTCCCTATATTTGTGCGGAGTTTGATTTTGGGGGCCTGCCGGCTTGGTTGCTCAACTATCCCGGCATGCGATATCGCACCTATGATCAGGCCTTTCTGTCCAAGGTAGCGGCTTATTATGATTGGCTTCTACCACAGCTAGTACCTTATCAGTTCACTCATGGGGGCCCCATCTTGATGATGCAAGTCGAAAACGAGTATGGTTCCTATGCAGAAGACAAAGACTATTTACGGGCAGTGGCCCAAATGATGCGTGACCGGGGGATAGATGTGCCACTCTTTACCTCCGATGGCACCTGGATTGAAGCGCTAGAGTCCGGCACCTTGATTGAAGATGATATCTTTGTCACCGGTAACTTCGGCTCGGATGCACCGGGCAATACCCAAGCCCTCCAAGCCTTCTTCGACCGTCATGGCAAGCAATGGCCACTTATGTGCACGGAGTTCTGGGATGGTTGGTTCAACCGTTGGAATGAGCCTATTGTCCGCCGTGACCCAGAGGACTTGGCCCATGATGTTAAGGAAATGATGGCTGTCGGCAGTGTCAACCTCTTCCTCTTGCGAGGCGGGACCAACTTTGGCTTTATTAATGGCTGTTCTGCGCGCAAGCATCGGGATCTCCCGCAGGTCACTTCCTATGATTTCGATGCCCCAATTAATGAATGGGGCCAACCAACTGCCAAATATTATGCAGTTCAGCGGGTGACCCATGAGCTTTTCCCAGACTTACCTCAGTTTGAGCCGCGTAGCCGCCAGGCTAGAGCCTATGGCACCTATCCAGTGCTTGGCTGGGCCGACTTGTTAGAAGTCGCCGACCAGTTAGGAACCGGCCAAGAAGTGGACTACCCGCTAGCCATGGAAGCCTTGGGCCAACACTATGGTTATACTCTCTATCGGACGCGGGTCGCTCACCATGGCCATCCGGAACGACTTAAAATCATCAATGCTCATGACCGGGTTCAAGTCTTTATCCAAGGCAAGCATCTCGTGACCCAATACCGAGAAGACATTGGTGATGAAGTGCTCTTTGATACCGACCAGGCCACTGCTCAAGTTGATGTCTTGGTAGAAAATATGGGGCGCGTCAATTACGGCTTCAAACTCAATAGTCCAACCCAATCTAAGGGTATTAAGGGCGGAGTTATGATTAACCACCAGTTCCGCAAAGGCTTCAGACAATATGCTCTAGAATTCAAGCCAGACATGCTAGCAGCGGTTAGCTACCATGAAGGTCCGCGACCTACACAAGCAGAGAGTCCCCATTTCTATCGCTTCGAGGTTGAGATGGATCAGATTCAGGATACCTTTATTGATTGCTCTGCCTATGGTAAGGGTTGCGTCTGTGTCAATGGCTTCAACCTTGGCCGTTACTGGTCTCAGGGGCCTATCCAATACCTCTATGTTCCGTCAGGCTTCCTCAAGGCTCACAACGAGTTCGTGGTCTTTGAGACGGAGTCGGTGCCAGTAGAGAGCTTGAATTTAGTAGATCAGCCTGTTTATCGTCCAGAAGAAGGGGAGGCTGAGGCATGAAGACCTTAAACTTAGGAGGTCAGCTAGCAGGGGCAAGTGCCATTGCCTTAGGTTGTATGCGTATGGATAGCCTAAGCTTGGCTGACAGCCAAAAGGTCCTAGCAACCTGCCAGGACCTAGGGATTAATTTCTTCGACCATGCTGATATTTATGGCAAGGGTCAATCTGAATCACGTTTTGGCCAAGCCTGGACAGGCCTCGGCCTAGCTCGCCAGGACCTCTTAATCCAATCCAAATGTGGCTTGGCCGATGTCTGGTCTAACTACCATTTCGATTTCTCCAAAGCCCACATTATCCAAGCGGTGGAAGGCAGCCTCAAGCGACTTCAAACAGATTACCTAGACGTCTTGGCCCTGCATCGGCCAGATGCCTTGATGGAACCGGAAGAAGTAGCCGAGGCCTTCCATGACCTTCATCAGGCGGGTAAAGTCCGCTACTTTGGCGTCAGCAACCAGAATCCAGGACAAATAAGTCTCTTGTCTTCTTACTTAGATCAATCCCTCATTGTCAATCAGTTGGAATTTGGGCCAGCCCACACGGTGCTTTTAGATGCTAGCTTGAATGTCAACACCAAAGACTCGGAAAGTATCAATCGTGATGGTGATGTCCTCAATTATTGTCGCCTTCATCAGGTAACCGTTCAGGCTTGGTCGCCTTTCCAAGTGGATTTACACCAAGGCCCCTATATGTTACATCCAGACTATCAGGACTTAAGGGATTGTTTAGCTAGCTTGGCTTTAAGCTATGGTGTCAGCTCGGATGCCTTGGCTCTAGCTTGGATTCTACGCCATCCTGCTAAAATGCAAGTCTTAGTAGGTTCCATGCAGCCTTGGCGCTTAGTGGATTTGGCGCAAGCCTGTCGCATTGACGTCAGTCGTGAGGACTGGTATCGTATCTATAAAGCGGGGGGCAATCGGCTCCCATAAGTAAGTCAGTCACCATCCTATGCAGCCTAGCATAGGGTGGTGTTTGTCTATTTTGGATAGAGTATTTTATTGGGGTTTAGTGGGGCACCATGTTATAATAGGATTAATATATTGTCTCTATTATTTGCTCTTGTCTTGTAAATGAGGTGATAAGAATGAAAATTGCATGGTTCTGTATACCAGCTCAAGGCCATACCAATCCAACTCTAGGTTTGGTGCGCTATGTAGTGGAAGCCGGGCACCAGGTAACTTATTTTTCCTTTGAGCGCTTCAGACAAGCCATTCAGGCGACAGGTGCTCAATTTGTGGCTTGCGATGACTATGGGGATTTCGACTTGGGGCTAGATGAGCGTGAGAGCTCAGACCGCTCGGGCAAGGACTTAGCTTTTGCCACACATTTGTTAGTCCAATCTACCTTGGCGCTTGAAGGGCCAACTCTCGAGGCCTTGAAAGAACTCCAACCGGATCTAGTTGTGGGGGACTCGATGGCAACCTGGGCCAAGCTCTTGGCTAAGAAATTGGGTCTACCTTATGTTTGCTCCAATACGACCTTTGCCTTCAATAAGGAGTCCTCACGTTATATGAGGCAGAGTATCTGGGCCTTATTGAAATTGCTCTGGTCCACGCCAAGTATTAATCGCGAGCTCAATCGCTTGCGGGAGCGAGGCTATGAAATTGGTAGTGTCCTAGACCTAATTCAAAATGATGAGGCAACGCCTACCATGGTCTATACTTCCCCTTACTTTCAACCATGTTGGGATAGTTTTGGCTCCAACTATCGCTTTATTGGGCCATCAATTCGACCGGTTGAAAAACCTTATCCTAAGACACGAGCCAAGACCATCTACGTGTCCTTGGGGACAGTCGTTCATAATGAGGACTTCTATCATGCCGTAATAGAAGCCTTCAGGGATTTGCCGGACTATCAAGTCATCATAGCTTTAGGCCAGAGTGAGCTTAGTGACTGGCAGGACCTACCTGACCATATCGAAATTCACGATCGAGTCGATCAAATGGCAGTATTGGCCATTGCGGATGTCTTTATGACCCACTGTGGCATGAACTCTGCCTCAGAAGGACTCTATCATCAGGTACCCCTTATTCTCTGCCCCCAAACGCCTGAACAAGGAGCCGTAGCCAAACGGACTGCTGAATTGGGAGCCGGTTACTGGCTCAAGCTCATGACACCAGCCACCATTCGGCATGCCGTCCTAACCGTTTTGGAAGAGCCTCATTATCGTGATGCAGCGGGACGTGTGGCCAAGAGTTTTAAGGCCAGTGGTGGTTATCAAGAAGCCCTTGCCTTTATGGAGCAAGTGGCCCAAAACACTTAAGTACCAGGTGCTCTACTGAATGGTAGGGCGCCTTTTTTGATAGCTTAGCTAGGAAAAGCCGAACGTTTAAGGCCTCCGCTACTAAGACCGGCAAACAGGGCTAGTAGCTGACTGGCGACTATGATAGAATGAAAGAAGTGAATGAATCCGGTTTAGAAAGGGGGACGCGCAGTGCGGCGTTTGGTACAAGGATTAGTAATTTTGGTAGGGGTAATGGCTGCTCTGTGGGGGATACGCCATCATTTGGAGCAGTCCCTTCAAACAACCGCCCAAGGGGTGGAACGTCAGCCCCTCTATATCTTTAACTGGGGGGATTATATTGACCCTGAACTGATTACTGCCTTCGAAGAAGAAAGCAATTATCGGGTTATCTACGAGACCTTTGATTCCAATGACGCTATGGAAGCCAAGCTTAAGCAAGGCGGAACACCCTATGATTTAGTCTTTCCTAGTGAGTCCATTGTTGCGCGTCTTAAAAACCAGAACTTACTTAAACCGCTAGATTATAGCCGCTTAGAAGGGACAGAGCACCTAACACCTTGGTTGCTCAACCATGCTTTTGATCCAGGTAACCAGTATAGCTTGCCTTATTTCTGGGGGACCTTTGGGATTATGGTGAATACAGAGCAAGTGGACCCAGCCACTATTGAGAATTGGTCGGATTTATGGAAACCAGAATTTAAGAATTCTATCCTAGTCCTAGATGGCCATCGCGAGACTCTGGGGATGGCCTTGCAGGCGCGCGGCTATTCGCTTAACAGCCAAGATCCAGGGGAGTTAGCCATTGCCGGCACCTACCTCAAGGCATTGGCTCCTAATGTTCGAGCAGTCTTGACCGATGAAATCAAACCACTCATGCGCCTAGGCGAAGCGCCGATTGGTATGGGTTATTCCGGCGATGCTGCCAGTGTCATAGCGGATAATCCTAATATTGTTTATATCGTGCCAAAAGACGGCTCGGCTGTATGGACAGATAATTTCGCTATTCCTAGCACCAGTAAAAATGAAGCAGGGGCCTATGCCTTCATTAATTTTATGCTACGACCAGAAAATGCCGCTAAAAACGCAGAATATGTAGGTTACGCCACGCCAAACGAGTCAGCCAAGGCTCTACTGCCTCAAGAGACGCTGGACAACCCCGCCTTCAATCCGCCTGCTGAGATCTTGCAACAACTCGAACATTACGAGTTCCTACCAGCGGATGTCATTAAGGAATTTAACGAACAATTCTTAGGCTTTAAGATGGCCTTATAGGAGGAAATCATGCACTATCTATTGAAGACACAGGCCCTCTATAACCCGACTAAGGGGACCATCGGGCCAGCCCTTGTGGAAATTCGTGACCAACGAATTGCGGCTGTCTATGAGCCGGATAATCAAGAAGCGATGGGAAGCCATGCTAATCTTGCGGCTCTAGTGCCAGAAGCACTCAAGCACTTGCCGCTCAAGGACCTGGGTCAGCAAATGTTGCTACCTGGTTTTATTGATGCGCATGTCCACTTCTATCCTTCTAGCTTGATTCAAGCGGGCATTTTGGGGCAAGTAGGGGGGGCGACTCCTGAAATAGTCGCGCGCCAAGCCCAGGACCTGCCCTTACGCCAGGGCTGGCGTTTAGGCATTGGTTGGTATGCTAGCGAGTTTCAACCGTCTCAGCAACCCCATCGTCGCACGCTTGACCGTTACTGTTCGGAGCCTACCATGCTCTTGTCCGGAGATGCCCACTCTATTTGGCTCAATACCGCAGCCTTGGAGGCTTTGGGCTTGAATCCTGATAATGTTGTGACCCTGTCAGGCCAGGCTCTAGTTGATGAGGCAGATGGCCAATTAACGGGCACCTTCCTAGAAGCTGCTGCAGTCTACTATCAGACGGAGGTCTTCCGACGCTTCCATGAAGAAGCAGTTCTAGCAATGCAAGATTTTAGTCGTCACCTTCATGCCATGGGGGTAACGGCGGTAGGCGATGTCGCCATTACAGGTGAGAGTCCGGATGATATGGTCTATCCGGAACTCTATGAACGCGCCTTGGCCCAGGTTCCTCTGCGTCTCAGCTTCTTCCCAGCTATGCGGGCCAATCGTGAGCCCCTGCGTCAACTCTATCAGCGCTATCGTGGCCCTTGGCTACAAATGGGTGGGGTCAAGCAGTTTTTTGACGGCGTGACTTCTTCTCATACAGCCTATCTCAAGTCAGAGTATCCTGAGCCCTATTACCCAGGAGATGTGGGTGGTCCCCTAATCCCGATTGAGACCCAGCATGACTTTATCTTAGCTGCTAGCCAAGAAGATTGGCCGATGCGGATCCATGCCATTGGTGACCGGGCCATTGAGTTGACCTTGACCTATTACAAAGAAGCCCTAGCCCAATTTCCCCTCAGTCTAGGTAAATTCCACACCATTGAGCACCTAGAAGTAATGGATTGGGCAGATTTAGACCTAGTGGCCCAAGAGCAGCTAGTGGTTTCTGTTCAACCAAGCCACCTGATGGTAGGCTATGATAGCTTGGATGAAGAAGTAGGACCTGAACGTGCTAAGCACATGTTTCCTTTTAAAGAATTCTTGAAGCAAGGTGCAACTCTGGCCTTTGGAACCGACACGCCCGTAGTGGTCAATGTAACACCATTGGAGAGTCTGCATTACGCAGTCCACCGCCAGACCTGGGATGGGCTACCGCCTCAAGGCTTGATGCCAGAACAACGCTTGACACTTGAAGAGTCCCTCTATGCCCATACACTTGGGGCAGCTAAGGCCTTAAGTCGAACCGATATTGGGGGAATGGAAGCCGGTATGTGGGCAGACCTAGTTGTCCTGTCCCATGATTTGCGAAGCGTCAAGGACTGGCGGCAAGTCAAAGTGACCGCCACCTATTTGGCCGGTCAGCAAGTTTATTAAGATTATAGAAACTGAGGCTTGATTAAGTCTCAGTTTTGCTTTTAAGAATGGCTTAGCAAAGGGATTTTGGTGGAACCAGTTCTGCATATTGTAGGCAAAAAGATGGATTTGTAAAGAAAATGCCCTTGAATTTAGGTAGCGCATACATTATAATGTAGATAATAAGTGGTGTAACTATTAGATTAGGCATAACTTTCCCATATAGGGAGAGTTGTGCCTATTTTTTGTCGAAAGGGGAGGTGCGCAGTGAAAGTCATTCAATCACTCAACCAAAATGCTGTCTTAGTCGCCAGAGATGATGGGGCGGAATTGGTAGCATTAGGGAAAGGTGTAGGGTTTGGCAAGAAGAAAGGGGACACCATTGACCCAACTGCTGTGACCAGGGTCTTTAGTTTAGCGTCTAGTTACCGTCAGGAACAGTTGCTAGGCTTAATCAAGGAACTGGAACCATGGGTGTTCGAACTAGCTCAAGACATTACCATCATCGCTGAGGCCTGTTTGAAGAAATCCTTGATGGACACCTTCATTTTTACCATTGCTAAACATTTGCAATATGCCTTGGACCGGGAGCCTAACGAAGGGGGCGATTACGACCCTTTCCAGTATCAGCTCCATTATCTTTATCCGGATGAGTATCAGGCGGCGGCCGAGGCTATTGTTCAGGTCAATGCCAAGTATCAACTTCGACTGGCCCAGGAAGAGGTTTCCTTCCTGACCTTGCATCTGGTCAATGGCCAGATTGATCAGGCGGGCTTCCATAATGTGGTAGAACTGAGCGAAATCCTTAATCGTTTGATTCAAGTGATTGAGACTAAGACGGGAGAGCCCCTTGATAAGGAGTCACCCGACTATGGGCGCTTCGTGGTTCATATCCGCTACTTCCTGATTCGGACTTTGAGTCATCAGCCAGGCCAAGAGGCCGTCTCACCGGAAAAAATCGAGACTGTCTTAGAGACGACTGCAGGCGTCTTTCCCCGGGAATGGGACCTAGTGAAGGTCTTAAAGGAGACCCTGCAAGAGGAATTCAATCTAAGCTTTGGCCAGGATGAAGATTTTTATCTCTTATTGCACCTTGTACGTATTCTAGGAAGGAAGTGACCCGAATGGGGGTTGTAGCAAGTTTAATTCAGTCGGAATTGATTGATTTGGCGTGTGAGGAGACAGACCAAGCCCTCTTCTTTGCCCACCAGGCTGCCAAGTTGCAAGACATAGGTTATGTGGCTGATAGCTTCGGTCAGGCTTTGGCGGAGCGCGAGGCAGAGTTCCCGACAGGATTGGCCTTGGAACATGTGACAGTGGCTATTCCCCATACCTATGTTGAACATGTCAAACGTCCCTTTATCGCCTTTTACCGCCTGGTAGAGCCGGTAATGCCTTTTATTCAGATGGGGACCGATGATTTGGTAGTTTATCCGCGTTATATCATGATTTTGGGCATAAAAGAAGCCAAGGCTCAGGTGGATCTCCTAGCAGAGCTCATGGCACTTTTAAGCCAGGAGGACTTGGTAGCCAAACTAGAAGCTGCCCAGTCGCCAGAAGCAATTGTAGACTTATTAAGCCATTAGAAAGGATGATTGATTATGAAAAAGATTATTGTTGCCTGTGGTTCTGGGGTTGCGACCTCTCAAACAGTGGCGTCCAAGTTAGATAAGTTGCTCAAAGGTAAGGGCATGCCTGCTCAAGTCGAAGCAGTGGACATTAAATCACTCAAACATCATGTCAAAGATGCGGATGCCTATGTCTCCATCGTTAAAACTAAGGATCAAATCGACATCCCAACCTTTAACGGCATAGCCTTCCTGACAGGTATGGGGCAAGATGCTGAGTTACAAAAGATTATTGATTTCTTGAAGGCCTAGGACCTAGCTTCCTAGCAACGACGACCGTGTGAATCAAGGAGGAATGACACATGGATATCTTACAAACAGTTGTCAATTATGTCTTAAATGATTTGGGAGCAGCCGTTTTTGTTCCCCTCTTAATGTTGATTATCGGGCTTCTTATGAAGATGAAATTCTCCGAAGCTTTCCATTCAGCGCTGACCTTAGGGGTAGCCTTCTCTGGGATGGGGTTATTGATTGGTTACATGATGACCTCTATGGGGGATGCAGCTGCCTCTATGGCTACGAGAACAGGCTTCTCCTTGCCAGCCGTAGACGGGGGCTGGCCTGGTATGGCGGCCATCTCTTGGGCTTGGCCATATGCCTTTCTCATGTTCCCTCTGACCATTGGGGTCAACATTGTCATGCTGATGCTCAAACAAACCAAGACCGTCAACGTGGACATGTGGAATGTCTGGGGTAAAATCTTTACCGCCGTTATGGTTTCCTATATTACCGGCAATGTCATCATGGGCTTTGTTGCAGCAACTATTCAAATTATTTTCGAGCTCAAGGCGGGCGATATGTACGGACCTGAAGTGGAACGTTTGACCGGGATTCCAGGGGTAACCGTGCCGCACTTTATTGTCTTAATCTCCGTTATTCTCTATCCAATTGATGAGTTGCTGAAGAAGATTCCTTTCTTCAACAAGCCAATGGATGCCGATGCCCTTAAGGAAAAAATCGGGATTTTTGGCGAAAACTCCGTTATGGGCGCCATTATTGGCTTCGTCTTGGGTTTGGCAGCCGGTTACGGCCTATCAGGGTCCCTCAAGTTAGCCGTCCAAGCAGCGACCGCTATGACCCTCTTCCCAATGATTTCTAAGCTCTTCTCTCAGGCCCTATCGCCTGTATCTGAAGCCATCTCTGAATTTATGCGGACGAAGTTTAGCGACCGTGAAGTCTTCATCGGTTTGGACTGGCCTATCTTGGCAGGGCGTAACGAACTATGGGTAGCCGTGATTATTACCATCCCAGTGCTCTTGATTATGTCTGTTATCTTACCTGGTAACATCGTCTTACCATTTGCGGGGATTATCAACTTGTCCTTCGTTGTAGGGGCCTTGCTCCTAACCAACGGGAACTTGGCGCGGATGATTTTCCATGGGGTGGTGTCTGCACCGCTCTTCCTCTACGGGGCAACTTTCTTCGCTACTTATATTACCCGTTTGGCTAATGAAACAGGGGCTGCGGTAGTAGAAGCTGGGAAGCTCTTGTCCTGGTCAACCTTTGAAGGGCCGGACTTCCGTTATCTCTTATCTACTGGTTTGTCTGGCAATATTGTCAGCATCCTACTCTTCGTCTTATGGGCTGGCCTCTTCTATGTGCTCTATCGCGCACGTATGGCCTACAACAAAAAAATGGAAGAGGCAGGTGAATAGAAGATGTTCCAAAACAGCACCATCGTTGCGGAATTTGCAGATATTACCCATGTCATGTGGTCAATGGGTTGGGATGAGAAGAATGGGGGCAATATCTCGGCTATTCTTACTGAAGAGCAATTAGCACAAGTTGAGCAAGTGGCATCCCCGCGTTTTGTTCCTTTGGAACATGTGCCTGAAAATATGGTGGGGCGTCATGTCTTAATTACGGCCTCAGGTTCAGAATTCCGTCGAGTGCGGGACTCTCTAAGGGAGACCTTAGGCGTCATTCGAGTAGAGGCCAATGGTTACGCCATTCTCTGGGGCTTTGAAGGAGGCAATAAACCAACTTCAGAAATCTATATGCACCTGCTCAGCCATAGTACCCGACTAGCAGTAGACCCTCATCATCGGATTGTCCTCCACAACCATGCAACTGAAGTTTCCGCCCTTAATTTCATTCTGGATCAGACAGACCAAGCCTTCACTCAGACCCTTTGGCGTATGATTACCGAGTGTTTGATTGTCTTCCCTGATGGTATCGGGGTCGTGCCTTGGATGGTCTGCGGGACCGAAGCCATTGGTCAGGCGACAGCAGCCAAACTCAAGGACAGCCGCATCGTCGTCTGGGCTTATCATGGCATCTTAGCCACTGGCTCAAGCATTGCGGACTGCTTTGGCCTCATTGAGACCGTCAACAAGGCAGCCAAGGTCTACCTCAGCATCGCTCACTTGCCACATCAAGATGGCATTAGCGATAGCCAGTTATATGACCTAGCTGACTTCTTCAAAGTAACCCCACGTTGGGAACTACTAGAAAAATAGCCCACTAGTAGGTTGTCAGAATAAATCCCCGGTAGCTAGATAGCTGCCGGGGATTTTGCATGAAAATAACCCTACTCTGTAACCAAATTGTAAGCCACCAAAAAATGCGAGAGGCAGTTGTTTGGGCTATATATAGAGGGAGGGGTCTTTATGTATGCGGCTTTGAACGGAGCAGGTAAGTTGGTCTATGCTAGTCAGGTGGCGGGATTAGTGGGTGAGGGGCCCTGGTTTTGTCCACGTTGTCATCGGCCGCTTAAATTGCGGTCGGGGAGACGGGTTAGACCCCATTTTGTTCATATGGATGGTGTTTGTGGGCAAAGTAAATTAAGTAAGCGCCAGGTCATGGAGTCGGAGCGGCATCAAGCGGCCAAGCGCCTTTTAGGTCAGACCTTCCAAGCCCAAGGCGAGCGTGTTAATTTGGAGTATTATTTGCCTTCTTCGGGGCAATTTGCGGACCTCTACCTGCCCCGGCGTCAGTGGGTGGCGGAGTATCAACAATCGATTATTTCTGCTCAGCTTCTAGCTAGTCGGCAGGCGGATTATCAAGCCTTGGGTCAGACAGTGGTTTGGCTATTATCAGCTGACGTCCTAAGGGGTAAGTTCAAGACCCGTTGGAAACAAACTTGCCTACACTATGCTCCTGGTTGGGGTTATTATTGGCTAGCCCTGGATGTGGAGGGTACCTGCCTAGTTCAGGATTTTCATCTGCCTTTAGTCTATTCCCGCCTGTCCTATACTTACCAAAGTCGTACCCTCTTACTGAGGACTTTGTCTCAGCAGGCTTGGCAGGCGGATTGTCTGGCTTATGGTGCTTGGTTGGGACCAAGGGCTTGTCACTGCCAAGAAGGCCAACTTACTAGCCAGGTACGCAGCCATTTGGTGGCTGGCCATCAATCTTATTGGCGTCAACTCTATCAGGAGGGGATTCAGGTGGGCTCTCTGCCGGCTTGGTGTCTACAGGGCCGCTATCAGGTTCTAGTCAGCCCTGAGCCTGGCTGGGTCTGGTTGGCCTATCAGGCTACTTTTTTGAAGGAGGTTAAGGAAGCCAAGCAAGGATTTACAGACCAGGACTGGTTGCTTTTCCATGAAAGGCTAGTGCGGTCTGGCAAAGTTCATCTTGTTCCAACACCTTTATTAGGCGAGGAGGGGCGAGCTAAACTGCTGCCTGAAATTTGCCAATCATTCCTTCGGCTGTGGCAGTGGCAAGGCCACCTAGCCTTTGATCGAGATTGGGAGCTTTATCGTGTCGTCAGCTAAGAATTGGGAGGTCAAACATGATCGAAGTGACTAAAAGGACACTTCTTCCTCTTCCTCAAGGGCTTTCAATTCAATTCACAAGTGAATTGTGCTAAAATTTATGATGTCTAACTATTTACTAAATTTAAGATGAGGTGACCTTATGTCAGAAGAAACATTACGCACGCGTGAACAACAACCTGAAGCCTTTACCTGGGACCTGACTTCGCTCTATGCGGACGCAGAACAATGGCAGGCTGAGTATGACAAGGCAGAAGCCATGGTGGTGGACTTAGCATCATTCAAAGGCACCCTGAATCAAGGTGGCGCCCACTTAGTGACTGTTATTGAGGCTATTCAAGCGGCTTGCTTAGTGGTTGAGCGTCTCTACGCCTATGCCCACCTAACTTATGATCAAGATTCAACCAATAGTGCCTCTCAAGTTCTCAATGCTCGAGCTATGCAACTATACAGTAAGTTGGCAGAAGCCATTGCCTTCTTCGACCCTGAACTTTTGAGCTTGCCATCCGAAACCCTAGAGGCTTACTTCCAAGAAACACCTGAATTAGATTTCTACCGTCAGTACTTGGATGATATTACCCGTGGGCGTGCCCACACCTTGTCGGCTTCCGAGGAGACCCTCTTAGCGCAACTAGGTGAGATTTTCAGCAGCTCTTATTCTACTTTCTCCTTGTTGGACAATGCTGACTTTGTCTTCCCAACCATTGAAGGGCCGGAAGGGCAAGCGGTACAATTAACACACGGGACCTATGGTCGTCTCTTGGAAAGCACTGACCGCCGTGTGCGCCGCGATACTTTCCAACAGTACTACACGGTCTACAACCAGTTCAAGAATACCTTGGCCAATGTCTTATCTACCAATATTAAGACTGACAACTACAAGGCCAAAGTCCGTCACTACCCGTCTGCACGGGCTGCTGCCCTCTTCCGCAATAATGTGCCGGAATCCGTCTATGATACCTTGTTAGAGACAGTGGGCGACCACTTGGGCTTACTCCACCGTTATACCGCCTTGCGTAAGGATCTCTTAGGTCTAGATTCGCTAGAAATGTATGACCTTTATACGCCGCTTCTTGGGGATGCCCCAATCAAGTTCAGCCAAACGGAAGCGCGGGATATCGTGATGGAAGCTCTGGCGCCAATGGGACCAGATTATTTGGAAATCATGGCTAAGGCCTTCGACGAACGCTGGATTGACTGGTATGAGAACAAGGGTAAACGCTCAGGCGCATACTCAGGCGGGATGTATGACAGCAAGCCTTATGTCCTACTCAACTGGCAAGACAATATTAATTGGCTCTTCACTTTGGTTCATGAGTTGGGTCACAGTGCTCATTCTTACTTATCTCGCACCAACCAACCTTATGTTTACAGTGATTATTCGATTTTCTTGGCTGAGATTGCCTCAACTACTAATGAAAATCTCTTGACGGACTACCTCTTGAAGAAATATCAAGATCCTCAAATCCGTCTCTATGTCCTTAACCACTTCTTAGATGGGGTTAAGGGAACGGTCTTCCGTCAAACCCAATTTGCGGAATTCGAGCACTTCATGCACCAAGCAGATGCCGAAGGAACCCCATTAACTCACGAATTCTTGACGGAGAACTACCGCAAACTGAATGCTAAGTACTACGGACCAAGCGTTAACTCTGACTCTGAAATTGGGCTAGAGTGGGCTCGAATTCCACACTTCTATTACAACTATTATGTCTTCCAATATGCGACTGGCTTCTCTGCGGCTACCTTCTTCGCAGACAAGATTGCCGCTGGCGACAGTGCTTTACTTGAGGCCTACAAGGGCTTCCTTAAGTCAGGCTGCAGCCTCTATCCAATCGACACCATGAAGAAGGCTGGGTTGGATATGACGCAACGTGACTATATCGAAGCAACACTCAAGGTCTTCGAAGCACGCTTGAACGAGTTTGAAGCCCTCTTGGCAGAAACTAAATAATCCAATAAACTGGGGAAGCGAGCCTTCCCCAGTTTTTTCTTAGCTATGGGGTTTAGGGCTGAGCACTACTTTTATTTTCCCACCGCAACTGCTAGAAATCTTGCGCTATCCGTGATAAAATTTAGGTATGCGACTTTCTATGAATATGAGGGATTGAATGAAAAAATTTGAATCATTACCGGTGGAACTGCAGACCGAGCAGGTGCGCCCATATTACGAGGCCTTGGCCGCTAAGCGCGGACAATTATTTTTGAAACGGGCCTTCGATATCTTGGTGAGTGCTATCTTGCTACTCTTACTCTCGCCAATTTTACTCTTCTTCGCTATTTGGATTAAGCTGGACTCACCAGGCCCGGTCTTCTATCGCCAGGAACGGGTGACAACCTACGGTAGAATCTTCCGGATTTTCAAGTTCCGGACGATGAAGGTGGATGCGGACAAGATGGGGTCCTTAGTGACTCTCAAGAATGATGACCGTATTACCCGCGTGGGTCATGTCATTCGCCGTTATCGCTTAGATGAACTACCTCAATTGTTGAACATCTTAACAGGGGATATGAGTCTAGTCGGTACGCGACCTGAAGTAGCCAAGTACGTGGCTGCTTATACGCCTGAGATGAAGGCTACCTTGCTCTTGCCAGCAGGGGTAACCTCTACGGCCAGCATCCTCTTCAAGGACGAGGAAGAATTGATTGCTAAGTTCATCTTGGAGGGGATGGAAGTGGATAATATCTACATCACCAAGGTCCTACCAGAGAAGATGCATTATAACTTATCTTATCTTAAGAATTATAGCTTTCTAGGCGATTTGAAACTCATGGTTCGAACTGTCTTGAAGGTCTTCAAATAAAGGAGCGTTCGCTATGAAAAAATGGAATATTCCCTTCTCACCACCTGACTTAAGCCAGGAAGAAATTGATGAGGTAGTGGATACCCTCAAATCCGGTTGGATTACCACCGGACCTAAGACTAAGAAATTAGAAGTAGAGCTTTCCAGCTATACTCAGACGCCACGGACAGTCTGCTTAAACTCAGCTACTGCAGCTCTGGAATTAATTTTACGTGTATTAGGCATTGGGCCTGGCGATGAAGTCATTGTGCCAGCCTTTACCTATACGGCTTCCTGTGCGGTAATCGAGCACGTAGGAGCGACGCCAGTCTTAGTTGACTTGCAGTCGAGTGGCTTTGAGATGGATTACGACTTATTGGCAGCTAGCTTAACGGCTAAGACCAAGGCGGTAATCCCGGTTGAAATCGCTGGGATTCCTTGTGACTATGACAAACTCATGTCAGTCCTAGAAGCCAAGAAGGATCTCTACCAAGCTAATCCTGAGCATGCGATCCAAGCGCTCTTTGATCGCGTGATTGTGATTTCGGACTCTGCTCACGCCCTAGGGGCAACTTATAAGGGCCAACCAGCAGGGACTTGGGCGGATTTCACTTCCTTCTCCTTCCATGCTGTTAAGAATTTTACGACTGCAGAAGGCGGAAGCGTGACCTGGAAGGCTCATCCAGGCCTTGATGATGACGAACTTTACCGTCTCTTCCAAGTCTTCTCCCTACATGGCCAAACCAAGGATGCCTTGGCTAAGACCCAGCTAGGGGCGTGGGAATATGACATTGTCATCCCAGGTTTCAAATGCAACATGACCGATATCATGGCCAGCATCGGCTTGGTACAATTACAACGTTATCCAGGTCTCTTGGCGCGTCGTCAAGAATTAGTGGCACAATATGATCAAGGTTTTGCTGGCACAGCGATTAAGCCTTTGCCTCATCAAGGCGCGGATTATGAATCTTCTCGCCACCTCTACATTACTCATATTGAAGGGGCTAGTCTGGAAGACCGTAACCGCATCATCAACTTGATGGCGGAGCGGGGCATTGCGACCAATGTCCACTACAAACCACTGCCACTGCTCACCGCTTATGCTAATATGGGCTTTAAGATGGCGGACTATCCAAATGCCTACGCTTATTATGAAAATGAAATTACCTTGCCTCTACATACCCGTTTGACGGATGAAGAGGTAGCCTACATTATTGAAAGTTTCCGTGAGGTTGTGACCCAAGTCCTTGAGGAAGGAGCCTAGTCCTATGTTAGTATCAATTATCACGACAGCAATGAACGAAGAGTCCTATTTGCCAGGCCTCTTCTCAGATTTCCTCAACCAGACCTATCCCCACGATCAAATTGAAATTATCCTCATGAATTCCATGTCGACCGATAAGACCCGAGATTTGATGCTAGATTTTCAAGCTCAGTTCCGCGATGAATTCTACGATATCCAAGTCCATAACAACCTACGCAAATCACTGGCGGCCGGCTTGAACGAAGGCATTAAGGTGGCGCGCGGGGAATGTGTCCTTAAGGTAGATGCCCACGCTACCATTCCTGAAGACTTTGTGGAACAGAACGTGGCGGTTATCTCTCAGGGGGAATTCATCTGTGGCGGTAAGCGCCCGACCATCATTGAATCAGACGATCCATGGAGCAAGACCCTGCACCAGGTGGAAGAAGCCATGCTAGGAAGTAGCATTGCCTCATACCGTAAGGCCGATAGTCCTCGCTATGTCAAATCGATTTTCCATGGCATGTATAAGAAGTCTGTCTTTGACCATGTTGGGGAACTAGATGAGCGACTAGGCCGGACAGAGGATAATGAAATCCATGACCGTCTGCTCAAGGCTGGTTATCAAATTAAGTACGATCCTAGAATTGTCTCCTACCAATATATGAGACCTAACTTCCAGAAAATGGTGAAGCAAAAATACAGCAATGGCTACTGGATTGGCATGACCAGTCATGTTCGACCATCCTGCCTATCGCTCTATCATTTTGTACCATTTGTTTTCACCTTAGCGGTGATTTTCTCCATCCTTATGTTGCCTGTAACAGGATGGTTCTTAGGACTCTTGGCCCTGGCCTACTTTGGTGCTATGGCTGCTGTAACAGGTCTCACGATCCGTAAGGAAGGCTTCCTACCACACTATTTGGCCATGCCATTCCTCTTGTTGGCTGTCCACCTAGCCTATGGGGTAGGAACCATTGTAGGGCTCTTCAACGGTTTACGTTGGCGACAAGAATACTTTGCTGCTGAGCAAGACCAAGAAGAGACAAAGAAACCCGTCTAGCCCTTATGAAAGGAAGATATCTATGTATTCAAAACAAATCGTAAAGAACTGTGCTAATGCAAGTTTTATCCGTAAGATGTTCGAGAAAGGCTTGGAATTAGCCAAGCAATATGGCCCAGAGAATGTCTATGACTTCTCCATCGGTAACCCTTTTGCTGAACCACCAGTAGACTTACGTGAACGCATGAAGGAATTGGTTGACCAACCAGGTGTACACCGCTATATGCCAAACGCTGGTTTCCCAGATGTACGCGAGAAGGTGGCTGCTTATTATAGTGCACGCTCTGAAAAGCCAATCCCTGCTAGCCATATTGTCATGACGACCGGGGCAGCAGGTGCTCTTAACGTCTTGTTCAAGGCTATCTTGAACCCAGGCGAGCGCATCGTAACTTTTGCGCCTTACTTTGTTGAGTATGGCTTTTACGCTCAAAACGTGGGGGCTCATTTGGATACAGTAGAAACTGAATCAACTGACTTCTTACCAAACATTGAAGGCTTGCGCCAAGCGATTAAGCCCGATACCCGGATTCTCTTGTTGAACTCTCCTAACAATCCAACCGGTCGCATCTATTCACGTCAAGACTTAGAAGCAGTAGCTGGGGTATTACGCGAAAAGTCAGCAGAATTCGGCCAACCAATTTTCTTAGTATCGGATGAACCTTATGCAACCATTACTTATGATGGCCATCAAGTTCCGAATGTTCTCGATATTTATGAACATGCAATTGTGGTGAACTCCTTCTCCAAGTCCCTAGGCTTGGCGGGTGAGCGGATTGGTTACATCGCGGTTGGCGCGGATGTACCAGAAGTGGATACTTTAATGGATGCCCTTATCTTCTGTAACCGGACATTAGGCTTCAACAATGCGCCAGCCTTGGCTCAAAAGGTCGTAGCAGAGTACTTGGATGTCTTGCCTGATGTAGCAGACTATCAAGCTAAACGTGACCTACTCTATAAGGAACTAACAGCCCTTGGTTTCGAGACCAACTTGCCAGAAGGAGCCTTCTACTTCTTCATGAAGGTACCAGCTGGCTTCGAAAGTTCCGTAGACTTTGCTAACTATGTAGCGGATAAACACCAAATTCTGGTCGTGCCAGGTTCTGGTTTTGGCTGCGAAGGCTATGTACGTCTGTCTTACTGTGTCAAGATGGAAGTAGTTGAGCGCTCGCTCAAGGCTTGGCAGGCTCTAGCGGCTGAGTTAGGCTTGAAGAAATAAGTCACAACATTTAAAACTCCTCCTTGTATCGACAAGGAGGAGTCTTTTTGCATAAAGTAAATCCCAAGTGACATTGAGCCACTTGGGATAATCATTGCTTTAAGCCTGGTTAAAGGCCTCTAAGAAGCGACGGAGTCCGGCGCGACCTTCTGAGGTTTGCTTATAGACCCCTGCGTCTTCAAGGACGCGGGCGAATTTAGCGCCGACAGCTGCTTGGAGTAGACGATCGACTTGGTCAGCGGTCACCTGAGGGTGATTAGCAGCCAATTCTTGCGTCCAACTTTGATGATAGTCAGTTACCTGATCCAAGGAGGCTTGGCCTAGTAAGAAGTCCTTGATTGTGGCCAGCTCGCCCACTAGACGTGGTGGCAGGATAGCTAAGCCCATGACTTCAATTAGGCCGATATTTTCCTTTTTAATGTGTTGAACATCAGGATGTGGATGGAAGAGACCATCTGGATAGGTATCAGTAGTCCGGTTGTTACGCAGCACCAAGTCCAATTCGTAGGCGCCATCTCGACGTCTAGCAATTGGCGTAATGGTGTTGTGCGGAGTCTCCCCACTAAAGGCCAGGATGTCACAGGCTTCATCACTGTAACCTCGCCAGAAGTCGAGGAGCGCTGTCGCTGCATCCGCCAGTGGCGCCTTATCTTGGCTACGTAATCGAATAACAGAGAGGGGCCATTTGACTAACTCAACGCTTAAATCTGGAAAGGCGCTTAGGCTAGCGGTCTCATAAGCTGGCGCCTGATCCATAGGGAAGGTGTGACGCCCGCCCTGATAGTGGTCGTGGGAGAGAATAGAACCGCCCACAATTGGTAAGTCGGCATTGGAACCGGCGAAATAATGCGGTAGTACCTCGATGATGTCTAGCAGATGCTCGAAGCAAGCGCGGTCGACCTTCATGGGTACATGCTCCTGGTTGAGGAAGATGCTGTGCTCGTTATAGTAGACATAAGGCGAGTACTGCATGCCATAGTTTCCGCCACCTAGCGATAGGCGAATTAGGCGGTGGTTTTGACGCGCCGGATGATTGGTACGGCCTCGGTAGCCTTCGTTCTGCATGCAGAGC
Organism: Abiotrophia defectiva ATCC 49176; assembly: GCF_037041345.1. Lineage (NCBI taxonomy): Bacteria > Bacillati > Bacillota > Bacilli > Lactobacillales > Aerococcaceae > Abiotrophia > Abiotrophia defectiva. The sequence continues at coordinate 1,663,266 of NZ_CP146287.1, read as the reverse complement.
AGGCACTTAGGATAGTGGCTTGGCTTAGCTAATTTAGCTGCGGCAATATCCTTGGGATCTTTCTCAGGCTTGGAAAGGTTGATGGTAATCTGCAAGTCACCGTAGTCGCTGGCCGCGCTAAAGGCAATATTCTTGGCAATGTGGCGGGTCTTGATATAATCATTAGCCCGCGACAGGGCATAGAAATAATCTGTGGCCCGCTCTGGTGACTCCTGGTAAAGGGCCCAGAAACGTTGATTGAGCACAGAAGGTAGAGGCGTCAACAAATCCATAATAGCCGCCTCAAAGGCCTCGCGGCCGAAGGCAGAGTCTGCAATTAAGCCTTGTTCCAGAGCATAAGCCTCTAGTTGATCTAGATAGTCTAGGAGGGTTAGCTCAGGGGCTAGGGCTTGTTCACAAGAATCAAGACCATCTAATGCTAGACGTGCTAAGAGCTGGTTGACGGTGTAATCGTAATCTAAGGGGTCTAGCCAGCCATCTTGGATGGCGAGGCTGACAAAATGGTGAATGGTTTGGTCAATAGGAATAGTCACAGCGTTCGTCCTCTCTGCTTGCCTGATTTTTTGGCAAGCATTCATCATGATTTAGTCAGCTAGAGCGTGGGCACCAGCGCCAACTTGGGCAATATAGAAGCTAGCAGGGTAGCCGATGCTTGCCTCATAAGCTTGGCCAATGGCTGCTTGAACAGCCTCAACGGCATCTTTAGCCACTAAGGCAATGGCACATCCTCCCATGCCGGCACCTGTCATGCGAGCGCCTAGGACGCCTTCTTGTTGCCAGGCCGTGTGAACCAGGGTGTCGAGCTCACGGCCCGTCACTTCATAGTCTTCCTGTAAGCTCATATGGGAAGCATTAAGGAGTTGACCGAAAGTCTTCAAATCACCAGCAGTCAAGGCTTCTTTGGCTTGGACCGTCCGTTGATTCTCGTAGACTGCGTGTTTAGCCCGACGTTCTAAGACTTCGTCATTAATCAGATGACGGCTAGTTTCAAAGCCATCAGGGCTCAATTGGCCCAGGCTTTGGATTTGCATGCCACCTGCTTGCAGACGGCGCAGGGCTTCTTCGCATTGGCTGCGACGTTCGTTATACTTAGAATCTGCTAACTCGCGGCGTTTGTTGGTGTTCATAATGAGTACTAGGTGTTCGCCAAAAGCCGCAGGGACTAGTTGGTAATCTAGGCTATTGGTATCCAAATAGATAGCCATGTCTTTGGCCCCCATACCAATAGCAAACTGGTCCATAATACCGGAATTAACGCCAATGAAGTGGTTCTCGACTTGTTGGCCAATCTTGACTAAATCCAGACGGGTCAAGCTTAAGTCAAAGAGGGATTCCAAGGTAATACCTACCAATAATTCCAAGGAAGCAGAACTTGAGAGACCTGCCCCGTTAGGGATATTGCCGTAAACCAAGAGGTCGAAGCCTTGGTCGATGGTGTGGCCAGCTTGGCGCAAGAATTTGACTTCGCCTTTGACAAAGTTAGTCCAGCTATCTTCTGGGCGATTGACTAGCTCTTGCGATAAATCAAAACTGATAAGACCCGCCTCTTCGAAGTTGAGCGAATAGCAACGCACCAAGCTATCTTGACGTCGACGGGCAATGCCATAGGTCCCTTGGGTGATGGCACAGGGGAAGACCCGCCCACCGTTATAGTCGGTGTGCTCACCAATCAGATTAATTCGCCCAGGCGCGAAGAAGGCCCGGCCGGGTTCAGATTCAAAAACTTCTTGAAATCGAGTGTGTAAAGCAGATAATTCCATACAAGTTCCTCCTAGTACTAGCTAGATAATTGAGTAATATAGTTCTATTATACGACTAAATGTAAGGGTGTTCAATGTTATTTCTAACAGAATTTTTATCCTTTTTGGGTAAGGACCCTTTACGTTTACTTTTTAAGTCCAATTTCGGTATAATAAGGAGGTGAGAAAAATAGGAAAGGAGGGTGGCGCCATGATTCGCAGTGTCCCCCTGAACGCCCAGGATGTCTGGATTAATATTGAAGCGGATGCCTTAGAAAAACATCCCGAGTGGATCGAGGAGTTCGACTTGGACGATGAGATAATCGAATATGCGGCCGACCGTAATGAGTGGGCTCGGGTGGATTATGATCGCCAGAGCCATACCTTCGTCCTGATATTTAATGTGCCTAATCGCATTAAGCAGACCCGACACTATGAGACCGTACCGATGACCTTCATCGTTCAAAAGCATCGTCTAATTACAATCAGTAACGAGGAAAATGCCTATATTCTGCAACGTATGCATCGCAACCTAGAGTTAGAGCCAGATCAAAGCCTCTTCGGCTTTCTATTCGAAGCCCTCTATCGGGTGACGGATGAGTACTTCCCTTTAGTTGAAGAAATCAACCGTGAACGAGATCAATTGACCCGGCTCTTGCGTGACAAGACCACACGAGAGAATCTCCTGGCCTTATCGGATATGGAGACTGGCATGGTCTATTTCATCACTGCCAGCAAGCAGAATACCGTCCTCTTGGAGCAATTGCGGACCTTATTGGTTTTCCGCTCGCTAACGGAAGTGGAGCGGGAGCAATTGGAAGATGCCCTGATTGAAGCACGCCAGTTAGTGGAAATGACCCAGTTGACAGGCCAAACCCTACAACAACTGTCAGACACCTATAACAATGTCTTGAATAATAACTTGAACGATATTTTTCGAATTCTGACCACGCTAGAGATTATCCTCATGGTACCGACCTTTGTGACCGGCTTCTTTGGTATGAACGTGCCAATTCCCTTTGCCAATCATCCTCTGGGCTGGTTGATTACCTTGATTATTAGTGTTGCTGGATGCTTAGTAATTAATGGCGTCCTCAAAAATCTCTTGGCCCGAAAATAAGAAAGGAGGCTCCCCATGATTAGCATGCGACCAATCAACGAGACAGATAGCTGGCTCAATATTGACGTGGACACCATTGCCTCCCGGCCGGACCTTCTCAGTCAATATGGCTTAGATGAAGAGATTGTCGAATACGCCCTGGACCGTAATGAACGTGCCCGGACCGAGTACGACCGTGAACGCAACACCTTTATCATCATCTATAATGTCCCTAATCCCATTAAACAGGATTACCACTATGAGACGGTGCCCATGACCTTTATTGTTCAGCCCAACCGACTTATTACGATCAGCAATGAGGCCAATGCTTACCTGATACCAGAATTCAGCCGTTATCTAGATGCCAACCCTGGGGTTTCGGTCTTTACCTTCCTCTTCGCTTCACTCTATACCGTGTCTGAACAGTATTTCCCTTTGGTTGAGAAAATCAACCAGGAGCGCGACCAACTTAACCAGGTTCTCAGACAGAAGACCACCAAGCAGAACCTCTTCGCCTTGTCAGACTTGGCCACTGGGGTTGTTTACTTCGTCTCAGCCACCAAGCAGAATGTGGTATTGTTGGAACAACTGCGGACCCAGTTTATGTCTCGTCTGCTGGATGAGACGGCGCGCGAGGAGTTGGAAGACTCCTTGATTGAAGCCAAGCAATTGGTGGAAATGACCCAGTTGACCTCGACTATTTTGCATCAACTGTCGGGCACCTATAACAACGTCTTGAACAACAACCTGAATGACACCATGAAACTCTTAACCATTGTGTCCATTCTCCTGACGATTCCAGATATTATCACCTCCTTCTTCGGGATGAATATGCCCCTACCTTTTGAGCAAGATGCCATGGGTTGGGTTTATATCTTGTTGATCTCGGCAGTTGGCTGGGTGATTGGCCTAAGAATCCTCAACTATCTCATGGATAAGAAACAATAGCGATTAAGAAAGGGGGGGAGGCGCCGTATGGCCTTGATTGAACAAGAAGTAAAAATTGCCTTGGAGGCTGGGAGCTTTGCTCGACTTAAGGCGGGTTTGGGGCTAGATGGGGTGGCTCCGCGCCAACAGGTTAACCACTATTACGATAGTAAGCAGAGCGCCCTTAAGGATGCCCGAGCTGCCTTGCGCCTACGGCAATATGACCAAGTGAGTGAGTGGACCTTCAAGCAGGCTTTGGATCAGTTCCAGGCGCTGGAAATCACACAAACTAATGTGGGGCGTCTAGATTCGGTGCCTGCCAGCCTGGCTGACGCTTGGATTCAGGATGAGGACCTCTTAGCCGCCTTAGCCAAAGTAGGGATAGAGCCCCAGGACTTAGTTCTGAGCTATGGTTTTCAGACTCATCGCTGGACCCTAGACTTAGGCTGGGGTGAGTTGGTGCTAGACCAGACTCTTTATGGTGATCAGGTCGACTATGAGCTAGAGTTAGAGGCTCAAGACCTGCCCCAGGCTCAAGACTATATAGCCAAATTAAGCCAGGCCTACGATTTTCCACTTCTAGCAGCAGACAAGAAAATTGCCAGAGTAAGCGCCTATTACGCCAAATTAGAGAAGAATAAATGAGCTAGTGGTCGACTTTAAAGAGTGGACCACTAGCTGCATGGGAAAAGGACGAAAAGGGCCCAAAATGCTGAGAAAGCTGAGATCCAGTGGCCCACTTTGAAGAGTGGACCACTAGCTAGCCGAGAAATAGAGGAGAACAGTCCGCTTCATCCCAACCGAGCAAGATTCCGGCCGCAATGTCTTTTAGCCGGGCTATAAGGCATTTCATTAGAACTTGTCTATTCTTTGTGTTAAGATAAATTTAAGAAATCCAGTCGGAGAGGAGGGAATGTCGCATGCCACAAGAGCAAGTGGCCTATCAAGTATCAGGCCATGGTCAGGCTAGATTATTTGAGTTGTATCTCTTTGTTAACCCCCTAGGGCAAGATTGCCGCAGAGTTGAGCGCGAACTCAGCCGTGCGATTAAGCAAATGCCGGCCAAGACGGATGTGCATATTCTCTGCTTTACCAGTCAACCCCTCATTGCTCGTTACATGATGCAGTTGGGTTATGAACCTCAAGATTTGCGTCATCGCAACGAAATTTTCCAGAAGATTTATTCTGCCACCTTGGCTTACCGGGCAGCGGGTCTGCAAGGCAAGCGTCGTGGCCGTCAATACCTCTACGAAATGCAAAGTCGCATTAATTCTGATTTAGAACGGCTGACGGATGACTTTTTGGCCAACTTAGCCTGTGATATTGGCTTGGATTTGGCCCTCTTCGAGAGTGACCGACGTTCTCAATACGTCAAGGAACTCTACTATCGTGATCAAAAGATTGCGCTCGAGATGAAAGTACAAGATACACCGTCACTCATTATTTTTGAACAGTGTTCCGGGGACTCCGGCATCCTCTTACAAGGACCGATGGAGTGCCAACACATTCTGGAACAAGTGGACTTATTAATGGATAAAACTTGCTGCCCTCGACCTACTCGGTTGAAGCTGGTCGCAACAAAAAGATAATAAGAGAGAGGCTAGAACTTGGTTCTAGCCTCTTTTTTGGTGATATGGAGTGGGCAGCGTGCTGATTAGGCAACTGAATGTGACAAAATGATCAAAAACAGCAAGAATCCTAAACGTTTCAGCAAGAATGTGCAAGAATTATTAGGGAGATTTTAGTAAAATAAAAGAGATATCTTCATATTCAAGGGAAGTGCCTTGCGTTAATCAAAGAGTCTAAATGCAAAAAAATAGCACCGAATCGGTGCTCACTCATCAGAGTTGATTGCGGATAAAACCTTATTTTAACGCGCTGTGTTGTTTTGAATGCTTACCAAACTGGCAACTACGCTCTGACCGGTGGCGAGTGGTTTTAGAGCTATGTTGTTTTGAATGCTTATCAAACAGGTGAAGTGCAAAATCTGCACATCACCTCGTTTTAGAGCTATGTTGTTTTGAATGCTTACCAAACAGGTGAAGTGCAAAATCTGCACATCACCTCATTTAAGAGCTGTGTTGTTTTGAATGCTTAACTACAAAAAAAAGAGACTGGATTCATTAAACATCCAGTCTCTTTTTTGATTTCTAAATCCAAGTTTCTTGAGCTATCCACTCTTGATCGACCACAAAAACCTGTTCTTACTTGAATTCAGGAGCCCGCTCAGCCACTTGCTGGTAGAGTGCCTCATCAAAGTCTAGTCCCAGCAAGCCGGAAGGGGTGTAGAGATAGAACAATTTATCTCCTTCAGGGTTAAGTCCGAAGTAGAGGTCGACTAGGTCATGAGGTAGGCCGTCGGCTTGTTTTAAGGCCTGTTTGACTGCTTCCATGATACGGTCATCATAGCCGGCAGTGAAGATGGCTACCTTTTCCATGAAGTCCAAGGGATGGGTCACTAGGCGGATTTGGTAGTCGGCATAGTCAGGACCGTAAGAGTCAACCATGTCGGGTAGTTGCTTGAGGAGTTGAGCGGCTTCTGCTTCATTTGGCTGATAGTGTATTCTGACCTTAGCAACGCGGTCTTCGTAGAGGGTAGGGTAGATGATGCGCTCCTGCTTTTGACACTGCTGACAGCTAAAGGTCGCCCAATCGCCTGAAATGATGCGGTCACGCAACGGGGGCTCCATATCGCCAGTCACAAGCAAGAGAACTTCGAAGTCTTGGACATGCTGGCAATGAGGGCAGGTCATTTGGACAGTATCACGAACAATCATAAGGACAACTCCTTCGAATTTAGTTTAGCAAGATTACTTTATACTTACTAGTTTACACCTGAATGATGGGGCTTACAAGTGTTGTATTTATTGGAATAATAGGAAAATCTAGCAAGTTATTGTAAACGCTGTCTTTTGGAGCTATAATAGATGTGCAATCGACATTATTTTAGGAGGACACAAAATGAAGTTTTCATCTATCAACCCAGGAGGTGGGCGCTCATGACCCAGACTCTGGCTCAAATTATGGAACGGACGCAATGGTTCCGTCAGGCGCGTTTTGGCATGTTTCTACACTGGGGGCTTTACAGCATTCCCGCCCGAGGTGAGTGGGTATACAGTCATGACCCAGGAATCGTGGAAAGATACCCTAGCTACCTAGACTGCTTCAATCCCGAGGGCTACCAGCCCCAGGAATGGGCGCGACAGGCTAAGGCGGCAGGCATGCAGTATATGATTTTGACGGCTAAGCACCACGACGGTTTCTGCCTCTTTGATAGTCAGTGGACGGACTATAAGGCGACTAATACCCCTTGTGGCCGGGACTTGGTAGGGGAATTTGTCGACGCTGCACGTGCTGAAGGACTCAAGGTTGGCCTCTATTACAGTCTCTTAGACTGGCACCATCCTGACTATCCACATGCAGGCGACCCTTATCATCCCCGTAAGCAAGAGGCGGCTGACCCTGGCCAAGATTTCAATCGTTATGTCGATTATATGCACCGCCAGGTCGAAGAATTAGTGACCCAGTATGGCCGATTGGATATCCTCTGGTTTGACTTCTCTTATGGCAAAATGTATGGTCAGGCTTGGCGGGCCCAAGAATTGATTGAGCTCGTTCGGGGCCATCAGCCTTGGATTTTGATTGATAATCGTCTGGAGACATCTGGCGAGGGCTTTGGCAGTATTATAACTGAGACTATTAGCGACTATGCTGGGGATTTTGTCAGTCCTGAGCAAGTGGTACCACATGAGGGCATCCGCAACGAAGCCGGAAACTTTGTCCCTTGGGAACTCTGCTTGACCATGAATAATAACTGGGCCTATCACGCTAGAGACCATCACTATAAATCATCGGCAACGCTCATTCATAAGTTAGTGGAGTGCGTGGCCAAGGAGGGTAACATGCTGCTCAATATTGGGCCAACCGCTCAAGGTCGCTTCCCAGCCGAAAGTCAGGCCATTCTGCGTGATTTTTCTGACTGGATGGATTTACATGCGGAGAGTATCTATGGCTGTGGCTATGCAGACCTGCCAAAACCTGACTGGGGCTATTATACGCGCAAAGGCCAGACCATCTACGCCCATCTCTTCGAGCAACCGATTGGGCCCCTTTATTTGCCAGGCATTGACCGCGATCAAATCAAACGTATTTCTTGGTTGAATGATGGCTCAGAGCTCCAGGTTTCGGACAGTTGGAATATCAAGGCCTTTCCAGGCTTGACCTTCGTCCAAATGGGGGAAGTAGAGCACTATACTTATCTCCTACCTAACCAAGTTGATGCCGTGCTGAAGATTGAATTGAAGGATTAAATGGACATAGAGGCTAGGTAAAACTGGCCTCTTTTTTATGCGCATATCACTAGCACTGAAGGGCCCTTTTGCGTATACTAGACAGTGGAGATGAGACTAGGTGAAAAATTCCAGAGGGTCTTAGATAGCGTGTGATTTGAAGATAGGGAAGTAGGCGAGTGTGTGATAGTAAGAGTGCAGGAAATGAGCCAGAATGCCAATGGCTTAAGATTTTCAATCTTGGCGTCTGGTAGTAGCGGCAATGTCACCTATGTGGAGTCAGACCGCCAACGACTCTTGGTCGATGCGGGTTTGAGTGGCAAGAAAATAGAATCTTTGATGGCCCAGATTGACCGCAGTGTGGCCGATGTGGATGCCATTTTGGTGACGCATGAACATAAGGACCATATTCATGGGGTAGGCGTTCTATCCCGCAAATATAATTTGCCAGTTTATGCTAATAAGGCAACCTGGCAAGCCATGGATGGGATGCTGGGGGCTATTGACCCTGACAACCGTCGCGAGTTAGAACCAGATCAGTTGGTGACCTTCGGGGACTTGGATGTCTTAACCTATCAAGTCAGCCATGATGCGGCCATGCCTCAATTCTATGCCTTCCAACAGGGAGATAAGCAGTTCGTCATGTTGACGGACTCAGGCTATGTCAGCGAAAGACTTCGTAGCCTCTTGCAGAATGCCAACGCCTATCTGATTGAATCTAACCACGAGATTGAAATGTTGCGCTATGGCGCCTATCCTTGGTCGCTTAAGCAACGGATTTTGGGCGATAAGGGCCATTTGTCTAACGAAGATGGGGCCCTGGCCATGGTCGATATGTTAGGGACCAGCACCCAAGATATTTATTTGGGCCACTTGAGCAAGGAAAATAACACCAAGGAATTAGCCCTCTCTACCTGTACGGGTATTCTAGAACAACATGATATTGAAGTCGGTCGTCGGCTCAAGGTTCATATGACCGATCCAGAACTAGCGACGCCGCTTAAGTACCTTTAATTAATCACCTGAATTTAAACCCGCCTTTTGGCGGGTTTTTTATCTTATGTAGAGGCTGATAAGAACAAGTATTCTCTAGTCAAGAGGGGAGCCCGCAACAGCCATAATTTCTGATAATTTATCTATAGTTTTGAGATAGTTATTGTGTAAGCGCAGTCATATAATGGGGGTAAAGCAAGACCAAATATGAAAGGAGTTAGAAGTATGAGCAAGACAAGTGTTTCCCCCCATTGGCAGATGAAGGCAGCCCTAGCCTCTTCCCTGACCATTGGTTTGTTGTTGGCCGGAGCCCCTCGGGTAGCGGCAGAAGAAGTGGTGACTTCAGATACAGAGGCTTCCTTAGACCAGCTTAGTCCCAAAACCGAGGTCAGCCAAGCTGCCACGCCCCCTAGTGACAGTTCGAGCCTAAGTGAAGAGCCAGCCCCAAGCCCTGCTAGCAGTGAGTCAGATCAGACCAGTCAAGCGAGTGCAGAAAGCAACCAAGCCAGCGCTAATCCTGCCCCGGCTCAAGAAGTGCCTGACACACCGCAAAAGCAAGGTGGAGAGGTCAAGCCAAAGGAAGTGAAGTTCCAAAACTGGCAAGAACTCCTAGATTGGCAACCGGGAGCGCGTCAGGATGATGAAATTAACCGGGCCAGTGTCCCCCTCGCTTCACGTTATCAAGGACATGTGGTCAACCCAACGGCTAACCCTGATGCTAAGGTTCAAGCCTTATCGAATATGAATGCTAAGGCAGAAGACCATGCCTCTGTTGGGGGCGAGGAGTTTAAGACCTATGCCTTCGACCACTGGCAATACCTTGATTCCATGGTCTTTTGGGATGGGTTAGTGCCAAGCCCTGATGTCATTGATGCTGGCCACCGCAATGGGGTGCCAGTCTATGGGACCCTCTTCTTCAACTGGTCCACGAGTCGTGCCGACCGCAAACGTTTCTTGGAATTCTTGCAAGAAGATCAAGAAGGCTCTAACACCTTCCCGCTCGCGCGCAAGCTGGTTGACGTAGCCAAATACTATGGCTATGATGGCTACTTTATTAACCAAGAAACCACCGGCCATGGCCTCTATGGCAAGGGTGAGAAGATGCGGCAGTTCATGCTCTATGCTAAACAATATGCAGCCGAGCAAAAAGTGAATCTCAAATTTTCTTGGTATGATGCCTTTGATATTAACGGCCAACGTAATCACCAAAACGCCCTAACAGAAGTTAACCGCGATTACATGAAGGCAGAAAAACCACAAGGTCCTGTCCCAGTCGACGAATTCTTCGCCAACTTCAACTGGGGTAAGGCATCGGTGGATGAATCGGTCAATAGCGCTAAGGCGGTCAATCGCTCCCAGTATGATGTCTATATGGGCTTTGAATTACAGAAGAACTCTTATAAGACCCAGGTGCCATTCTGGGACTTGCTAGATGACCAAGGCAAGCTTCGGACTTCCTTAGGACTCTTTGCACCGGATTCCATTCTTGGCATTGGGACCACCGGGGAAAGTTATCACCGGGAAGAAAATAACTTCTGGACGGGCTTGCAACAAGACCCAACCAAGCCAAAACCAGAAGATAGCACTTGGTATGGCTTGTCTGGCTACATCGCTGACAAAACGGCCATTCTAGGCGACCAATTCCACACCAGCTTCAATACGGGTCACGGTAAACGTTGGTATATAGATGGCAAAGTCTCTAAAGACTCTGAATGGAACTATCGGTCGGTGTCTGGTATTTTACCAACCTGGCGTTGGTGGATTCGCTCTAAGAATGGGGAGGCCGGCCTTAAGGGTGACTATGACTTTGAAGATGCCTATAACGGCGGGAACTCGCTTCAATTTTCAGGTCGATTAGGAGCTAAGAACCCAGAAGAAGCCATGCTTTACGCCACCAAATTAGCTGTGGGTGAGACTACGCAGTTGAAGCTAGCCCACAAAGGTGGCCTAGGAAGCCGTGTCCGGGTCGGCTTAGCCACTCAGGCTAACTATAGTGCTGATAGCTTCCATTACTTTGACTTAAGGCCAGGCAAAGACTGGCACCAAGATACTTTGGACCTATCTAGCTTGAAGGGCAAGACTATCTATGCCATTAAGTTTGCCTTTGAAAGTGAGACGGATCAAGCTGCTTATCGCTTCAACCTAGGGCAAATCGACCTCTTGAAGACGGCAACAGCCCCTGTGGCCCCAAGCCAAGTCCAAGTAGTATCCAAGCAACTCAGCTCTAGCCGTCAGGCCCAAGCCCATCTAGCCTTTACGCCAAGTGCCAATGCGGATTACTATGAAGTCTATCAAGAAGTCGCACCTAATAAATGGCATTTACTGACAGGTTCATCTAACCACCATATTTATTTGGCTAAAGTGTCTCGACCACAGGATGCTAGTGGGACGACCCAACGGCTCAAGGTAGTAGCGGTGGGCAAGAATGGCTTGCGGTCTGAAGCCGGCTATGCGACTTTTGACTGGCAAATGACCACGTCTGATACGACCCAACCACAAGAGCAGGCACCTAATATTGTGCCAGGAGCTACTGTGACCTTTGCTTCCGGTCCTAGCGATGGTTCTGAGCCAGCTGACGCCATGTTGAACGGGACCATTACCTCTAATGCCGACAAATGGTGTATTCTAGATCCTCAAGGCCATGTCGACATTAAACTTAGCCAGGTCAGAACGGTCCGCCGATGGGTGGTTGAACATGCTGGGGCTGGTGGCGAGTCTGTCAATGATGGTCTCATGAATACCCGCGACTTTGACCTCTACTACAAGGATATGACCACCGGGGAATGGTTATTGGCTAAATCAATTCGTGGCAACCGCGCTCATGTAACGGATGTGGACCTAGATCGACCAATCACTGCTCAAGAATGGCGTTTGGATGTGGTAACTTCCCATAACGGAACGCCTTGGGGGGCCATTCGTATCTATAACTGGAAGATGTATGAACAAGCTGCTTCCAAAGAATCCACCAACCTGCCAATGGCTAATGTGGCCGCTCAATCTTTGGGAAATGGCTATGTCCAAGTTGGTTTGAACAAGGTGCCTGCCAAGGCCACAGTAAGACTCTATGCTGACCGGGAAGCGACTCAGCTATTAGGGGAAGTAAGGGCTGATCAAGCGGGAGACTACAGTTTCCAACCAGTTCGTTTAGCAGAAGGCAGCCATTTGCTCTACTATAAGACCTGGGAAGAAGGCAAGGAAGCTAGCAACCTATCCGCAGTCTTGGTAGATGCCACTAGCGCCCATCAAAAGATTCAAGCAGTCAGCCTGGAACAAGGCTTAGAGCAAACGGTCTATCATGTCAAGGATGGCTTGAATCTAGCGGGCGGTAAATTGCGGGTTCGTCTAGAAGGAGCCAAGGAGGATCAACTCGTTAACCTGACCCACCCTGGGGTGACAGTCAGCGGTTATGACGCGACTAAGCTGGGTGCTCAAGATCTAGTTGTCAGCTACCTGGGCCAAACTCTGGATCAAAAGCTGAGAGTCTACGTGGCTAAGGCCGACTCGAACGATGACAGTAAGGAAATTACCCATCTGGCTATTACGACTCTGCCAAATCAACACTATCGTCCTGGCCAAGACTTGGATTTATCCAAGGGCAGATTCCAAGTAGTGTATTCAGACCAAAGCCACCACACCTATACCTTCCAAGATTCAGGTGTTACAGTCTCTGGTTATGACCCTCAACGATTAGGTGAGCAGAAAGTAACTCTGCACTATCAAGACTTTAGCGTGGACTTCTCTGTTTGGGTGGAAAAAGAAGAAGCTAACTTCGAATATCTCAACCAGAAATTAGCTGAAGTTGAGCGCCTTCTTCCACACTATCGCTATCAATTTGCGACCCCAGAAGAGCAGGAGGCCCTTAAGGATAGTGTCAGCAAGGCTCAGGACTTAGTCAAGGCAGCGCAGACTGCTGAGCAAGCTCAGGTAGATGCGGCACTCGCTAATTTGAATAAGGCCCTAGGCAATCTATCCGGTCAGAAAGGGCACGACGAGGCGCGCCTGGTTCTAGGGGCAGTGGCCTCATTAGGTCAGGACTGGGCGAATCGTCTACAAGATCCTGAATTAAAGGACAAACTAAGCAAACAAGTCAGTCAGGCACGGACCTTGATGGACCAAGACTTGGTAAGTCCGGCAGACTTTGCAGCAGCTAAGGCGCAACTTGAAGAATCTATCTTAGCAGCTAAGAAAGTGACGCCAACCGTCTTGCATGACCCAGGTCACGATGTGACCGTGGCCTTCTCAGGGCTGGAGCCAAGTCATATTACAGGTCTCAAGGTCGGTAAGCTAGGGCCAGAAGACCTGACGGAAGCCGAAAAACAAGCTTTGGCAGGACGGCAGGCCCTTGTCTACGATATTGAAGGCCAAGACGCTCAGGGTCAAGATGTGGATACGCAATACCCTGCTAAGGTCAGTCTACCATCGCCTCAAGATCAAACAGTAGAGCAAGTACTCTTCTTGCCTGAGGACGGGCCAGCCCAAAGCTTGCCTTTCCAAGTTCAAGATGGCCGGGTTGTCTTTGAGGGGCCACACTTTACCCACTACGCCTTAGTATTCGCTAAGGCAGAACAAAGTCAAGAACCGAGTCAACCAGGACAAAGTGATCCGGTTGGGCCAGAAGACCAAACACATGCAAGCCAAACTAGACCTGCTGGTGACAAGGTGTTAGCAGCGGCTAGCCATGAGGACCGCCTGCCCGAGACGGGTGAGAGCCCATCTGGCTTTGTCCTAGGTGGACTAGTCCTCTCCTTCTTAGGAATCTTAGGTCTTCGTCCTAAACGTGAAAGAGAGTAAGAAGGCAAAACTGCCCCTTAGGGGCAGTTTTTTGTGGGGAAATGATAACAAGTTTGGGGTGCGTGGGTTCCTGATCAAGAGACTTATGCTATAATAGAAAAGAAGGAAGCGCATCCAGGTGTCTCGACCTGATTATGCGCTGAAGGGGGATAGCCATGTTAATCAGTAACTTTTTTGAAGACCTAAGTCTTCAGTCTGTTGGCCAAATGCCACAGGCGGCCTACTTCATTCCCTATGGGAATTTAGAAGAGGCCAAGCAAGCCAAGCGGAGACAGGAATCGTCTCGTTTTGTGGACTTGAATGGGGACTGGAATTTCCATTATTTTGATAATGTCCGCTTGATTGAATCGCCTTATTGGTTGACGACTCACCAAGAGGACTTGGATTGGACCACGATGCCGGTGCCCAGTTGTTGGCAATATCAGGGATTTGATAACTTTCAATATACCAATACGGAATACCCTATTCCTTTTAATCCACCTTATGTGCCCTATGCCAACCCTGCCGGGCTTTATAAACGAAGCTTTGAGATTAGGGATTTGGCGGATCTGCCTGGGACAGAACTGGTGCTAGAAGGGGTAGACTCAGCAGCCTATGTCTGGGTCAATGATCACTTTGTTGGCTACGGGCAAATTTCGCACAGCCTACAAGTCTATGATTTAACCCCTTATATCAAAGAGGGGAAGAACCAGCTAGCAGTGCTGGTTCTCAAATGGTGTGATGGGACTTATCTGGAAGATCAGGACAAATTCCGGATGAGTGGTATTTTCCGCGATGTCTATCTGAGACGGCGGTCTGCTCAGGGACTGGTTGATTTTCATCTGCGTCCCCAAGTAGCGCCAGATGGCCAGTCGGCCCAGCTGGAATGGTCTTGGTCCCTTAATCAGCCAGGGGGGAGCTGGTCCTATCGCTTGGAAGATGCGGAGGGTCAGCTAGTCTTGGAGGAGACCAATCTACCACTGAATTCTAGCCAGCAGACCTTGACTTTGTCCCTTGAAGAGCCCCATCTCTGGTCGGCTGAAAAACCATACCTATACACGCTCTACTGGTCGGTGGCAGGCGAGACCTATAAACAAGCCATTGGTCTGCGAGAGTTATCTGTGGACAAAGACGGCCTCTACTGTAACCATCAGGCTATCCGACTCATAGGGGTCAACCACCACGATTCCTGGCCGGATACGGGAGCGACTGTGACCTTGGAACGCCAAGTTCAGGACTTGATGCTCATCAAGCACCATAACTTCAATGCCATTCGGACGGCTCATTATCCAAAGTCACCAGAATTCTATGAGCTATGCGATCGCTTGGGCTTTTATGTGGTCAGTGAGGCCGATATAGAGTGTCATGGCGTGGTGGATCTGTATGGCCGTGGCTATAGTCGCAACTTTAACCAGATAGCGGAGGATCCTGAGTGGCAAGAAGCTCTAGTAACCCGTATGGCAGCCAATGTCTTGCCACTGCGGAACTTTTCTTCCATTATCATGTGGTCGGCGGGCAATGAATCAGGTTTTGGCATCAATTTCGAAGTCCTGCTAGCTCAAGCCAAGTCTTGGGATCCGACGCGGATTCTGCATTATGAAGGGTATTATTTCCGCGACCCAGCTAAGGCGCACAATAAGCAGCATGTGGAAGTCTACAGCCGGATGTATCCCTCTATTGAAGAAATCGAGACTCTCTACTTTAGCGAGGGGGGCCAATATGCACCACTTGATCGGCCGCTCATGCTTTGCGAGTATGCCCATGCCATGGGCAATGGACCGGGCGGTCTGGAAGATTATTATGACTGCATGCAGCGTCATCCTCAATTGATTGGCCTCTTTGTCTGGGAATGGTGCGACCATGCCATCGCGGTCCCACTAGCGGGGCAGGCAGAACCTGTCTACCGTTACGGGGGCGACTTTGGCGACTATCCGCACTTCGGCAATTTCTGTATGGATGGCTTGGTCTATCCGGATCGGACCTTGCATACGGGTCTCTTAGAGCACAAACAGGTCTTCCGGCCAGTCCGCTTAATAGACTTTGATTTAAAAGCCCATCGAGCTTGTTTCCGTAATGACTATGCCTTTTTGAATTTGGCAGAGGCCCTCTACTTGCGAGTAGAAGCCTATAATCGGGAGGGCTTGCTCTTAACTAGTCAAGACTGTGCAACTTGGCAGGCTGAGCCAGGCCAAACTACTTGGGTCGACTTAGCTTGCTGTGGGGACCTAGCTAGTGTGGCCAGTGTCCGCTTTGTCTATTTGGGCCTGGAAAATGAAGGGGAATATGGCTTCGATCAGGTAAGCTTGGCAGCCTATGAAGTCCCTAGCCTGAGCCAAGCGCCACAAGTTGTTAGTGGCCAGGAAGACCTGGCCAGTTATCAGTTGACCTGGGGCGACCTAGTCTTGACCTTTGATAAGGGCAGTCTGGCGCCAAGTCAAATTAGTTATGCCGGTCAGGAACTGCTCAGGCAAGCTGCCTTCTGGCAAATTTGGCGGGCTCCGACAGATAATGATCGTCATGTTCGTAAGGAATGGGAAGCGGCCAATTATCATTACAGTCAGCTTTGGATTCGAGACAGTCACCTAGAAGTTCAAGCTGATGGTGTTAGCCTACATTTCTCAGGGGCTATGACGGCGCTGGCGCGGCAGAATCCATTGAGCCTGACAGGGGCTTGGAAACTGGCTAAGGATGGCCAGTTAAGTTTGGAAGTCCAAGCTAACTTAGATAGCCAAATGCCTTTCTTGCCACGATTTGGCCTTTGCCTGCCATTGGTAGATGCCCAGACGGTTCATTATCTGGGACAGGGACCTTTTGAAAATTATGCCGACAAGCAGGCTGCTAGCTACCGGGCCCAATTCAGTTTGGATGCCGGGGATTTCTATGAGCCTTACATTAAGCCGCAAGAAAATGGCAACCGTAGCCAGGTGTCATGGCTAGAAGTTGTCCAGGCGCCGGTTCTTTGGCAGGTTCAAGATCAGACGCCAGCTAGTTCGGGGCTTAACTTCAGTCTATCGCCTTATAGTGCGCAGACCTTGAGCCAGACTAGCAACCGCGATCAATTGCCGGAGCCATCAGGTTATTATCTCAACCTAGATTTAGCTCAAAGTGGTCTAGGAACCAATTCTTGTGGTCCTGCCTTACCAGATGTCTATCGCATCACAGGACCTAGCTTGTCCTGTCGCTGGACCATGGCCTGGCGGCCCCTAGACAACTAAGCCTCAAACAAGAAATCCAGGGCTATTAGCCCTGGATTTTATAAAAATAAGGCTAAGTTGAAAACTTAGCCTTTTATGTTTATTCAAAGTCTTTGACCATCGCCTTGTAGAAATCATGGTTGTAAATAAGGAAGAGATCGTACTGTGGTTTGTCAGGCTTTTTCTCATCCTGACCGATGCGGTGGCCACTTAGGATAAGGCCGAAATCCTTAGTCTCGACAAAGACCTTATCGACAGGCGAGGGTTCCCGATTAAGCAATCGCTCCATTTGGGCTTCAGGTTTGACCCCTAGGCCTGCCATGCGTTGTCGGATGCTATCGGCGTCTAGCTTAGCCATAGCGAAGGCTAGCACCTTGTTATCGGGAGTTGATAGGAGCACTGCCTCAGGACCGAAGCGGTGGATGGTGTACTTGAAGTCGGTATTAGCTAGTTGAGTTTCCTTACTATCCGTTACTTCCCATTTGAAGAGTTTAGCGAGATTGTCAAGAGTCTTCTTAGCATCCTTGAGGTCTAAGGCTTCCTTAAGTTTAGGAGTCAACTCGTTGCTAGCAGCTTCTAGGCTTTCGTAAGAAGTTTGACTTGAGTCAGACTGGCTAGACTCAGATGACGATTGGGCCAGTACGGGGCTAGTCGTTAAGACCAGACCGGCTGCTAATAGGCTAAGTTTCTTGAATAGAGACATATACTTCCTCCTTGACTTACTTGTCTGAGATGGCATCTTCAAAACGAAGACTTGGTTTGACTTGCATCAGATAGCGGAAGAGTTCAATGAGATTGTCGTATTTTTGCTGACTGACAGTCCCCATATCTAAAGAATGCATTTCCTGCTCACCTTCTCTCATGTAGAGGAAGAAGAGGTGGTTGGATGAGACATGTGGGCCGTCTTTCATGCGTTCAATCTTTACACCGATTAGGCTTAACTCTTCGATTTGGTAGTCAATGAAGCCGTTTTTGATATAGAAGAGGGTATCGCGGTAGACATAGAATTGGTTGAGTGGGTCCACAAAGCTAGCTTGCTCCGTCAGCAAGGAGAGGTTGTCACGCAATTCCGGGTAGCGTTGGTAGGTCGCTTCGTAGCGTGCCTTGGTTTCCCGTCTGATTTTGAAAGCCAGGAAAATGAAGCTGATGCCCATAGGGATAAAGAGTAGGCCAAAGATACTAGATATGATAATGCCGACCTGATCCTGTTTATTGATTGCACTCGGGATATTGAGAACAGCCCAAAGACCCATGAGGATGAAGAAAATCCCGAATGGTAAGGCTGTGAACATCGCATGATTATTATTCTGTTTCATTGAAAAACCTCCTAAGATAGTCTTTGCCTTATTATAGCATAAGGTTAGGTTTCTTGTCTTTGATTGCCAATCCAAAAAAGAGGCTGAGACACTTGTCTCAGCCTTTAGCCTTTGGCTCTGAAGCAGAGCTAGTAGAAGTCTTGTAGAAAGGCACAATTTGGTCCTGCCCCGGGTACTTAATCCAGACGGGGGCTTCGTATACGATGGCACCTGCAGGCACATCTTGCTTGATGACGACATTACAGCCGATTTTGGCTCCTTGGCCGATGGTGACATTACCCAGAATCTTGGTGCCCGCTCCAATCAGGACATGGTCTTCAACCGTGGGGTGGCGCTTGACAGGGTCTAACTTGGTTCCGCCGAGGGTCACGCCCTGATAGAGGGTGACATCCTTGCCAACTATGGCCGTCTCGCCAATGACAATGCCCATGCCGTGGTCCATAAAGAGGCCAGGACCAATTTGGGCACCGGGATGAATTTCAATGCCGGTCACGCGACGGGCGCGTTTAGCTAGGAGTCTAGCTAGGAGTGGATGGCCCTTGACATAGAGGGCGTGGGCAATGTAGTGGTAGTTAAGAGCCTTAATATGTGGATAGGTCCAGAAGACCATCCAAGGCGACTTGGCAGCAGGGTCAAGGGCCATGACGCGTTGAATATTATAGGAAAGTCGTTGCCAGAAAGACATTAAACTTGAACGTAGTTCCCACCTTCAAAGTCCAAGACGGAGAGATATTTCTCTACGCCATCAGGTAAGATGGTCACAATTTTTTTGTCAGGATATTGGGCAGCTAGTTTCTTAGCCCCGGCCAAGGCTGCACCAGACGAAATACCGACCCCAATACCAGTCGTCCGGATAAAGTCTTTGGCTTCAGCGAAGGCTTCGTCATTGCTGATAGTTAGGACTTGGTTGGCTAATTCAGGTTTGAAGTTACCTGGCAGGAAGCCAGTCCCAATCCCTTGAATCTTATGGGCACCGGCCCGGCCTTGGCTGATAACAGGTGAATCTTCTGGTTCTAAGGCCACTGCTAGGACACCTGGTTTGTGTTCATTTAAGTATTCTACAACCCCTGTGAAGGTACCACCAGTCCCAATCCCTGCGACAAAAATATCTAGGTCTGGCACTTGTTCTAGGATTTCCTTACCTGTAGTTTGGTGGTGGTAAGCTGGGTTAGCTGGGTTATCAAATTGGCTCAAAATAATAGCGTTTGGATAACGGCTCTTAATTTCTTCTGCCTTAGCGATGGCCGCCTTCATGCCGCCTTCTTTTGGAGTCAAGACGAGTTGCGCCCCGTAGGCTTTGATAAGTTGGCGACGCTCCACGCTAAAGCTTTCAGGCATGATGACAACTGCCTTGAGACCCAAGACAGAGGCCAGAAGGGCGACTGCAATCCCAGTGTTACCAGAACTTGGCTCAACAAAGATAGTTTCAGGCGTTACTGCACCTGCTGCTTGAGCTGCTTGAATCATACCCAGAACGGCACGATCTTTGACGCTGCCACCCAAGTTGTACTTCTCGAGTTTGACATAGATATTGCTATTGTCTAATTGATAGACAGGGGTATTACCGATAAATTCTAATGAGGTTTGGGACATATAGTTCAACTCCTTCATATTTGGCTATCATCAGCCGACTTATTGTTGATTAGTATAACACAGTTTGGTATGTCTGGCGCGGGTTTAAAGCTATTTTGGCTATCTTAATTTCATATAACCAGCTATAGTTTTTGACTTGAAAGGTGAGTTTAGTCTCAGGATTTGTTATAATAGGAGTTGAGATTTTGAAGATGGAGGTTGGGCATGTGACGGCGCTAGACACGTTGATTAAAGGCTTAAATTCAAAACAAAGAGAGGCGGTTCTGACCACGGAAGGGCCTGTCCTCATCGCAGCCGGAGCAGGGAGTGGTAAGACGCGGGTTTTAACTCATCGCATCGCCTACCTGATTCAGGAGCGGCAAGTCAATCCCTGGAATATCCTGGCCATTACCTTCACCAATAAAGCAGCAGCCGAGATGAGAGAACGGGTCCAAGGTCTAGTGGGGGAAGAGGCTTCTTCTATTTGGGTGGCTACCTTCCACGCCATGTGTGCTCGTATTCTGCGTCGGGAAATCGAGACGCTGGGCTATGCCAAGAACTTTACCATTATTGACCAGGGCGAGCAGCAGACCCTGATGAAGCAGGTCTTGCGGGACTTGAACTTGGACAGTGACCAGTATAACTACAAGGATCTACTCTGGGTCATTGATGCGGCTAAGAACCAAGGCTATTTGCCGGATGATTTTCTGGCTTCTGATAGTGGCTATATTCATGAAATTCATGCCAATATCTACCGCAATTATCAGAAGCGGCTCAAGGCAGCCAATGCCCTGGATTTTAACGACCTGATTTTGCTGACCGTGCGACTACTCGAGCAGAATCCGACCGTTCGCCAGTTCTATCAGCAGAAATTCCAATATATCCATGTAGATGAGTACCAAGATACCAACCATAGTCAATATCGCCTGGTTCAGCTCCTGGCGGGTTTGCTTAAGAATATTTGCGTGGTAGGGGATGCCGACCAATCTATCTATGGTTGGCGGGGAGCCAACATGGCTAATATCCTTAACTTCGAGCAGGACTACCCTCAAGCTAAGGTAATCTTGCTAGAACAGAATTACCGTTCCACTCAAACTATTCTTAAGGCCGCTAACAGTGTGATTGAAAATAACCTCCAGCGTAAGGATAAGCAGCTCTGGAGTGACGGCCAAGTAGGGGAAAAGATTCAAATCTACTCTGCCGATAGTGATTTGGAAGAAGCTGAATTTGTTACGCGAACCATCCGGCATTTGCGGGACCAAGAAGGAGCCAACTATAGCCAAGTAGCTGTGCTCTATCGGACTCAGGCCCAATCACGGGGGCTAGAAGAAGCTCTCTTGCGGTCCAATATGCCTTACAAGGTAGTGGGGGGGCTTAAGTTCTATGCTCGTAAGGAAATACAGGACACTCTGGCCTATCTGCGGCTCTTGGATAATCCACATGACAACCTCAGCCTTAACCGAATCATTAATGTGCCTAAGCGAGGAATTGGGGCAACAACGGTGACTAAGTTGGCTGAATTCGCGGATTCTCTCGGAGTCTCCTGGTTTGAGGCCATTGGGCGCCTGCATTTCTCCAATTTCTCAGCCAGTGTTCAGAAAAAGCTGCTGGACTTTGCTCACTTGATTGAGACCCTGCGCCAGCAAGTACCTTTCTTACCACTCCGGGACTTAACGGAAGAAGTTTGGGATAAGACGGGTTACCTTAAGTCGCTCAAGGAAGAAGGGACGGTCGAGGCGGCTAACCGTCTGGAGAACTTGGAAGAATTTGCCTCAGTCGTCACCCAGTTCGACCAAACGGAGCGGGAGGCGATTCTGGAACAAGATCCTGATTATTTGGCTCAGACTCAGGGCCAGGAAGAAGTGGCTTTGGCGCCACTGACCCAATTTTTAACTGATGTCTCCCTCATGACCGATGCAGACAATCAGGAAGAGGTCTTAGATCAGGTGACCCTCATGACCCTGCATGCAGCCAAGGGATTGGAATTTCCTTATGTCTTTATGGTGGGCATGGAAGAGGGGCTTTTCCCACTGCGTCGCGCTAGTGAGAATCCTGACGAGCTAGAAGAAGAGCGACGTCTGGCCTATGTAGGCATGACCCGGGCTGAACGCGCTCTCTATCTGACTGCTAGCAAGCGACGCCTGCAATATGGCCGAACCGTGACCAATCCACCTAGCCGATTCTTGGATGAAATCCAACCTGATTTGGTCGAGTGGCTAGGGTCAGGCCGTCAGTCAAGCGCCTATGGTCAAAGTAGCTGGCAGCAGACTTGGTCTGACAACTCTTCTTGGACGGGCTTGCATCATCAGCCAACCGCCAATGTCGCACCTAGTCGGACCATTCGCAAGCAAGAAACGGGTGACCGTTGCCTTAAGAATCAAGCAGCCCTTCGTCATAAGGGGCCAGTAGCTGGGGCTAGCACTTCCGCAAGTGGAGCAGGTCAGACTTGGCAGGTCGGGGATAAGGTCATCCACAAGACCTTCGGCCAGGGCACCATTGTTAAGGTGGCTAAGGCTGGCAAAGACCAACTACTGAGCGTGGCCTTCGCCTCGCAAGGCATCAAGGATTTGATGGCAGCCTATGCCCCATTGACTAAGGCAAGTGAATAGAATAAGCCAAGCTGAGACTTAAGTCTCAGCTTTTTTCATATGACTTAGGTGTTCGATAGTGGTCGCCATGGGAGGGCATATTGCACTTTTGTAAAAAGTTCGCATTTTCCGAGAAAAATTCGCTCAAATGCGCTATAATGTAGATTAGGGTAGTGGGCCCATGGCTCACTAGCTGACCTGGATATGAAGGAGAATGAAAATGCCAAGCCAAAACCTTCAGGCACGCCTTGAAGAAGTCAAGCACTTATTAAATGACTATGCCTACCATTACTATGTTCTAGACCAATCCCTGGTTAGTGACGCAAGCTATGATGCCCTCTATCGGGAACTGGAAGAAATTGAAGCGGCGCATCCAGAATGGATTACGCCAGATTCGCCTACCCAACGGGTCGGGGACCAGCTCCTAGAAGGCTTTAGTAAGGTTGCTCACGCAGAATCTATGTATAGTCTAGGCAATGCCTTCAGTCCAGAAGAAGTGACACAATTTATTGAGCGGGTGACCCAACAAGTCGAGGGCCCTGTCTCCTTCATGTGTGAATGTAAAATCGATGGCTTAGCCATTGCCCTTACCTACCAGGATGGCGTCTTTGTACGTGGCGCTACGCGGGGGGATGGGACAATTGGCGAAGACATCACCCAGAATCTTCGTACCATTCGCTCCTTGCCTCTACGTCTAAGACAAAATCTGTCAGTAGAAGTGCGCGGTGAATGTTACATGCCTAAGGCTGTCTTCCTTGCACTCAATGAGGAACGCGAAGCCCAAGGCCAAGAAATCTTTAAGAATCCCCGCAATGCGGCGGCTGGTGGCTTACGTCAGTTAGACCCGCGTGCGGTGGCTGACCGCCAACTCAACATCTTCCTCTACAGTGCAGTCTACACGGATCAATTTCATCCTGAGAGTCAGGCCGGTCTCTTTGCGGCTTTTGAGCAATTGGGGCTACGGACCAATCCGCTCAGACGTGAATGTCAGACGGCTGAAGAAGTGATTGACTATATCCAAATGATTGGCCAACAGCGCCATGACTTGCCTTATGAAATTGATGGCGTGGTCATCAAGGTTAACCGCATTGACCAGCAACAGGCCTTAGGCTTTACGGTCAAGGCACCACGCTGGGCCATTGCCTATAAATTCCCGGCTGAAGAAGCGATGACCACCCTACGTGAGGTGGAATGGACCGTGGGGCGGACGGGTGTCGTGACACCAACTGCCATTATGGATCCCGTGCCATTGGCAGGGACAACGGTTCAACGCGCTAGTCTCCACAATGTGGACTTGATTGAGAGCCTGGATGTGCGGATTGGAGACCAAGTCACGATTCATAAGGCGGGCGACATTATTCCTGAGATTACCTCAGTGCTTTTGGCTAAACGGCCCCAAGACAGTCAGCCCCTGACCATTCCGACCCATTGTCCGGAATGTCAGACACCCTTAGTACGTCAGGGTGAGGAAGTGGCTTTACGCTGTCCTAACCTAGTCTGTCCGGCCCAACGCCTAGCCCTCTTGAGCCATTTTGTCTCTCGGGGTGCTATGAACATTCAGGGCTTGGGACCACGTATTCTTAACCAGCTAGTCGCTAGTCAAGCAGTCACGGAATTGGATGACCTCTATCGTTTGACCTTAGAAGATCTCTTAGGTCTAGATAAAATCCAAGAAAAATCCGCCCAGAAATTACTGGCTGCCATTGAAGCTAGCAAGTCCAACTCCGCTGAGCGTTTGCTCTTTGGTTTGGGCATTCGACATGTGGGCGCCAAGGCAGCGCGCTTAGTCTTGCAAGTCTTTGGCGATTTGAATAGGTTAAGCCAGGCGACTGCCGAGGAAATTGGGGCCATTGAAGGAGTCGGGCCAATTATCAGCCAGTCTCTAGTGCAATATCTGGCCTTGGAATCTAGCCAAGCCATGCTTAAACGTCTAGCAGAGGCAGGCGTTAACCTGACCTATCAGGGCCCACAGCCTCTTGAAGTGGCGGAAGGTGCCTCAGCCAATGATTTCTGGTTAGGTAAAACCGTTGTCCTGACTGGGACCATGGAAAGCTATTCGCGTTCTGAAGCCAAGGAGCTCTTAGAAGCGCGGGGAGCTAAGGTGACCGGCAGTGTCTCCAAGAAGACCGATTATTTGGTGGCAGGTCAGGAAGCCGGCAGTAAATTAAGCAAGGCGGAATCCTTGGGTGTAACCATCCTTGACGAAGCCAGTTTCTTAGCAAATCTATAAAAAGTGGTGAAAATATGAAAAATAAATGGCAGAAGGGACTGACCCTCGCGGCAGTCAGTCTGACCCTGGCAGGGTGTCTTAACAACCTAGAAGCCGAAAATACCAAAAAGCCAGTGGTAGGACCTAACCAGGTGGTGGTGCAGACCACTCAGAACCAGCTGTCTAGTGAGAACTATCGGGCAGTTATCAGCAATGGTCGCTACCAATTAGGGGTAGCCAGCAGCTCTGACAGCAACCTTAGTTCCGCCGGTAATATCCGTGCCTTTGAAGAAGGTCTCCTGCGGATTGCCAAAGGCGTCTTTCCAACCAACCAATATTTCCTGCAAGAAGGAACCTTGATTAATCTGGAGACTATGACTCGTTGGACGGGCCGTGAATCAGATGATAATCCTGAAGGGCTTAACCCTCGTTTGCCGGACGATGCTGAGCAACAACGTAAGGCTGAAAGCACCATTTCGGCGCAAAGTAGTGAGTCAAGCCAGGAGGAATCGTCTAGTGCAGAATCTAGCTCCAATGACCAGGTGATTACGGACGCGGCTGCAACGCCAATTTACCTGGCCCAAATCATGGAAAAAGACATTATGGTCGAAACCAACGATGGCTACTCTCTATCTGGGATTGTCATCGGTTTGGCCATGAATAGTGAATACCAATATACCGACTCCAATAACGTGGTGCACCGTCAGGAAATCTCGATCGGGGAAATGCGGGAGCGGGGTAAAGCCTACGCCAACACCATCGTGGGTCGTTTGCGGGCAACCCCTGAATTGCGTTCTGTGCCAATTTCTGTGGCCATTTTCAGTCAAGCCCCTGCCAATAATGTGGTGGGTGGGACCTTCGTCTTAGATGGAATTTCCCGTGAGGGGAATGCCGTAACCGATTGGACCGAGCATAACGAAAGCCGGGCTCTCCTGCCATTTGTAGGGACCAACCAAGGTAGTAACGATCAATACCCAGGTTTTGAAGAATTCCGGACCAAGGTCAGCGACTTCTTCCCTAAACTTAATGGGATTACGGCTGAAGCCCTCAATATCAACGGCAGCCTAGCT